>CANFUT010000026.1 GCA_947450325.1 Flavobacteriia bacterium
ACGCTTCGGCGGAATCATTTAATGCAAAAATAAAAGCTTTCAGAGCTCAATTTAGAGGAGTCAGAAATGTTGGATTCTTTTTATTTAGATTAACCCAAATTTATGCTTGATTTTCTGTGAAGTCCACAGAATTTTGACATGATCCGTTACTATTTTGATTTTTCAAGTGCAATTCTCAAACAAAGAAATGCAGAAATGAAAGTTAATGGCGTAAAAATATAAGTTTCTAAAGTCATTTTTGCAAAAAGGTTTCCAATGGTATTCAGTGCGAAAATCACTACAAAAATGTATAGAATTACTTGAATGATTTTTGGATTGACGTGCCATCGAACGATTTTACATTTGATTAAAATGGCAGAAAACAAAATGACATTTATCAAAACTGATACACTTTCAAACTGATACATTTGAGTGTCATTCTCTATTTTCCCAGCCCAAACAATCGTGTAAGGAATGATTTTCAACATCACTAAAAAGTGAAAAATAAAAACGGTTGAAAGCAAGGTCAACAAAAAAGATAGCGCAAATTTATAGGGGATTTTTTGGATCATCTTATTCTAATTTTAAATACTTCTTCCTTTCCATTCAGGTTCATAAAATAAAGTCATCACCAAAATCATCAACATGTAAATGGGATAAATCATGGAGAATATTGGAATAAATAATCCCAACCAAGCGCGTTTTAAAATGCGTAAATAGGGAAAAATCAACAAGCCATCGAGTAAAATTTTCCAATAAAATAGAATCGTTAATTGATTCCATGTGGCATCTGTTAAAAACATCAACCAAAATCCAAGGTGGTAAATCAATCCAAAAATCGCTAAATAATTGGCAAATCGATCTCCCACTTTTTTGGATTTTCCAATCCATCTCAAACGCTGATTAATGATTCCTTCCCAGGTTGTTGGAATGGGCGTTTTTACTTGTAAATCAGGATTCAAAGCCAATTCAATCGATTTTTTATGATTTTTGAAATCGAGCAATAAAAAGGAATCATCGCCACTAGCGACATCTGCATGGTCGTCGAAAGAATCAATTTCTTCAAAAATCTCCTTGTTGAACAGCAAATTGGCACCATTGGCAGCGATAGGTTTTGTATGGCCAGAAATTGCGGTATTCAAAGCATTTAAATATTGGAAATCCATTTCAAAAAAGAATTGTTTCAAATTTTTTCCGGGCATCGAAACGGGCAAAATCAATAAATCTGAAAGTGGAGTTTTCGCCAATTGTCGAAAGAAATTTGGATTGACCACAATATCAGCATCCCAAGTCAAAATGAATTCGCCCATGGCATCTGAAATCCCAGCTCTTAATGCGGTTTTCTTGCCTTCATCACCTGGCGCTAAATTGATCAGGGAAGTTTTAAACGGAACATTCAATTCGTTGAAACATGGTTTGAAATCGTCCTCAGAATGATCGTTGACAAAAATAATTTCTCTCGGAAAAACGACCAATTTATTGAGAGATTGAATCAAGTTCGGCAAGTTAGTCACTTCATTTCTAAATGGAATAACGACTGAAATGTCCTCGATTTTAAAAAACTTGCGCTTTTCTTGGTAATTTTTGTTCCATTGCCAGCGAATCCAAAAACCGAAAAGGCAGAAAATTGAAAATGCACTAAAAATGATCATGTATAACCAAATCATAGTCTTTTCGAATTATTCGTTTTTAAAAATGGAATTCCAACTGCTGCTGGAACAGCTTGATTGATGACCCAAAGTGCGACTGATGCAAATAAAATCAATGCCGGATTTGAGGTTAATGGCGCTAAAATCCACAGTGCCATCGATTCGCGAATAATTAATTTTCCGAACCAAAGCGATGGAATCAATGTTGCCCAAAAGAAAATTTGCCAAATCCAACCCAACCAATTTATTTGTATTTCAATTCCAAATGCATCTAGCAACAACCAATATTGTAGCGCAAAGACGAAGTGTCTAAAACAGCTCAAAATTAACAGTTTCAATCTGAAAAAGCTATTTTTTTGCATCAAAGGTGCGATTCGTTTGATGTGTTTGTTCTCTTTTATAAACTGAAATGGTACTTTTTCAAATTTGAAATAAAGCAAAGTCAAAATCGAAAATCCAATAATTGATGCCAATAAAAATGAATCTTCAGACCAACTGAAATCTTTACTAGGGATTCCTAACCAAATGATTCCCAGTATTCCAAAAAGTATACTTGCCAGAAATTGTGCTGCATTTGAAAAAAGTGTCAGCAAAATAATCGAAGGTCGTTCTCTGCGTTGAAAATAAAACATTCGCCCTAAAAAGTTGCCAACCATGTTCGGCGTCAACAATCCTGTTATGATTCCAGCCAGAAATGCTTTTAATTTGATTTCTCGATTGGTATTGGTCGCAGTAAAATCCAAAACCACATTCCATTTCAGAAATTCGATTCCCCAATTGAGGAAAACAAGTACAACGACAAGTGCGAATTCCAGCGGATTTTCAATCGAAATTTCATTCCATTTTGACCAATCAATTCGTTTGATTTGATTAGAAAATAACCAAATTAATGCAAAAAATAATAAGATTTTAAGCAAAAATGTAAAAATTCGTATATTTTTCTTAGTTTTGAACACTTGAAGAATGAAATAATGGTTGAAGATAAAATAATTCTTGGAATTGACCCCGGAACTTCTGTCATGGGATATGGAATAATTCATATTCAAGGCAAAAAATTGGTTTTATTGAACTTTGGAATCATTCAATTATCCAAAATCGCTGGTCATCCTGATAAGTTGAAACGCATTTTTGATCGTTTAGACGGATTGATAGGCGAGTACAAACCTGACGAAATGGCGATTGAAGCGCCGTTCTTCGGGAAAAATGTGCAATCGATGATGAAATTAGGCCGCGCTCAAGGTGTTGCCATCGCAGCTGCTTTGAAAAACAATGTGCCTTTTGAAGAATACACACCGCGAAGAATCAAGCAAGCCATCACAGGAAACGGAAATTCTTCCAAGGAACAAGTCGCCGCAATGCTTCAATCTTTGCTGAATTTTGAGGAAATGCCCAAATACCTCGATGCTACCGATGGATTAGGAGTTGCAGTTTGTCACCATTTCTCCAAAGGAATCGGAGAGCACAACAAAGCCGGAGGAAATTCCTGGGCTTCTTTCGTGAAGAATAATCCAGGGAGGAAGATATAGTTTTGTGGAGACTCAAGACGATAGACCGAAGATAAAAGACTTTTAAATTTGCGTAACAATAGATCTAAAGTCTTCAGTCTAATGTCTAATATCTAATGTCTAATAGCGAAGCGGGTCTTCACTGCAGGTGATTCAATTTCCAATTCAACGAATCCTGCACTTCAGTGTAAATCGATTGCATTTCGTCTTGGCGTGAACCGTAATAGCTGACAGATTCATCAAATCTTTTGAAGCTGATGTGGTATTTTTTCAAAATGGCGTCGCCAGATTTGCGCATGACTTTTTCGTTGACATGCAACAACGGATATTTTGTGGTGATGTATGATTCCAAAACTGTCAATTCTTCGATCACCAAAACCATCGAATCTCTGGGAATTAAATTTTCTGGCTCGTCAAACCGTTTTACTTCAGTTTTACATGAAGCAAAAAATAAAATCAATGAAATGAATGCTATAATTTTCATTTATTGAATGTTAGTCTTTTTCCAAAAAGATCGGTTCTTACTTTTTCGCCATCATAGACCAAATTTCCATTGACAAAAGTACCTGCGATTTTATGTGAAAAATTCGTCCCTTCAAATGGCGACCAACCGCAGTGATATAGGATATTTGATTTTGAAACCGTTATATTTTCATTTGGGTCGACAACTACTAAATCTGCGTAATAACCTTCTCTAATGAAACCGCGTTCTTCCAATTGAAAGCAAATCGCTGGTGCATGAGCCATTTTTTCTACCACTTTTTCAACTGAGATTATACCATCTTTGGCTTTTTCGAGCATCGCCAACAAAGCGTGTTGAACCAATGGGCCACCAGATGGAGCGTTGAAATAAGTTCCGTTTTTTTCATCAATTGTGTGTGGAGCATGGTCAGTTGCAACAATATCAATTTTATTGTTTAATAAACCTTGCCATATCGCCAAGCGGTCTTCTTCAGTTTTCACTGCAGGATTCCATTTGATCAAAGCGCCTTTGGTTTTGTAGTCTTGATCGTTGAACCACAAATGGTGCACGCAAGCTTCTGAAGTGATTCTTTTTTGCTCCAATGGGATTGAATTGTCGAATAAATCAACTTCAATTCCTGTTGAAATATGCAAAATATGTAAACGTGTGTTGTATTTTTTTGCCAAATTTGACGCAAAAGACGAGGAAATGTAGCAAGCTTCCGCTGAGCGAATCAAAGGATGCATTTGCATTGGAACATTTTCTCCGTATTTCTCCCTGTAAATTTCAGTGTTTCTTCTAATTGTCGCTTCATCTTCACAATGTGTTGCAATCAATAAAGGAACTTGAGAAAATAATCTTTCTAAAGTTTCAGAGCGATCGACTAACATATTTCCAGTAGAAGAACCCATGAAAATTTTCACACCGCAAACATTTTTACCATCTGTTCTCAATACTTCTTCCAAATTATCGTTGGAAGCGCCCATGAAAAATGAATAATTTGCAGGAGAATTTTGGCTTGCGATATCGTATTTATCTTGTAATAATTTCTGAGTCAATGCATTAGGGACGGTGTTTGGCATTTCCATGAAAGAAGTGATTCCACCAGCAACAGCCGCACGCGATTCAGATTGGATATTTCCTTTGTGTGTCAAGCCTGGTTCGCGGAAATGCACTTGGTCGTCGATGCAACCTGGTAACAACCATTTTCCTTCTAAATCAATTACTTCCATGTTTTCAGAAGCAGCAATATTTGAATCGATGCGTGCAATTCTTTCGTTTTCAATCAAAACATCTGCGAAAAATGATTTCCCTTCGTTGAAAACTTTGGCACCTTTCAGTAATTTTGATTTCATAAATTATTGATTTAGATAGATTTGATTCTTATAACTTCATACGCAACATCAACCAAACACCAAAAAAAGCTTCTTTGAAAATCCCAGAGCTCATTTTGGATTCTCCATAAAGTCTATCTACAAAAGTGATTGGCACTTCGATGATCTTGAATCCATGTTTTTTTGCAGCATATTTCATACAAATTTGAAAAGCGTAGCCTTTAAAAGGAATGTTGTCTAGTTGCACTTTTTCAAGGACGCTTCTATGGTAGCAAATAAAACCTGCAGTAGTATCTTTGATGCCAATCCACAAAATCATTCGCACATAAATCGATGCGAAATACGACATGAGAATCCTATCAAATGGCCAATTCGAAACTTTTCCACCTTTACAATACCTTGATCCAATGCTCAATTGCCCTTTTCCACCGTCGATGGCGTTCAAAAGTCTGGCTAAATCGTCAGGATTGTGCGAAAAGTCGCAATCCATCTCAAAAACATATTCATAGCCGTTTCTCAATGACCATTTGAAACCATGAATGTAAGCGGTTCCTAGTCCTTGTTTTCCAGCGCGTTTTTCTATGTGTAATCGATCTTTGTAAGTTTCTTGAAGTCGCTCAACAATGGAAGCAGTTCCATCAGGAGAACCATCGTCGACAATCAAAATGTGAAATTGCTCAGGATAGTTCATCACTTGATGAATCATCTTTTCTACATTTTCACTTTCATTGTAAGTGGGAATTATTACAACACTTTTCGGCACTTTTCTAGTTTTGGGTACTAAAATAAGGATTAATATTAAAATCAAATATATGATTGAGTGAGATAAATCTCACATAACAAATATTAACGCATTTTTAAGCGAATAGTTGTTTGAACGGAGTCAATTATTTATTCTAAAGAAACTGAATTTTATTTTTCAATTTCCTTCATTGCATCCAAAATCAAATCAAATTCATAGCCTTTCGAAGCCAAATATCGTTGCGTTCTGGTTTGAATTTGCCAATTTTCTTCCTTGGCTTTTTTTTCTTTCATTTTGCGCTCAGCCAATCTTTTCAACGTATTCCAATATTCATCGGGATCAATTTCTTGCATTCCTTTTTTGATAGAATAATCTGAAATTCGCTTTTGCTTCAAATGCTGCTTGATTTTATTTCTACCCCAATTTTTGATTCTAAATTTTCCAGAAACAAATGCTCGTGCAAAACGCTCCTCGTCGATGAATCTGTTCGAAATTAAATCCGCAATGATTTGACTTCGTTCAGTTTCGGTGAATTTCCAAGTAATTAGTTTTTGTTCAACTTCAAACTGACAACGCTCTTGATACGCACACCAAGCTTCCATTTTGGCTTTGGCCTCTAAAAACGAAGGAATGTAAGGTGTTTGCGGTTTCATTTATTTCAAAGATGCTAAATAAAGTAAAACAATAGCGGCGATTGAAGCAGTTAAACCAATGATTTTTAATTTATTGAAATTCTCTTTGAATCCCAAAAAACCAATGATTGCTGCGAGCAAAACCACTGAAACATTGCAAATCGCCAAAACGGTTGAATCATTCCAACCGGTCGTTGAATAGGAGAGAAGCAACAAATAAATCGAAAAGTAATTCGGAATTCCCAAGCAAATTCCTGCTACTATATTTTTAAATGCGAAAGTGCGTTTTTTGCGAATCAAATCGATAATCAAAACCGACAAACCAAAAAGTCCAGCGATTCCGAAAGAAACGGCGCTAAATAGGGAGGAAGGAATGAATTTTTGGTGATAATTTTGCACGTAATTCAGTAAGAAATCTAAAATTCCACTGCCAAGAAATAAAACGATTAGTAGCCATAAAACCGTTTTTTCTTTCGTTTCATTTCCTACTTTACTTGGCCAAGACATGGCTAAGACGCCCACAATGGCGAAAATAATTCCAAGGATTTTGAAGAGTGAAAGTGATTCATTGTAGGCAAAAATCATCAGACACATCGTCATCGCCATGCTCATTTTGACAGAAACAGAGGTGATGGCCATGCCGTTTTTTTGTGAACTGATTCCAATCGCGAGAAATAAAGCGATTAACAAAAATCCACTTAAAATTGCGAAAGGAAACCACGAAGGATTGTCGATTGCTTCTTGTTTGAAATCTTTGCCATAAAGCAAAAATCCACAAGTTAATGCAGTGAAATAATTAAAAACAATGGCTTGAAAAGTATCAATCCCATATTTCGGGAAAAGTCTGAACAAGATAAATATAAATGCAGAGGATAAAATCCCGATAATCAATGGAATCATTAACGATAATATTGGTAAATTTTGTCAGTCGAAAAACTGAAAGAATGGGTTGGAATGGCTGTGATTCTTGGTGCTTTAATGCCTTCTTTGAAAGTTGATTTACCAACGATTACGCGTGCTTCATCCCAAACATTGTCAACCAAAAAATGCTGAATGGTGCGACTTCCACCTTCTACAAAGACAGAAAGAATATTTCGTTCATACAATGCTTTAAGGATGTTTTCAGTGTCTAAATTTGTCAATTTGACAAATTCAACATTGTCAACAATTTCACTTTTGATGCGATTTAACACCAAGGTTTTACCATTGTCACTGTAAATTTTAGATTCTTTCGGCATGCGTAATTGACTGTCAATAATCACGCGCAAAGGATTTTGTCCTGTCACTTCACGAACTGTTAAGCTTGGATTGTCAAATTCAACTGTTTTCCATCCAACTAAAATCGCTTGTTCTTCACTGCGCCATTGATGGACTAGCGATTGCGTTTCTGGAGCTGAAATCCAATTGATTTTTCGAGTTGTTTCATTCCTTACAGAATCGACAAATCCATCAGAAGTTTGTGCCCATTTTAAAATGATATAAGGTCGTGCTTTTTGGTGAAATGTGAAAAATCTTTTGTTGAGTTTCAAACATTGTGACTCCAACACACCAACTGTGACGTCGATATTTGCTTTTTTGATTTTTTTGATTCCTTTTCCAGTCACATCAGGAAATGGATCTTGGCAACCAATGACAACACGTTTGAAATTTGAACGCACTAATAAATCAGCACAAGGAGGCGTTTTTCCTGTGTGAGCACAAGGTTCTAAACTGACGTAAATAGTTGAATTAGCTAGCAATGATTGATCTTCCACAGAATTGATTGCATTAACTTCAGCGTGTGCTTCGCCATATTTTTGATGGTAACCTTCACCGATTATTTTCCCATCGCATACAATAACTGCACCCACCATTGGATTTGGTGCTACTTCCACACCGCCCAATAATGCCAAATCAATACATCTTTGCATAAAGATTTCGTCCATGTCGCGAATATAGGGAAATTAATTAAGCACTATTTTTTCCAAAATATTTTTCAATTTATTTTTAAAGGTTTTGATGTTGAAAATTAAAAGATTTTCTCAAAATGCCGCTGTAACAAAAGCAGTAATTTAACGCTATGAAATATTTGGGTACGACTTTTGAATAAATCTGCCCAATTACAAGGAATAAAAAACTGATCATGATAAAAAATTACTTTTCATTCGTATTAATTACATTAACAATGACCCCACTTTTTGCACAAGTGGAAGATGAATCTTGTTTGCCACCAGCCAAAAAGGTTTTGAAATTGATTGAAACAGCCAAAAATACTGCTGACGCTAAAACTGCGGTTGTTAATTTCAATGAAGCGATAGCAGCAGCTCCAGACAATGCAATGGCTTATTATGAGTACGGAATGTTTGCTTACAAACAAGGAATGAAATTTTACGATCAAAATCCTAATCCTGCAGTTGGCGACAAGAGCATGGCGAAAGCGGATGAAATGTTTAAACAAGCATTAACCTATTGCTCCGATTACCATGCAAATTGCTCGTATTATATCGGAGTGATTCAATATTCTAAAGGAAATAAAACTGAAGCAATTGAATATTTCAAGAAATTTGCAGCTTTTAAAAGTGACAATCAAGAAAGATATCCTGAAGATTTTTCTAAGAAATTGGCTGATGTTCAAAGTGTTTTGAAAGAATTGGAAGGAGAACAAGAATTATTGACGAAAGCTGTTCCATTTAATCCAATTATGGTTGCTAATGTGAGTACACCAAGTTGGGATGAATATTTTCCAATGATTTCACCTGACAATGAGTTGATGTTTTACACACGTAAAATTGATCGAAAAAATATTGGCGATGTGATTTCAAACATTGTGGAAGAATTCACTTATTCCGCAAGAACTAAAAATGAAGGACCAAATTTCGACGGTGGAAAACCTTTTGAAAATCCTTTCAACGATGGAACCTATCCAAGTTATGGCGCTGCAACCATGTCAGTCGACAACAAAGAGATGATTTTATGTGCTTGTAAAGACGAAATGGTTGATGCGCAGAAATACAGAAATTGCGACTTATATATTACCAGATTTGAAAGAAGTGGAGAGGGTGGAAATGATTTCAAATGGACTCCTTTAGAAAATATGGGACCAGGCATCAATTCTGCACGTGGATGGGATGCGCAACCAACACTTTCCGCAGATGGAAACACTTTGTATTATACAACTTTAAGAAGCGGCGCAGATGCCACTCAAGACAATGATATTTGGGTTGCCGAGCGAGATTCAAAAGGTAAATGGGGCGCAGGAAGACCTTTTGCTGAAATCAACACACCTGGAAAAGACAAAAGCCCATTTTTGCACCAAGACAGTGAAACCTTGTATTTCGTTTCTTCATCCACTGAAACTAGAAAAGGTGTTGGAGGTTTAGATATTTTTTACATCAGAAAAGAAGATGGAAAATGGTCGAAACCAAAAAATATCGGTTACCCAATTAATACTGCAGAAGATGAAATCGGAATTTTCGTTTCAACAGATGGTAATTTAGCTTATTATTCTTCTCGCTACGGAGGAAACTGGAATATTTACGCTTTTGAATTATACAAAGAAGCACGTCCACAGGCAGTTGCGATTGTGAAAGGAAGTTTGAAAGATGAAAATGGTGAACCTGTAAAAAATGCAACCATTGAAATCGCCTACGGAAATTCAGACAAAGTTGAAACAGTTAAAGTGAACGGCGATGATGGAAAATATGCTGCAGTTGTAAAAACCAATGTGGCTCAAGACGTCATGGTAACTGTGAAAAAAGAAGGTCACGCTTTTGATTCTAAATTGATTACCAAAGAAGAAATCAAAAAAACAACAACTATCAAAGGAAATGATTTGGCTGTTAGAGAATTGAAAGAAGGCGCTGCTTATACTATCAACGACATTTTATTTGCTACAAATTCTTATGCGTTGACTCCTAAATCAGAATTTATTTTGAAGCAATTTGCTAGATTCTTAAAAGAAAATCCAACGATTACCATTATGGTTCAAGGATATACGGATGATATTGGCGACGATACGCAAAATATGAATTTATCAAAAGAACGTGCCAACGAAGTGAAGAAGTTCCTAGAAAAACAAGGAATCCAAGGAACAAGAATGACTTCGCAAGGATTTGGGGAAACAAAACCAAAAGTGCCAAACACAAATGAGTCAAACAGATCAGTCAATCGTAGAACTGATTTTATGATTATGAAGCTTTGATTCGAAACGAAATAAAATGAAAAACCCCGAGATTGAAAGTCTCGGGGTTTTTCTTTGTAATGATATTTTTTTAAAAAATCTTCCCTGGATTCAAAATCAATTTTGGATCAAAAACCAATTTTATATTGCGCATCAAGTTCAATTGAATTTCATTGAACGCCAGTGGCATGTATTGTTTTTGAACGAGTCCGATTCCGTGCTCGCCAGAGATTGTTCCGCCCATAGCGATTACTTCCTTGAAAAGTTCGGAGATTGCTCCTGAAAGTTCATTGTCCCAAAAATGATCTGATAAATCGCCTTTGATAATATTGATATGCAAGTTTCCATCGCCTGCGTGACCATAGCAAACCGATTTAAAACCGTATTGATTTCCAATTCGTTTAACTGCTGATAACAAATTGGGAAGCTCAAACCTCGGAACAACCGTATCTTCTTCCTTATAAATAGAATGAGATTTAACCGCTTCACCTACTTTTCTGCGCAATTTCCAAAGTTGTTCTTTTTGCGCTTGACTGTCGGCGAATAATACCTCGTCAGTTTCGAAATTTTCCAATACGCTTAAAATTTTCTCACAATCTTGCATCAGTTGATCTGCGTCAAAACCATCAACTTCAATCAACAAATGTGCTGCATGATTGTCTTTCACCTCGATAATTGTATCTGGTTCATAAGGCAAAGTCCACAATAGTGCGTCGCGCTCCATGAATTCCAATCCGCTTGGTGTAATCCCTGCCTGAAAAATGGCAGCAACGGCTTCACAAGCTTTTTGAGCATCGAAAAATGGAACGAGCATCAACAAATCCGTCGTTGGATGTGGAATTAATCGCATCACAATTTTCGTTATGACACCTAGAGTTCCTTCGCTTCCAACGATTAATTGTGTTAAATTATATCCTGTTGCATTTTTCAAAACATTGGCGCCAGTCCAAATAATTTCACCATTTGGCAAAACGACTTCCAGATTCAAAACATAATCTTTCGTCACACCGTATTTGACTGCTTTCGGTCCACCAGAATTTTCGGAAACATTTCCACCGATAAAACAACTTCCTTTACTTGCTGGATCAGGAGGATAAAATAAACCTTTCTCTTTCACAGCATTTTGCAAAACTTGCGTAATAACACCAGGTTCAGTTGTTACTTGATGGTTTTTCTCATCAATTTCGATGATTTTGTTGAATTTTTCCATCGAAAGCGCGATGCCTTTTTCAACGGGTAATGCACCTCCGCTTAAGCCAGTTCTTGCGCCAGAAGGAGTTACCACGATCGTATTTTCAAAACAGTATTTTAGAATTGCGGAAACTTCTTCCACAGAACTAGGTTTGACCACTAAATCGGGAAAGAATTGTAAGTCTTCTGTTTCATCATGACCATATTCCAGTCTAATTTCATCTTCTGTAAAACATCTATTTCCCAATAGATTTTTAAAAAAAGCAATGTCTGAACTATCAATTGTTTTGTACATCGAATGGTAATTTGGTTTCAAAAATAGGGAATAAGGTTAATAAATTAATTTAAAACTTAATGTATGATTGATATTTGGTTAAAACTACCTTGATTTGTATTGAAGACCTTTGCGGCAGGACTTATAGCTCATGAGGAAATTGTTTTTGTCAATATTTGGTGTTTTTTGCGGTGTCTTGGTCATCATAGGTGCATTCAATAATTATCAATTTCAACGCATTTCAGCATACCAAATCCATTTGCAGCAAGTTGATCAGCTGACTCAAGAATTAAATGATCACTATGAAAAAATCAATTTTTGGATTGCTAATCCGAGTTCGTGGGATTATCTGGCGAGCAATAAAGAAATAACCTTAAGAAATTCAGCGCTATTCTGGACGCGCCATAGATTAAAATCAACGCATGTTTTGCAAAATGAAATTGTCAAAAATGGACTGAGGAATGAATTCATTGATAAACAATATTTGAAAAATTTGAATGTCATTTCTAAAACTGAAGGTCAATTGTTGATTTTACTTTCTAAGGCAGGTTTTAAAGATCTTGGAGCTATTGGTTCCATGCGGAAAATAGTGCATAAACTCGAACGAAAACCTGGGGTTGATTTAGAGAAATTATTGAGTATTAGAAGAGATGAAAAAGATTTTTTGTTGCGCAAAAAGGAACTATACGCTTGGAAAATTCACCATGCAATTCAAAAGTGGCGTTTAAGTCCAGATTTCCCAAGAGAAATGAATCAATATGATTCTGAGTTCACAATTTATTCAACTTCTATCCAGAGAATTTTCACGAACGAACCGAATATTTATCAAGTCTGGAAAAAGGACCATCGCAAAAAGTTAAAAATATTACATGAAACTAGAATTAATTTATTGAATTACAATCTATTTCATTCTAAAAATATCCAACAATTTAATATCGTTATCTATGTTTCGATCTTAGTAATTGCAATCATTCTTTCCATTTATTTTTCTAAAATTTTGAGTCATTCAGTGACACAACTTCAAAAAACAATGGAAAAGTACATTAAAAGTAACTATTCAGAGGTGGAAGTTCTTAAGTTGAACATTCCAAAAAATGAATTTGGAAAATTGATGCTTCACTTTTTGCAATTAAGCAATAAAATAAACAGCGATTTTCGATTACTTGAAGAACGAGTTGAAAGGCGAACAAAAACGTTGAAGGAGAAAAACGAAGAACTTCTATTGAAGCACGATGAAATATATCAAGGAATGAGATATGCAAAAGACATTCAACAAAGTTTGATGTCTAATACCAAAGAATTGAATGCTTTTTTTGAAAAATGCAGACTTTTTTTTCAATCGAAAGATTTGGTTGGTGGCGATTTTTATTGGTCAAAAAGTATTTCAACTGAAGAAGTAGATTTGCGATTTTTTGCCTTGGCAGATTGCACAGGACACGGCGTTTCTGGGGCAATGTTGAGTATTTTTGGAATGCAGTCATTGGATGAAATAATTGGAAAAGGTGTTTATGATTCAGGCGAAATTTTGAATCAACTCAGGTGGAATGTATCGCATAGACTTAATCGCAACAATGATCGAAGATATGATGGAATGGATATTGCCCTTTTTTCCATTGATTACCGAAATAAAGTAATGAGTTTTTCTGGCGCAAATCTTTCTGTTTGGATTATCGATTCTGGTGAAATTGTTGAGTTAAAAGGACAAAGAATGCCAATTGGTTGGACCGATACGCACCACGACTCTTTTAAATCATTTTCGATACAATTATTTCAAACGGATAGAATTCTAGTTTTTTCAGATGGAATCTCAGATCAATTTGGTGGAGAAAAAGATAAAAAGTGGGGGAGAAAAGAGATAAAATCCATCGTCAATTCTAATTTGGAAAAAGGAATTGATTTTCTGTTTGACAAAATCATGTTTGAATTTGAAAATTGGAAAGCTGAAAATGAACAAACAGACGATTGCACATTGGTGATGATAGAACCGTTTTATTTTTCACAATCGAATTAAAAGTGAGTTTGAATCAAATGCGCTTTTTACCAACTGAAAATTCTACATTTGCAAGTGAATTCAATTGAATAAATTATGCAAATCAAAGAAGTTACTTCCTTTTTGGAAAGCATCGCGCCATTATCAAGTCAAGCAAGTTATGACAATTGTGGATTGATTGTAGGCGATGCAGCGCAAGAAATTACTGGCGTTTTGGTTTGTTTGGATTGCACAGAAGAAGTTTTAGAAGAAGCAATTGAATTGGGAGCGAATTTAATTATTGCACACCATCCGATTGTTTTCAAAGGTTTGAAGAAGTTCAATGGCAAAAATTATGTTGAACGAACAGTTATCAAAGCCATCAAAAACGATTTGGCAATTTATGCCATTCATACCAATTTAGATCATTCAATTCACGGAGTCAATGCAGAAATTGCACGCAGACTAGAGATTGAAAATCCGCGAATTTTGCATCCAAACGAAGGCGTTTTGAGTAAGTTGGTTGTTTTTTGTCCAAACGATTATGTTTCAGTTATTGAAAAAGCGCTTTTTGACGCTGGCGCAGGAAAGATTGGCAATTATGCAGATTGTGATTTTGTGCAAAACGGAATTGGCGCTTTTAAGCCAACGGAAGGTGCAAATCCATTTGAAGGAAAAATTGGCATGCGTTCGTTGAGCGAAGAATCGAAAATTGAAGTGTTGGTTTCCAATCATATTTTATCAAAAGTGGTTTCAGCGATGAAAGAAGCGCATCCTTATGAGGAAGTTGCTTACGATGTAATTCCTTTGAGTAATGTAAATCAAACGGAAGGAAGCGGAATGATTGGAGAATTGAAAAATCCGATGGATGCATTGACATTTTTGGCGAAATTGAAGCAGACTTTTCATTGCGGTTGCATTCGACATACAGACCTTTTAGATCGAAAAATTAGACGTGTTGCATTTTGCGGTGGATCGGGAAGTTTTCTCTTGCCACAAGCTATTCAGCAAAAAGCGGATATTTTTATTACAGGAGATTATAAATATCATGATTTTTTTGATTCTGAAAATCAATTGATTATAGCGGATATTGGACATTATGAAAGCGAACAATTCACAACAAATTTAATTGTCGAGGTTTTTACCAAAAATTTTGCTAAATTTGCGGTTCATAATACAAGGGTAAATACAAATCCTATTAATTATTTTTAGCACATGGCTGGAGCAGCGACTAAAAAAGAAGTATCAGTGGCGGAGAGATTAGACGCCCTTTTTGAATTACAGAAAATTGATTCTGAAATTGATAGAATCCGAACTATCCGAGGTGAATTGCCTTTGGAAGTGCAAGATTTGGAAGACGAATTGATTGGATTGGAGACTCGTTTGAAGAAATTACAAGACGAAATCAAAGATTTAGATCAAGAGGCTGCAGATCGTAAGAATGCAATGAAAGATGCAGAAGCAGCGATTTTGAAATATAAAGAACAACAAAATAACGTTAGAAATAACCGTGAATTTGAATCTTTAGACAAAGAAATCGAGTTTCAAACTTTGGAAATCAAATTGCATGAAAAACGTATCAAAGAATCAAAATTTGGTATGGCAGGCAAGAAAGAAGTGATGGAAGAAGCAAAAACACGTTTGGATTTACGCAAAGGTGATTTGGCTGCTAAAAAAGCGGAATTGGACGAAATCGTGAGTGAAACTCAAAAAGAAGAAGATGCATTGACAGCGAAATCTGACAAAGCTAAATCTTTGATCGATGAGCGTTTGGTAATTGCTTACAACCGTTTGAGAGAAAATGCAAAAAATGGTTTAGCAGTTGTTCCAGTTGATCGTGATTCTTGCGGTGGATGTTTCAACAAAATCCCACCACAACGTCAGTTAGACATTCAAACAAAAAGAAAAGTGATCGTGTGCGAGCACTGTGGAAGAATTTTAGTTCCGACACAAGAAGCTTAATCTTTTTGTTCAAAATAATTTAAAGTCACTTTCGAGTGACTTTTTTTTTGCGGAATAATTTTCTCTAACTTAGTTGAAAATTCTACAAATTAATTTCAAAATTATGAAACCAACATTAGTCATCGGAGCAAGCAATCGTCCTGAAAAATACGCTTACAAAGCAGTCAAAAGTTTATTAAATCACGGTCATTCGGTTTTTGCTTTTGGAAGAATGAAATCTCAAATTGATGGGATTGAAATCGAAACTGAATGGAATCCAAATTGGAAAGTGGATACGGTTACTTTGTATCTAAATCCACAAAATCAAGTTGAATACTACCAAAAAATCATTGATTTGAAACCAAAACGCGTCATTTTTAACCCAGGAACGGAAAATGAAACTTTTCAAGATTTACTTGAATCCAATGGTATTTCAATAGAAATTGCATGCACTTTGGTGTTATTGTCAATTAATGAATATTGAGGATTATTTTTAACAAAAAACAAGCTAAATAATTTTATTTTTTAGTCGCTAAACCGCCGATGAATGCGTAATTTTGCATCCACGAAGAAAATAATTTTTTATATGGAAAAATTTTCAAAAGCGCTTTTCTCCATGCGCATGATGGCTTTAGCAATGTTGGTCTTTTTGTTGGCAATCGGAGCAGCCACAATGATTGAATCAATTTACGATATTCAAACGGCCAAATTGATGATTTACAATGCTTTTTGGTTTGAGTGTTTGTTGATTTATTTGACAATCAATTTGATTGCGAATATTTTCAGATACCGCATGTTTCAGAGAGAGAAAGTCGCAATGTTGACTTTTCACTTATCTTTCATCATCATCATTATCGGAGCGGGAATTACCCGTTTTTTTAGTTTTGAAGGAATGATGATTATCCGCGAGGGCGAATCTTCAAATATTATTCTGGCAGCAGATCCTCATTTGTGGTTTAGAATTGACGACAACAATAAAATGCAAGCTTCTCATTCTGAAAAAATGTTCATGAGCGAGCAAACCAACAATTATTTCAGTTTAGAAAAAGAAATTCCAAGTCGAAAATCAACCGTTACAATTGAATATGTAGATTTCAAAAAGAAACAAGTTGATTCATTGTTGATTAGTGATACAATTAAATCTGGGGTTTTAGACATTGTAACTGGAGGAATGAATTCAACTTTTGTTGGTCCGAGCGGATTTGTGATGGTTGGAGATGTCGCACTTTCGTACGACAAAAAAGATGCGATGCCTGGAATTTCGATTACAAGAAATAAAGGTCAATTGATGATTGAAACCAAAGTTCCTGTGCGTTATTTGCCGATGTCACAAATGAAAGCTTTTCGCCAATCGGGTTTGACACCGCCAGATTCGTTGTACACTGAAATTCCAACAGATTCAATGGTTCCATTTTTATCCACAACACTTTACCAAGTAAATGGCGAACAATTTGTTTTCAAAAGAGAAATTCCACATGCGAAAATGGTAAAAATGAGTTCTGGTAAGAAAAAAGTCGGAATTGATATTTTGACATTGAAAATCACCGACGGAAATAAATCCAAAGTGGTTGAATTGGAAGGTGGTTATGGACAAATGCCGACCAAACACATGTTCACTTTCAACGGTTTGACTTATCAAATGCAATATGGCTCAACGATGTTTGAATTACCATTTTTCATTTTATGCAGAAATTTCACCTTGGATCAATATCCTGGTTCTGATGTTGCTTCCTCTTTTTCCAGCGATGTGACGATTCAGGATGAAAAAAATCATTACACAAGAGATCAACGCATTTTTATGAATAATGTAATGGATTACAATGGATTTAGATTTTTCCAATCTGCTTATGATTTGGATGATCCAAATACACCTGAAAATGAAGAAGGAACGCGTTTGAGTGTCAATCAAGATTGGTTGGGAACAAATGTAACTTACTTAGGTTATTTACTAATGGCGATTGGAATGGTACTTTCCATTTTTGCTAGAAATGGAAGATTCAAAGAATTGCAAGAAAAAATCAAAAAATCAAGGTTGAGAAGAGAATCTTTGTTGACATTGTTGTTGCTCGTTTCTTTGTCTTTTTTCAATGCAAGTTACGCCCAAGAAGCACACAATCATGAAGATCACGCGACACACAATCATGCGCATGAAAAGCAAATGGTTCCGCAAAAACCAATTTTTAGAATTGCTTCTGAAGAACAATCAAAGGAATTGGCTTCCTTGTTGGTGCAAGATTTTAAAGGAAGAATCATTCCTTTTCAGACTATGTGTAATGAATTGCTTTCTAAGGTTTATGGAAACAAATCTTACAATGGAAAAAATGCGGTTCAAACCGTGATGAGCATGCACATGTATCCAGATCATTGGTTGTCGGAAAAAATCATTTCGGTTCCAAGTGCGGTGAGAGAAGAATTGAAATTGTCTAATTACGCAAGTTTCAAGGATTTGATTGATGCGAATGGTCAATTGAAATTCATTGACAAATACAATGCAGCGCACAAAAAGTTGGAGTCAAAACGAAATGAATTCGAAAAGAAAATCATCAAATTGGTTGAAAGACATCAAGTTTTGAATTCGATTTTCAGCTGGCAATACATGAAATTGATTCCGTTGAAAAATGATGCTAAGAACAATTGGTATGTGCCGTTGAGCATGGATTTAATGCAAAAGGACTCCATTTCTTCGTCTTTTGCACTTCAATATTTGTCTGCATTGGATGAAGGTTGTAAAACGAATTCTTACGGAGATGCGACTGACAAGTTAAACGCTTTAAAGAAATTTCAACGAATCGTCGGAGGTGAGTTTGCTCCAAGTGAAACCCACGTAAAATGGGAAATTCGCTATAATAATATGAATATTTTCAAAAATTCTATGTACAGCTATTTGCTCATTGGAATGGTTTTATTAATTATATTCTTTATTCGAATTTTTGTGCATCCAACACCTGTGTCAGAACGCAAATTCAAGCGCATTTCAATACCTTTCGTGGTTTTAATTTCAATCATTTTTATTTATCACGGCGCTGGTTTAGCAATGCGTTGGTATATTTCAGGTCATGCTCCTTGGAGTAATGGATATGAAGCTGTTGTCTTCATTGGTTGGGTCACAATGATTGCTGGGTTTATCTTTTCAAAAAAGAATCCAGTGGTTTTAGCAGGAACTGCAATTCTTGCATTCTTCATGATTTTTGTGAGTGAAATGAGTTTGCTAGATCCAGAAATTACGCCGCTACAACCTGTTTTGAAATCTTATTGGTTGATGATTCACGTGGCGATAATTACAGGAAGTTACGGTTTCCTTGGTTTGGGTGCGATTTTAGGATTTTTCAATCAGATTTTATATGTTTTCAGAAATAAAATCAATGGAAAACGAATAACAGCGCATATTGGGGAAATCACATACATTTCAGAATTGACAATGACCATCGGTTTGTTTATGCTAACGATCGGAACATTTTTAGGCGGAATTTGGGCCAATGAATCTTGGGGAAGATATTGGGGCTGGGATCCAAAAGAAACTTGGGCCTTGGTTTCAGTGTTGGTTTATGCTGTGATTTTACACTTGAGATACATTCCGCAACTTTCCAATAAATTTACATTTAACGTAGTAAGTTTTTGGGGTTATACTTCGATTTTGTTTACGTTTTTTGGTGTAAATTTCTATTTGACAGGATTGCATTCATACGCAAGTGAGGAAGGTTTAGCAGAAGTTCCAAAATGGATTTTTTGGACCATTTTTGGATTTTATGTTTTCACAGAATTTGCAGCATTTCGCTACCAAATTTACAAATCTCAAACTGGAAAATTACCGCTTCAACATTTCATCAAAAAACTAGTCGTTTCATTGGGTATTTTGTGGGTTGTTTGTATCTTGCAATTATTTTTTATCAAGCAAAGTTTTGATTTAGAGGTTATTTACACTTACTTTGAACTGACAGCTTGGTTTGTTTTAATTATTGGAACAATGGCCATATTGAATGCTGTAAGAAAAAAATCAACCGTTGAACTATAGGAAAATGAATATATACAGTTTTGAAATTCTAGATATTTCTGGTAAATCTTTCGATTGGGAAACAGTTAAAGGAAAGAAAATCATGGTGGTGAATGTTGCTTCAAAATGTGGTTTGACTCCTCAGTATGTGCAGTTAGAAGAATTGTATCAAAAATACAAAAATCAAGGATTTACGATTTTAGGTTTTCCTGCGAATAATTTTGGCGCACAAGAGCCTGGCTCAAACGATGAAATTTCAGCATTTTGCGAATTAAATTATGGTGTTAGTTTTCCGATGATGTCTAAGATTTCGGTTTTAGGAAATGATCAACATCCATTATATAAATGGTTAACGGAGGAAACGAGCGAATCAGTTTCGTGGAATTTTCAGAAATTTTTGGTAGATGAAAATGGCGACATTGTAGAGAGTATTCCGCCAACAGTTTTGCCAAATGATGAATCGATTGTTCGCTGGATTGAAACCAAACACCAATAATAAATTAGAGTTATGAAGGTAGATATTCTTGCTTTTGGCGCGCACCCTGATGATGTTGAATTGTCAGCTTCAGCAACCTTATTGAAACATATTCAACAAGGAAAAAAAGTAGCTTTAGTCGATCTCACTCAAGGTGAATTAGGTTCACGTGGTACGATTGAAACGCGCTATGAAGAAGCAAGTGCGGCTTCCAAAATACTAGGAATTGAAGACCGAGTAAATCTAAAAATGGCGGATGGATTTTTCGGACATTCACAAGAGAATCTATTGAAAATTGTTGAACAAATCAGACATTTCAAACCTGAAATTGTATTGGCAAATGCTGTCGAAGATCGCCATCCAGACCATGGAAAAGGAAGTAAATTGGTTTCCGATGCTTGTTTTCTCGCAGGTTTGGTAAAAATTAAGACAAATTTGAATGGTGAAGATCAGTTGCCACACAGACCAAAGGTGGTTTATCATTACATTCAAGATCGCTACATCAAGCCTGATTTTGTGGTAGATGTAACGGGATTTGAAGAACAAAAATTCGAGTCTATTCGCGCATATAAAACGCAGTTTTTCGACCCTAATTCAACTGAACCTCAGACGCCGATTTCTGGTAAAGAATTTTTTGAGTTTTTAAGAGGAAGAATGTCAGAATTTGGACGCGCGATTGGCGTGCAATACGCTGAAGGATTTACTGTTGAACGATTAATTAGCGTTGACAATTTTTTTGATTTGAAATAGGAATGATCTATTTTTCTGTTTTCAAAAAAGGCAAATAGTCAATAAATTTTTCAATAGAACTCGACTTAAAAAAATCATGTCCGTTTTCTATTTCTATGATTTCTTCTGGTAATCCTGCATTCTTTAAAAAGATTTCGGCTTGAATTGGCCTAATTACTTGATCGTATTTTCCCATGATGATATTGAATTCAATTGGAAAAGATCGAATAATCTCACCTGTTTTGGTCGGATTTGGTTGTAATTTTCTAAAAGCCATCCATGTATTTGCTGCCCTTTTCATTGTTTCTGGATTAGAGGAAAAATGGTGAACAAAATCTCTCACTTTGGGACGCATCAATTTTAATTTCACTGCTGTATTTGCCAAATTTTGCAACTTTTCAGGTTTTTTCTGCCAACGGTGAAACAAGGATCTGAAAAACCACCTTCTAGATGACCAATTGTAAAAGCTGCTATTGTTCAGTCCGTCAGGAGCTAAAAGCGTAAAACTTTTGATTTTTTGTGGCAAATGTTCCAGTAAAAGCAAGGCAAATCTTCCTCCTTGACTAAATGCCAACACGTGGAATTGATTGATTTTCTCAACTTTAAATAGTTTTTCAAAAATAGGTTGAATTTCATCCCATTTCAATGGGTTTTTGTCAATTCTTTCAGTAGGAGATGTGGATTCTCCATGAAAAAACAAGTCGATCGAAATTACCCGTACTTTTTTATTTGCTAGAAATTGAAAATCATTGGCGCTTCTTCCATGACCATGCAAACAAATAACCGTTTCGTTTCCTTCACCAAATTCTTGATATGAAAGCTTGAAATCTGAATAAGTAATGGTTTTGTTTTGAAACATCGCTAATAATGAGTTACAAATTTAGTTAATATGTGAGTTAAAATTGAAATTTAATTCAACATTGAAATCTTTTGAATAATGATGATTATTGGTTTAGATTTACTTCCATAGAGCATGCATCAAGCAACGTTAAATTTTATGTAACTTTGCACAAATTAATTACATGAAATTAACGGCTCACTTTTTTTTGTTGAATGATCATTTTTCGCCGGAATATGCAGAGGCCAATCACGGAGGAAAGGAAAGTGAAAACAACCCTTTGTACGAATGGGAAGATGAAATGGAAGTTTCTCAAGGATTGAAAGGAATTGAAGTTTTGCGAGACGGAACATTCAATTTAGCAGGTGAAATGCCTGATGGAGAACCATTTGATTGTCCTGTTGAAAAAATGTTTTTGTTAGCTCTAAATATGGAAAACGGTCAAGTTGGCTATTTTGGGGTGTCTGAAAGTATCTTAGATTCTTTTACGCTTGAAGGCGATGAAAAACATCAAGTTATAAAAGTGTACATCAAAGATTATGAACCATTGGCGAATCCTATGCCGGGTGTTTTTATCGCATCGAAGGAATTCCCTAAAGCTTTGATATTTTAATGCTAAAGGTTAGAAATATACATTTTGCTAGACATAAATCAATCCTTTCTGGAATTGATTTTGACTTGAAACCTGGACAAATTTTAGGATTAGTTGGTCCAAGTGGCGCTGGAAAATCTACATTGTTAAAAATTATCGCTGGTTTACTTGATGCTGATTCAGGCACAGTTAAATTGGGTAAGGAGCAAATCGTTGGACCAAAAAACTTATTAATTCCTGGTCATCCAGAAGTTCAATTGGTAAATCAAGATTTTGAATTGGATTTGTTTCATACCGTGCGTGAAAATATCGTTTTAAAAGCCAATTACTTGCCCAAGATTGAATGCAATGAATTGGTGGATGAATTACTTGATATTTTTGAATTAAATCACCTGACACAACAAATTGCCAAAACTTTATCTGGCGGTGAGCAACAACGTTTGGCATTGGCTCGAGCGTTAGCAATGGAACCAAAAGTAATTTTGTTGGACGAACCTTTTGCACATGTTGACGCTCATTTAAAATCCAGAATTTCAAACTATTTGATGGCTTTGAAAAAAGTACGCAAAACGATTTTTATTTTGGTAACCCACGACGGGCAAGAAGTTTTGAGTTTAGCAGATCAAATCGCTTTTTTCTCAGATGGAAAAATACAACGAACTGATTCGCCAGAAGCATTTTATTTTGCGCCGTCAGATGCATATGAAGGTTTGTTTTTTGGAGATTTGAATCTTTTCAAACGAAACAAAAAACAAATACTTTTTCGTCCGACGGAATTTACATTAGACTTGAATGAAGAAGGTGACGAGGTTGATTTAAAATTCATTAGAAAATCTTTTTGCGGACCTTATTACCAGAATTTTTTCAAAGTTGGAAGCAGAGAAACGATTGTTTTATATCACAAAGAATCATTAGAAAATGTCCGAAAAATCAAAATTGACAAAAGGATTTCGTAAGCTCAATTGGAGCCAAAGAATTCAAGTTTTGAAAGAAACTTTTTCTGGATTTATTTTCGAAAAGGGATTGTTTCATGGCGCAGCACTTTCGTATTACACCATTTTTGCGATGGTTCCAATTATTTATTTGAGCATCATGACATTTGGAAGCGTCATTGGTCAAAAAACGATGATTGAGATTATTACGAAAATCCTAAAGGAACAAGTTGGTATTCAGGATGTTTCTGGAATTATTTCCTTTTTAGAGACGATTGATTTCGAAAAGGGAAGTTTTATTCTTCAAGTTACTGGAATTATTGCCTTGTTACTGTCAAGTACTGCCATACTCAATTCATTGCGAAGTAGCATCAATACTTTTTTTGAAATAGAAAGAAAGTTTGATTCTAAAAGAAAACAATTGGTTTCTAGTTTATTAGCAAAATTAGTTTCAATCGGGCTGTTGGGGTTAATTGGTGCAATTGTGATTATTACCTATTTTTCTCAAATAGTCTTATTTTCTTTCAGCCAAAAGCTTTTTGGAAATTTACAGGGATTTGAAGCGTTTATGTTGGTCTTTTTGAAATTCTCTATCGCTATTTTATCAAATATGTTCATTTTTGTCTTTGTATTTAAGTTTTTGCACGATGGTAAAGTACAATGGAATCAGGCGTGGATGGGAAGTTTTTTTACCGCGATTTTACTCTATTTTGGCCAAGTGTTGATTCAATATTATTTGACGCATTTTTTCTTCGCGAAAGACGGAGGAATTGCGGGGGTATTTTTAGTGATTTTGGCATATGTTTACTACTCTTCCCAAATGATTTTCATCGGAGCAAAATTCACTTCTGTATATGCACACATAAGTGGAAATCCAATCAAAGTGAAGTGATAATTTAGATTTCAAAAGTCACTTTTCGTCTTAGCGTTTATTTTTTTTGAGTAAATGAATTGTAATTCAAAAATTATGATTAATTTTCCGTCATTAAAATGTTTATATATTAATCATGAAGATTGGACAAAATATCAAATTGCTTCGCAAAAGGTTAGGGAAATCGCAAGAAGAAGTCGCAACTGTTTTTGGTTTAACGAGGTCAAGTTACAGCGGTTATGAAAATGGCGTTGCAGACCCTGGAATTGATACTTTGATTCAAGTAAGTGATTATTTTAAAATTCCTTTGGACACGTTAATGCGTAAGGATTTCAATGATTTTACAATTTCAGAGTGGGAAGCTATTGACAAAGGTTTGTATGCAGATATTCAAGGGAAAAATATTCGCATTTTGACACAAATGGTCAATAACGACGACGAAGATTTGATCGAAATGATTCCTGCAAAAGCGCGCGCTGGATATGCAACAGGTTATGCGGATCCAGAATATTTGAAAATTTTGCCCACTTTTTCGTTGCCTTTTTTGTCTAAAAATCGAAAATATCGCTCTTTTCCAATTATCGGAGATAGTATGCCACCCGTGGTTGAAGGTTCGTTTGTGGTTGCCGAGTTTATTCAAAATTGGATGACAGTTAAAAATGGTTCTCCTTGTATCGTTGTTACAAAAGATGATGGTATTGTTTTTAAGATTGTTTATAACAACCTAATGGAATCTCAATCTCTGCAACTTTGTTCGACCAATCCAATGTATCAACCTTATACAGTTCACGCGAATGATGTATATGAAATGTGGAAATTTGTGAATTATATTTCGCCAGAGTTGCCTGATGTAAGAATGGATGATACTCAGTTGGGAAAATCAATCAGCGAATTGCAAAAAGAAGTACATGAATTGAAAAATTTACTTTTGAAAGAAAAGTAATCTTTGATTATTAGTGTTTTAAATTGTGAAGTTGTTAATTTTTACCTAATATTTTCAGCAAGCAAAAAAAAATCAAGACCTTTGAACAAATAATTTAGGCTATTAATGTTTAAACAATCCATTGCTAGAATCTTTTGTGTCTTAACAGTATTTTTACTGACTAGCAATGTTGTATTATCTGCCGTACCTTTTCAGAAGTCTAAAGGGAAAATTACTGAGCGTAAAACTCAAACATTTTCACCTTACATAGACTTAGATCAAGATTCAGCTTATATTTTAGAAAAAGATCCATTTGAAGATTTGGATTTCGTTGCTACTATACCTTTTTATCAAAATTATTTGTTCAGTGAAAATGCTTATACTGAAGAAGTAAAACATTTTTATAAAGTAAATGGTCCTCATTACAAAACCACTCCAATCTGGTTGTTGGTAAGGCATATCCTAATATAAAATTTATTTATCATTTGTTTTTGGGCAATTTTTAAATTGTCTTGATTCGTTTTGTCATTTTTGTTGATAAAACTAAACAAACAAGTCTTTTAGCTGAAGAATTTAATATTCTAAAGTTGAAAAAATTAGTCGTGAAGATTAATTAAATAATTAAATTTTGAATTATGAAAATGGAAAATTCAGTTTTCGATATGCACAAAATGATGCATGATTTAAAACATTTTTTGCCTGCTCAGGCGCCATTGAAAGATTTCATTCATCACAATACCTTACATGCTTTTCAAGATATTCAATTTTTTGATGCCTTGAACAATGCCAGTATCATGTTTGGTTATATAACTTCGCTTTCGCTAATAGAATATAGAGCATTATATGATCAAGGGAAAATTGATAAAAAGATTGTAGATAAAATAATTTTAGAAAAGAAGGGGACAGTTCAATCACTTCTTTGGTCAAATAAAGTTTATCATGCTCAATACAGTGAAGAAACAATTCAAAGAGTTGGTGCTTTGCGTGCAAATTGGAAAAGCCAATATAAAATCGATTTAGATTCAATGGTTCATCCTAATATGTTTAGGATACTTTGCAGTTATTTAGACCAAGGAATTTCGATTTGGAATTTTCCAGGTGAAAAAAGATCTTTTCTTTCTTCTTTGAGAGAATTGGAAAAAAATAGTTTTGTAAGTTTCTTTAAAAGCAAACGTGCAAAATCTCTTTTGCTAGATGAAAATTGCAACATTGAACAATTGTTGAAAATTCTAATCGGAGATGAAAAGTTGTTTGAACATTACGTATTTGATCAGCAATTTGCGCATCCAGGTTGGTCTGGTTTGGTTTCAACTATCGAAAGCATGCCGGGCACTTTGTTAGACAAAAGAAATATCAGTTTAGCAGATTTAATCATGTTCGAATCTTTATTGGAGATTGATGTGCTGGATTCTCATTTTGGAGAAATTTGGGCGCCACTTGCAGAAAAAGTAAGTGAAATTCCTACTCCGCTATTTGATCCAATTGAAAAAAGTGAACTAAGTGAAGTGCTTCAAATTTGGCAAGAGTCTTATGAGTGGACTTATTACGACCAAGTTTTAGCAGGAATTAAATTGCAAAAAAGCGAAGTCAAATCCAATCAAAAATCTTTTCAAGCATTTTTCTGTATCGACGATAGAGAATGTTCAATCAGAAGACATGTTGAAAGTTTAGATTCCGAAGCAGAAACTTTTGGTACTCCAGGGCATTTTAATTTAGACTTTTATTACAAGCCAGAGAATGGGAACTTTTTCACAAAAGTTTGTCCAGCTCCTTTAACTCCTAAATATTTGATTAAAGAAATTGAAAATAATTCTAAACAAAAGAAAGATTTCCACTTTAACACAAATACACACGGACTGTTTATCGGTTGGGTTTTAACTCATACTCTTGGTTTTTGGTCAGGTTTCAGATTATTTTGGAGTATTTTTAGACCGGGTGATAGTCCTTCAGCAGTTTCGTCTTTTCGCCACATGGATATCAATTCAACTTTGACCATTGAAAACACTTCAATTGAAGACAGAGAAGATGATTTACAGATTGGATTCACCATTCCTGAAATGACAGATAGGCTCGAAGGATTATTGAAAAGTACAGGTGCTGTGCAAGATTTTGCGGATCTTGTTTATCTCATAGGTCATGGTGCAAGTAGCGTAAATAATACCCATTATGCTGGATACGATTGTGGGGCTTGTTCGGGTAGACCAGGTTCCGTGAACGCTAAAGTGATGAGTGCAATTGCAAATAATCCAAAAGTGCGTGTATTGTTGGCCGAACGAGGAATTGAAATTCCTGCGTCCACTCAGTTTTTAGGGGCTTTGCATGACACGACAAAGGATGATATCGCCTATTTTGATGAGCATCTTTTGAATGAGTCTAATCGAAAAATGCACGAAGAAAATAAGCAAATATTTATTCATGCTCTAGATTTAAACGCCAAAGAACGTTCAAGAAAATTCATGTCAATCAATTCGCACAATACAGCGGAAAAAGTACATACAAAAGTTAGATTGAGAACAGTTTCTTTGTTTGAACCACGTCCAGAGCTTAACCATGCTACAAATACACTTTGTTTGATTGGAAGAAGATCAATGTCAAAAGGAATCATGTTGGACAGAAGAGCATTTTTGAACTCTTACAACTACAAGGTTGATTTAGATGGGAAATATTTGTTGAATATTTTAAATGCTGCAGCGCCAGTTTGTGGTGGAATTAATTTGGAATATTACTTTTCGAGAGTAGACAATCAAAAGTTAGGAGCAGGAACAAAATTACCACACAATGTGATGGGGTTAATTGGGGTTGCAAATGGAATTGATGGAGATTTGAGACCAGGTTTACCTAGTCAAATGATCGAAGTGCATGATCCTTTAAGATTAATGATGGTTGTTGAACACTTTCCTGAAGTCGTATTGGATACGATTCAACGAAATCCAGTGACTTTTGAATGGTTCAAAAATGATTGGGTCAAATTAGCGGTTTGTCATCCTGAGACGAAAGAAATTTCTATTTACGCTGACGGACAAATGGCCGCTTATAATCCTATGAAATCTAAATTAGATAATGTTAAAAACATGGATCAATTGGTTGAGTCAGGTCAAGATACATTTCCAGTTTTATTAATCAATAATCATAATTAAATCATGGAAAAATACATTCAAATTTTTGTTCTGATTCCCATAGTAGGATTTTTGTTAAGTCTTTGTATTCCAAAGAAAAATGAAAACACCATTTCATGGATTTCATTTTCAACTGTTGGTTTACAATTGGTTTTGGCGATTGTTTTCTCTATTTATTGGTTGTTTAATCATCACGCAGTAATTGATTTACGTGGATTTACCGTTTTTGAAACAACTGGTTATAGCTTCTACTTAGATTTCTATTTTGATAAAATTACGGTTGTTTTCCTCTTGATTGGTGCATTATTAACTTTCATGATTACCGTTTATAGCCGATATTATCTGCATAGAGAAGAAGGATATAAAAGATTTTTTAACGTTATTTTGTTCTTTTTTAGTGGATTTAACATTGTGATTTTTTCAGGAAACTTAGAAACAATGTTCATCGGTTGGGAGATTTTAGGAATTTCATCCTTTCTATTAATCGCATTTTATAGAGATAGATATCTGCCAGTTAAGAATGCGGTGAAAGTCTTTTCGATCTATCGAATAGGGGATGTTGGCTTGATTTTAGCCATGTGGTTGAGTCACCATTTGTGGCATTCAAACATTTCATTTTCTGCTTTAAATAACTATGAACTTGTGCACGAACATTTGTCAAGTCACACTTTTATTGGTGCATTGATTTCACTGATGATTTTTGTTTCTGCAGCTGCCAAGTCTGCTCAATTGCCATTTTCGTCATGGTTGCCTCGTGCTATGGAAGGACCAACCCCTTCAAGTGCCATTTTTTACGGTTCATTGTCAGTTCACATTGGTGCATTTATCATGTTGAGAACTTTTCACTTTTGGGAACATCAGTTTTCAATTCGAATTTTCATTGCATTCGTAGGTTTGACAACAAGTATTGTTGCAACATTAACTGCGAGAGTTCAATCGTCAGTTAAAAGTCAGATTGCTTATTCGTCTATCGCACAAATTGGTTTGATTTTCATTGAAATTGCTGCTGGACTAGAAGTTTTTGCATTGATTCACATCGCAGGAAATGCTTTTTTAAGAACTTATCAATTGTTGGTTTCGCCATCTGTTGTTAGTTATAAAATCCGAGAGCAATTTTACAATTTCATTCCGCGTCATAAAACGATTGAAGATTCTCTTCCAAGGAAAATTGAAAATTCATTGTATTTGTTGAGTTTGAAGGAATGGAATTTGGATTCATTCATGTATAAATACCTTTGGAATCCTTTGAAAAGATTCGGAAATAAATTGAATTTTTTAACTTTCAAAACTTTATTCTGGATTTTTGTACCCATGTACGTTGTAGGATTTATTTTGATGTTATATAGAAATTCTTTAGATCCAATTCTAGTAAAATACCTACCTGGAGTTTTTGCTTTTGTAGGTTTAGTTTTGGTAATTAAGGCTTTCACCGAAAGAAAAAGTGTCAGAATGAGTTGGGTTTTAGTGATTTTAAATCACTTTTGGATTGCGATGGCGATTTCGTTCAATGAGCATTTTGATTTTATTCATATTGTTTTGTATTTGAGCGGTGTAATTGCTGCGGGATCAATAGGATATATTGCAATTTTAAGATTGAAACGACTTGAAGGAAAATTGGATATGAATCAATTTCAAGGTCACGTTTATGAGCATCCAAAAATTGCTTTAGTCTTTCTGATTTCATGTTTGGGATTAGCGGGATTTCCCATAACTCCTACTTTTGTAGGTGAAGATTTAATTTTCTCTCATATTCACGAAGATCAAATTTTCTTAGCGTTTTTTGTTGCTTTGAGTTTCATTATCGACGGACTGGCATTAATCAGAATCTACGCAAGAGTCTTTCTTGGACCACACAGCAAAACCTATCACCAAATTGCCAAAAGATCTTCTTGATCAAATTAATTAACTTTTTTTCTAATAAATAAAAAATTATAGTAAAATGTCAAAATCAAATAAAAGATTTATTCCAGCTGATGGATTAGCAGGTTTAAAACAAAATTTTTCTTCTGATGCATTGTCAGGATTTCTTGTATTCTTATTAGCACTTCCATTGAGTTTAGGAATTGCGGGCGCTAGTGATTTCCCTCCAATTTATGGGTTAATCACTGCAATGATTGGAGGTATTGTAGTCAGCTTTTTTGCAGGATCTTTACTTACGATTAAAGGTCCAGCTGCTGGTTTGATTGTAATTGTTGCAGGTGCGGTCGCAGAATTGGGTCACGGAAATTCAGAACTTGGATGGAAATTGGCCCTCGGTGCTGTTGTGGTTGCCGGTGCTCTTCAAGTAATTTTTGGATTATTAAAATTGGGTTCTTTAAGTGATTTTTTCCCTCTTTCTGCTGTACACGGTATGCTTGCTGCGATCGGAATTATCATTATCAGTAAACAACTCCACGTATTAGTTGGTATGAATCCGATGACACCCGAAGGTAAACCAATGGTTGAACCTGTTGAATTATTAGTTGAACTGAAAAATACATTTGCAAATTTCTTCCTGCACAAAGATGTTGCAATTGTTGGACTTGTAAGTTTAGGAATCGTTTTCGGATGGCCAATGCTTCCAGTAAAAGCGTTGAAAAAAATTCCTGCTGCTCTGATTGTATTAGTCGTTTCTATTCCTTTAGCGATGTATATGGGAATTCACAATGTTGCAGATGTTAAAAATGCTGCAGGTGAAGTTGTTACAAAAGGTTTTTCTCCATTATTAGAATTCAAAAAAGGGTTGGTTGATATTATTGGTGTAAATGTAAGTTTTGATGGATTTTCTCAAACTGGAACTTTTATCAAATTTGTAATCATGTTTGCTTTGGTTGGAAGCTTGGAAGCTTTATTGACTGTAAAAGCAATCGATATGTTGGATCCTTTTAAAAGAAAATCAAATGCAAATAAAGATTTAATTGCTGTTGGAGTTGGAAATATTTTTGCAGGTGTCTTAGGTGGTTTACCAATGATTAGTGAGGTTGCTCGTTCTTCTGCAAATGTTAATAATGGTGGTAAAACGCGTTGGGCCAATTTCTTTCACGGTGTCTTTATTTTGTTGTTTTTATTCTTTGCAGTTACATTCAGTGATTTGATACCAAGAGCTGCATTAGCTGCTATGTTGATTGGAGTGGGCTGGAAATTGGCACACCCAAAGGAATTTGGTCACATGGCTAAAATTGGTTGGGACCAAGTTGCAGTTTTTGTTACAACAATTATTTTCACTTTGGCAACAGATTTATTAGTTGGAATCGGAGCAGGGATTTTATTGAAAATGATTTTACACATTGCTAGAGGTGTTTCTGTAGGAAGTCTTTTCAGCGCCAAAACTAAAGTGGAAGGTCATACTGTAACAGTTCAAGGTGCAGCTGTATTTAGTAATTTCATTCCTGTTAAAAAACAATTATTAAAATTCCCGTTGACAGATCATGTGGTTTTTGATGTTAGACAATGCTTTTTTGTAGATCACTCGGTCATTGAAACACTTCACCATATGAAAGATGATTTTGCTTCTGAAGGTGGTAATCTAGAAATTCTAGGTATTGAAGAATTCAAATCAGTTGGAAAATCTAAACACAAATTAGCTGCAGTTAGAAAGCGTAAATAATCTTTAAATTTTTAAACGATTAATTTATCAAAAGAGTCTTGAAATAGATTTGTTCCTAAGTACAAATTCTTTGTAATAGTCTGTTGGTTTATTACAAATTCAAGGCTCTTTTTAAAACCTTTTAATATGAAATTAAAAATAAAAGTCGGAGCAACGATACTAGTTGCAATTGCTGTTAGCACAACAAAAATTCAAGCTCAATCTTTGGATAAAAAATACAAAGAAGGATTGAAGATTTATCTAAGTGACGACAGTACAAAATACATAAAAGCAACTGGTTTGGCTCAAATTTGGATGCGTTATAATGACAATAATCCAGGTTCAACAATCTATGGAACTCCTAAAAAAGAAACATTTGATGTTGGGTTAAGACGTGTTCGTTATCAAATTATGTCTCAGGTTTCAAAGAAAGTATTTTTCTACACTCAAATTGGAATTAACAGTGTGAATAGTCTTTCGGCTAGAAAAACCGGAATATTTTTTCATGATGTAACCGGGGAATATAACGTTTATAAAAATTATCTGACTTTAGGAGCTGGATTGAGCGGATGGAACGGAACTTCTAGATTTTCATCTTCTGGGGTGTCTTCTATTTTAGGGATGGATTTACCAGTAGTTCAGGAAGCTACAAATGATGTAACGGATCAATTTGTTAGGAAATTAGGAGTTTATGCGAAAGGTAAAATCAGTGGTTTTGACTACCGTTTTTCTGTTTCAAATCCTTTTCCAGTTCAAAATTCAATTTCACTTGTAGCTGCATTGCCAGCAACTGGAACGAATACAGCTTATTATTCTACAAATGCTCCAAAATTGCAATATCAAAGTTATGCGATGTGGCAATTTTTTGACAAAGAAAGCAACCAATTGCCTTACATGACAGGATCTTATTTAGGTAAGAAAAAAGTGTTAAATGTAGGTGCTGGATTTGCATACCAAAAAGATGCTATGTGGTACAGAAATTCTAATTTGGATACTGTTTCAAAACCCTTGCAGCAAGTTGGAATTGATGTATTCTATGATAGCTATTTAGATAAAACAAAACAAAATGCGATTACGGCTTATGTTTCGTTTTTGAATTACAATTTCGGTCCAAATTATATCAGAAATGCAGGTGCAATGAACACAGCGAATGGTGTGAATAGCAAAGGAAGTTTTAATGGCGCAGGTAATGCGTTGCCATTAATAGGAACTGGTCAAGTGTTTTATGGTCAATTTGGATATTTATTCAGAAAAGATTTATTGAAAAGCTGCGGAACATTGCAACCATATGTTTCTGGTATTTATGCAAACTATGAAAAGCTTAAAGATCCAGTGATGGTCTATGATTTGGGTGTAAATTGGATCATGGGAGGAAGTAATTCTAAAATTTCCTTGGATTATCAAAGCCGACCAATTTTTAACACAGATGCGAACGGAAATATTTCTGAATCTAAATCTGCGAGAAGAGGACAATTGGTTTTACAATATCAGTTAGCATTTTAAAAGGTTTTTGGTTTAAATTATAGTTTATCGTAAGCTCTTGGTTTTTTGTTAGTTTCAAATTTTCGATCGGTTTGAAATGAATCAAATGCCAAGAGTTTTATTTTTTAAATAAGGCTTCACTTTCTAAAAAAGGCGAAGAAATATTATCTTGAATTTCAATATTAAAATCTTCAGAACTTACTTCCTTGGCAATTGCGTCGATTTGTTCTATCAAAGCATGGATAAGAATTTCTTTTTTAGGGTCTAATTTTGTTAAATTCAAAATGGTAGAATGTACATTTATTTGAATTTTATCTTTTCTTTTTACAACGTTGATGATTAATTCTCTATCTAAATCATTCATAATACTTTGAATCCAAAAAATAGAAATTATTTCATGAATGATTAATCCAATAGGGATTGCTTGTTTTACATTTAAGAAAAAGGTTTCACTATTGATGTTTATTTTCCCGGTTATTGGAAGGTCTTCGAAAAGTTGAAACCAATAAAGCTTAACTTCTTTTAGGTATTTTTCTGTTGGAATTATTAATTTTCCTTCTTCAAATTTTTGTAAATGATTTGCTTGCGCTACCGTATGAATAGCGTGTATACTTTCTTTGTATGCAAAAGAATAATTATCGTCAGTTACATTTTCTAATTTTAATTTTAGAAGCGAGCTCATTAAACTTAAATTATTTTTCAATCGGTGTTGCAACTCAGCCAATAAAATTTCCTTTTCTCTATTTTTTTCAACTTCTAAATTTCTAAGTTTTGATTCCTCATTGACAATGTTTTCTAGAAGCAACAATTTTTGCACGTTTGCAGATACAATAAGGAAGATAAAATATACTAGACAAATAACTGAAATGAGCATATTTATATTAAACATTTCATTTTTCTGATCAATTGTTAGGTTTTCGTTTTCGAAAATTTTGTGATCTGTTATTATGTTAGTGAAAATCAAAATTCCTATCAAAATCAATTGTGAAATCAAGATAATTCGATCATTTTTTGTTTTAAAATCAAACATATTAGCGACAGCTAATGAAAGCGGAAAATAATATAAATACGAACCTGAATCAATGCCAGAATAAGAATCAAAAAAGAAAACTCCTGCAGTGATTATTGTAAATAAATATAGAAAGGCAGTTTTTGGCTTGAAGTAAAAATTTACAGCCAATGTCAAAAGACTCAGCATCGCTAATAATTCAAGAAAAATAGCTGATTGTGGATCGCCTAAAAAGTAATTGTTGATGCCAGTTGTTAAGAATACTGCACAAGATATTAGACCAAAGATATTTGCTAACTTAACTTTGGATTTCATCTTATCAGTAATAGACAACTCTTCTACAATATCAGTAACCTTCAACTTATTCTAACCTTGTTTATTCTCTAAATGTAAGAAAATGCTTTACAATAATTGAGTGCGACTGTTATTTTTATTGTATTTATTAGCCGAATGACATTTAAAAACCGACAAAGTGTTAAATATTACATTCAAGTTAATAATTTAACTTAGAAACATTCAAGTCAACTAATTCATCAATTCCTGGTAACGTTCCTGATTCAGAATATTGCCAATGAATAATTCTTTTGTCATTGATGCACTGAGGTTTACGAGAATAAGCTGCAATCCAAAATTGGTAATCTAAAAAATCATTTTGGAATTTGGTTTCATAAAAATGTAGAGAAGTATAAATGATTGGTTTTATTCCGGTTTTTAATTCAACTTCTGTCAACCAAATTTTCATTTTGGCTATCAAATCTTTGTCTGAAAAACCTTCCGTTTCAACATCTAAAACAGGTGCTAAATCGATGTCTCTTTTTTTCCAAGTTTTCAAAAAATGTGCAGCTTGGGGGCGAGGTGGATCTGTAGGAATGAAGAAGTGATAAGCGCCATTTGGAATTCCCAAATCATTTAATGCTTTACGATTTTGCTCCCATTGGGTGTCCAAATGTGTATTTCCTTCTGTAGCTTTACAATATACAAAATGAATGATACTGTCAAATCCTGATTTAATCATCAACTTGTCCCAATCAATGTCTCCTTGGTGATGCGAAACATCTAATCCTATTGTTGCAAAACCTTCAGGAACAGATTTTCGAAATGTATCAACTGTCATCACTTTCTTTTCCGAAAAAGTATAGTAAATGATGATGCAAGATGTTAAAATCAGTACAATCAAAGAAATCCATTTCCAATTTTTTGAGGTAGACTTTGCCTTCTTCCTTTTAATTGGTTTTCGAGCTGGTTTTTTCCTTACAACTTTGATTGGATTTTTCTTCGCCATTTTATTGTGCATAAAAAAAGCGCTATTCCATCGAAATAGCGCTTTTGATATTAATTTTATTTCTTGAAATTTGGTGCTACAATTAAATCTTTCGTTCCGTGATTCCAACTATAGAAACCCTCGCCAGTTTTGATTCCTTTTTTGCCAGCAGTTACCATATTGACAAGTAATGGACATGGAGCATATTTTGGATTTCCAAACCCATTGTGAAGCACTTCTAAAATTGCCAAACAAACGTCTAATCCAATAAAATCAGCCAATTGCAATGGTCCCATCGGATGCGCCATTCCTAATTTCATAACAGTGTCAATTTCCTCAACACCAGCAACTCCTTCATACAAAGTGTAAATTGCTTCGTTGATCATTGGCATTAAAATTCTATTGGCAACAAAACCCGGATAATCATTTACTTCAACTGGAATTTTATTTAATTTTTTAGAAGTTTCCATGATCAAATTTGTCACTTCATCTGTAGTTGAATAACCGCGAATTATTTCAACCAATTTCATCACTGGAACTGGATTCATGAAATGCATTCCAATCACTTTCTCTGGTCTGTTGGTGACTGAAGCAATTTTCGTTATTGAAATGGAAGATGTATTTGAAGCTAAAATCACCGATTCAGGAGTTACATCGCTCAATTCTTTGAAAATTTTCAATTTTAAGTCGATATTTTCAGTTGCTGCTTCAACGACTAATTCAACGTTTTTTACTCCTTCAACAATTGAAGTGTAAGTTGTAATATTATTCAGTGTTTCAGCTTTTTGAGCTTCAGAAATTGATTCTTTTGCAACCTGACGATCTAAATTTTTTGTGATTGTTGCAATTCCTTTGTCCAAGGAAGTTTGCGCAACATCTATCAAAGAAACTTTATATCCAAATTGGGCGAATGTATGTGCAATACCATTTCCCATTGTTCCTGCTCCAATTACAGCTACGTTTTTCATTGTTTTATTTTTAAGAGACGTAAAGATAGTTATTTTAAAATTTTATTTTTTGTTCTGCACGCAATTTTAGATAAACGATGCAATTTCTTGCTCAAATTGTTTCACGATATGTTGCGTCTGCATACCTTTTGGAATCAAAATGGGCGTTTTAGAATAGAAGTAAAATTGAATGTAATTTTCTTCAATGATGACATTTTTGCATTCCACCCATTGAATTATTTCTTTTTTGGTATCGTATGCAAATATTAGATTAGTTCTACTTACTGTGATTTCAACCCCATTTTTGATATAATCATAGTAGGTTCTAATTTGTTTCAAGGTAATCATCAATTCTTGACATTTCTTGAGAGTATTTGCTAAAAAAATCAAGGCAACTAAAAATGTAACTACACAAATTACCAAATGATTGAAATTGTTTCCTTTACCGTAAACGAAAGCAAATAATGAACTTATTACTAAAAATAAAAAGGTAATTATCATCCATGGAAAGGTGCTAATATGAGTGAAAATATTGGATTTTTTAGTGAATTTGGACTCATATAAAGACCAATATTCATCCTCCGTGTATCTCAGTTTAAACGTTTTTTCCATGTGAAATTCAATTAATTTTTCACAATTTTTCTAATTGTTTGTCTTCCTTCATCGTTGGAAATTTGGATTAAATACATTCCTTTGAGTTCTTTAGTTAAATCAATCTGGATATTTTTGTCAAAGTTCTTTTGAGAGATTAATCTTCCTTTTGTATCCAAAACATCAATGGTATATTTTCCTACCTTTTTCAAAGAAATATTGATAACACCATTACTTGGATTTGGGAAAATATCAATGATTTCATCGTTTGTCAATTTGTCATTTGAAGCCACAAATTGGTTGTCGTAAACGATTGAACCAGTTCGATTTATTATCCAATTGTTTGGGTCTATACTTGAAATATTCGAAACTGAACCCATATTTTGAATAACAAAACTCTCATCGTTAGATTGAATGTCGAATCTAATTGTTGTATCTGGCAAGGCCGTTCTAGTAAATTTAATTTCAATTGGATTAGTAAAAGTTGGCGTAAAAGCTGGAACAGAAGCAGTATGCGTAATTTTCAATTGTAAATTAGCACCAATTTTATTCCAAACGGCAGAATACGTAGGAAATCCTTCGCCAAAGTACCACTCTTCAAAATTTGCAGTGTAATCAACACCTGTAGCATTCTCCAAGGCTGCTTTTACATCCAGTCCAACAGAAACGCTGTCTGAAAAATCTGTTAAATAATTTCTTAATCCTTGAAAAAACAAAGCATCATTGTTGGCTAGAAATCTCATCGTGTGAATGATAGCTGCTCCTTTGTCGTAAACCAATCTACTTGAAAAAATAGCTCCTTCATTCAAACTATCGAGTACCCAAACACTTCCACCTGGTTGTTGCATAATGTTATTGTGTCTTGTGTTCATGTCAGTAATTTCTTCTGAAGGATATAAATTTTCCAACATCAAATATTCTGCATAAGAGGCAAAACCCTCATTTACCCATATATCAGACCAAGAAGCACAGGTAACTTTGTCACCAAACCACTGGTGCGCCAATTCATGTGAAGTCAATGTTTTTTCAAAAAAGCCTTGTGTTGTCATTGTTTGATGTTCCATTCCACCGCTCAAAGGTGCCATACAATGTCCATATTTTTCGTCTGCAAAAGGGTAGAGGCCAAACATATCTGAATAAAGTTCTATGAAATTAACTGTTTCATCAATATCCGCTTGAAAATTAGGCAACGTTTGTGGATTATTATAGATGAAATTTTGAACTAATATTGGACTTGTTGCTCCAACAGGATTTGCATAAACATTGTATTCAACATATTCGGCAACTGCAACAGAAATTAAATAATAATCAATAGGATGGCGATGTTTCCATTCATATCTTGATTTTCCATTACCCAAATCAATTACATTTTCTAAAATACCATTTGAACCCGCTTTGCAAGTACTTGGAACAGTGATTTTAACTGAAACGCTATCCGCCTTATCTCGCAAAGATTGTTTACATGGCCACCATTCATAAGCCGAGTAAGGTTCACTTAAAGACCAAGTTACTTGATTTCCCCAAGATGGTGAGCTGTCGTTTGTCATTCCTGATCCACCTAATGGATTGCTGACTGCCGTTGGTGGTGTGCCTTGATAATCTGTTGCAATAACAAAACTTTCACCTGCTAAAATGTTTACTGGAACTTTGATGGCAGAGCCTTGTCTTGCATAGGGCGTAGTTATTCCATTTAAGCGAATGTCATTGATTGTAAATGAATTAAATAATTCAAACCAAACTGTATCTAAATTTTCATTGGCAGTACCATAAATTTCACTTGTTCCTGCAATGTCTGTAGATAGATTTGTCATTTCGACATCTAAAGTGTAATAATGCACATCATATCTTTCTGTTTGTGCGATTTGCGCAACTGTTAAACTTGCGCTTTTGGAAAGATTAATTTTAGATTTTACACTTGAGCAACTGTGTTCTTTTTTTTGAGAAAATACAATCAATGAGCAAGTTGCAAAAATAGAGAGGAGAATTTGTTTTTTCATTTGAGCTTGTTTGATTTCAAAAATACAGCTATTGCTTTTGAAATGCAATCAAATTCTGTTAAATGTAGGATTTGTTAAAAACTTCTCAAACTTTTAATTATTTTTGAAAAACTAAAAAAAATAAATTTATGAGACCTAATGCAAATCGTGCAAAACTAGCAACTACCTTTATTTGGATCGTGATGGGATTTCAAATAATTTCAACCATCTCAAGTTTTTTTCAATATCTATTATTAAAAAGTGTGGCTGAAGGAAATACCATCACGCCAGAAGCAGCGAATTCAAATGATTTGAGACAATCAATTATTGTGATCTTATTTGCAATTCTATATATATTTTCAGTGATATTTTTTATTCAATGGTTCCGAAGAGCCTATTTTAATCAAGAAGTAAAATTTAAAACGATGGCTTCATCGAATGGTTGGGCATCAGGTGCTTGGTTTGTTCCTATTTTGAATTTATTTAAGCCTTTTCAACTGATGCAAGAAATGTATGAAAATGCAGAAAACTATTTACTTGGTAAAAAACTAATTGATGAAAAAAAATCTCGCAAACTTATCATCGGTTGGTGGTGGGGTCTATGGATTGCAACTGGGGTTATAAGCAGGGCTTCCAATTCTTTTGAAAATTCATCTAATAGTTTAGACGAATTAATAGATTCTACAGTTTTTTCGATGTTCATCATTTTAATATTTGTTCCATTATCTATACTCACAGTCAAAACAATCCAAAATTACAACGAAATGGAGTTGATTTTGGAACAAGAAAGTGACGAAGCATTGCATAATAAATCCAATGGCGATTTACTTGACGCAGGTATCTAATTGATAAATGTTTAGAACAAAAAAAATCCTTTCACATTTAATTGCGAAAGGATTTTTCTATTAGTTTCAAATTTCTAATGACCTTTTGCAGCCAAATATCTTTCAGCATCTATAGCTGCCATACATCCCGTACCAGCTGCAGTAATCGCTTGTCTATAACGTTTGTCAGCTGCATCTCCTGCTACAAAAACTCCAGCAACATTTGTCAAAGAAGTTCCAGCTTGCTCATATTTAATATATCCAGTTTCATCCAAATTGATGTAATCAGCAAAAATGTCTGTATTTGGTTTATGTCCAATTGCAACAAAAAATCCAGTACAAGGAATGGTTTTTTCTTCACCAGTAACGCTATTTTTTACCAACGCACCAGTTACGCCATTTCCGTCTCCTAAAACTTCAACCGTATCTGTATTAAATAGAATTTCAATATTTGGCGTGTTTTTTACTCTTTCAGCCATAATTTTGGAAGCTCTAAATTCTTCTTTACGGACCAACATCGTAACTTTTGTGCAAAGTTTTGATAAATAGTGAGCCTCTTCACAAGCAGAATCTCCTGCTCCTACAATTACAGTTTCCTGTCCTCTGTAGAAAAATCCATCACAAACGGCACAAGCAGAAACGCCACCACCTAATTCTAAATATTTTTGTTCAGAAGGTAATCCTAAATATTTTGCACTTGCACCAGTTGAAATAATGACAGTTTCAGCATGAATTTCTTTGCCATCATCGGCCCAACATTTATGTATTTCTCCAGAGAAATCAACTTTTGTAATAAAACCAAATCTGATGTCTGTTTCAAATCTTTTGGCCTGCGCCTCTAATTCAACCATCATTTCTGGTCCTGAAATTCCATTTGGATATCCTGGGAAGTTTTCTACTTCGTTTGTTGTTGTTAATTGTCCTCCAGGTTGCATACCTTGATACATCACTGGATGCATATCAGCTCTTGCAGCATAAATAGCAGCTGTGTATCCTGCTGGACCAGAACCGATAATAAGACATTTTACTTTCTCGATATTGCTCATTTTGTATTTGTTTGTCAACAAAAATAAGGTTTTTTTGACGATTTAGAACTGATTTTCATCAAACAAATATTCTTTAGGATTAGAATAATTGCCTTTTTTAGCGCTTAAAAATCAGCGCTTAAAAAATAAAAAATCTTATTTCTTATTTTAGGTTTGATATTCCATAAAAGAAGCGTAATTTTGTAGCCCAATTTTGACACAGACAATGATAGATACTGAACTTTATGAAGCGAAAAAATTATATCCATTCCAAGAAAAGACAGTTAAAAATATATTGTCAGAATTAGAAGAAAATGGATCTAATTTCAATCTATTATTTCAATTACCGACTGGAGGTGGAAAAACAGTAATTTTCTCAGAAATAGCCAAAAGTTATATTGAGAAATGGGGTAAAAAAGTCTTGATTCTAACGCATCGAATCGAATTATCTGTTCAAACTTCCAAGCAATTAAGCGCAATCGGTGTAGACAATAAGGTCATCAATAGCGACGTGAAAAAATTGGAAGAGAATGAAGAGTTTTCTTGCTACATCGCCATGGTGGAAACACTGAATAATCGCCTACACGAAAATGAAAATTTCATTGAAGGGGTAGGGCTGGTTATTGTCGATGAAGCGCACTACAACAGTTTTAGAAAAATATTTCAATATTATCAATCAGCGAACATTTTAGGAGTTACTGCAACGCCTTTGAGTTCTAATAAAGCGTTGCCATTAAACGATAATTACAATAAATTATTAGTTGGAGAATGTATTTCATCTTTGATTGAAAGTGGTTATTTATCTGACGCAGAAACATTTACTTACGATGTGAATTTACATGGTTTGAAAATTGGTTCAAATGGTGATTTTACCGTGAGTAGTTCTGAAATGGTTTACGGAAACTTTTTCATGCAAGAAAAATTACTTTTTGCTTATGAAGAAGTCGCTATTGGTAACAAAACCTTGATTTTTAATTCAGGAATCGAAACTTCAATCAGAGTTGAAGAAACGTTCAAGAAAAGAGGTTACAAAATCCGCCATTTAGATTCAACTTTCAGTGAAAAAGATAGAAAAGATGTGTTGGAATGGTTCAAGGTTACTCCAGACGCGATTTTAAGTTCGGTAGGAATTTTGACAACTGGTTTTGATGAGCCTACTGTAGAAACAATTATATTAAATCGCGCAACTCGTTCTTTGACTTTGTATCACCAAATGATTGGAAGAGGTTCAAGAAAATTACCTAATAAAAGTCAATTTAAATTAATCGACCTTGGAAACAATGTGCGTAGATTTGGTCTTTGGCAAGATTTTATCAATTGGCAAGATGCATTTCGTTTTCCTGATAGATTCTTAGAATCAAGACTTTCTGAAGGCGATGATCTGGAATTTGAAGTAGTCTATGAATTCAACAGAATGGCGCGAGAACGTTTTGATGTTGAGTTGTTAGACAGTTTCAATATGAAAGATGTTTACTACGAATACTTAGACAAAAGCGAAAAAGGTAAATTGGCAGTTGATGATTCGTTAGAAAATCATTTTCAGGTAATTGTGAAAGCTGCCACGGATTTTTATGATGGTTTGGATTTGCTTGAAATGTTGGGTGAACACATCGAATACCGCCTAAAGCAATATACCAAATGCATTGCGAAAAGTACTCCCAACTATTTCAAATATTTGATGGAAACGTACATCAGACAATTGCGTCAAAAATTAAGAGAAAATTTGGAAGACGAATAAAGTTCGAAATCTAAAGTTAAAATCAATACGTTTTTGTAATCGTTACAGTATCAAAAGGCACTGTTGTGATTGACTCAATTCCTTGGATCGCAGTGTTAACTACATTGAAAAAATAGGAATAAGTTGTGTTTGCATCATTTACACAAATAAAGGTTGTATCAACTATTCCAACTAAAGTGTGTGTTTCTTGCGGACAACATTCGCTACAACCAACTTTTCCTTCTTGTTTGTTGAAAGTCAATCCATCTCCAATTGTTGCTGGTGCAACATTTGTGAAAACCAATTTCACCCACGATTTAGCGGTTGTCGAATAACTTCTTTCTAAAGCACTTTCAGTTGAAAAATCTGAAAAACTGATATCTTGATTAATAGAGAAATAATTGGTTTTTTCAACTGTGATGACATATTTTTCGACTTTTTCTCTAGGGAATGTGAAACTGTAATTTCCATCACTTCCTAAAGTTGATGAACCAATAACTTTTGGAGTACTTCCGCCGATTGGGACTTGAGTTAGCGTAACCGTCGCACCAGTTAAGCCTCCACTAAACGTGGCATCAGTAATTGTTCCTTTCAAAGTGAAATCAATGTCATTTTTTTTACACGCAAAAAACATCGAAACCAATAAAGTCAAAAGTGCAATTTTTCTCATTCTGCTAATTTTTAAACAAAGTAACGAAATAAATCGGCTGGAAGTATGTATTTTCGCTAAAGTATGCAAACGCCAAAATCAATAGCCACTCATAATCTTCGAATTTCAAGCGTTGCGATTATTGTAATTATTACAGTAATTGGCTATTTTACATTCAATAAAGGAATACCATTTATTTTAAATTGGGATTTATTTGGCCACCACGCTTATTTAGCAAATTTGTTTCATAATGGAACACTTGATATTCAAGATTTGAGTTTTTTTGAAGGAATTCAAAAGCAATACCAAAATACCAACACTTTGTACCAGTTTGTGCCATTAGAAAATGGTCATTTTATGATCAAATATACTTCTGGTTGGGCGATTTTGATGACACCATTTTATACAGTTGCTGAAGTTTGGGCGAGTATTGGGAATTACCCAAAAGATGGATTTTCATACCCTTACCAGACAATGATTGCCATTGGCGCATTTTTTTATTTCATCGCTGGGATTTTTGTGTTGCGAAAAGTTTTGACTTATTTTTTTGAAGATAAATTAATCGCTTTGTTGCTGATTTTAGTGGTTTTTGGAACCAATTTTTTCTTCATGCAATTTGCATCATTGGGAATTTCCCACAATTTGGAGTTTTTCTTGGTATCGCTTTTATTGCTTTTCACGATCCAATTTCACCAAGAAATAAATCTTAAAAATGGAATTATTCTGGGTGTGATTGTTGGTTTCATCGGATTAGTTCGCCCTCCAGATTTAATTTTAACATTGATTCCAATAGCTTGGAATGTAAATGATTTTGGTGGGTTTTTTGGTAAAATTCGCCATTTCATTAAATTTAGAAAGTGGGTGCTTTTTGCGACAATTTTCGCTTTTGTAGTCACCTTTTCACCGCAATTTATTTACTGGAAATTGGTTTCAGGTTCATTCGTTGTCAATAGTTATGCAAATAATTTAGGTGAAGGTTTTGATTGGTTTATACCGTACATTTTGGAAGTACTTTTCAGCTTTAAAAAAGGTTGGTTGCTCTATACTTCATTGATGTTTTTTGCGATTTGTGGCTTTTATTTTTGGATCAAAAAAGCACTAAATGGATTCACTTCCTTGATTGTATTTTTAATTTTCTTATACGTCGTAAGTTGTTGGACAACTTGGTGGTACGCTGAAAGTTTCAGTCAGCGCGCTTTGTTGGACATTTATCCACTGTTGACAATCGCTTTGGGGTTTTTCATTTTAAGAATCAAAGAATCTAAATTTAATTGGTTTTTCGCTGGTTTAATTTCATTGTCATTTTTGTTCAATTTGTTTCAAACCTACCAAATGACACTTGGAATCCTGCATGGTTCGAGAATCACCAAAGACTATTATTTTTCTACTTTCGGTCAGATTGGCGGAGTGACAGATTACCAAAAATCCTTGTTATCGATTGATCGTGGGACAATGAATGAATTTGATTTTAAAGATCATAAATTCAAAAAATGTTATCAAAAGTACTTTCACTTTAAATCGGATTTTCAATTGGATAGTTTGAATCAATATACACCAACGATTGATTTACCACCATCTAAGATTTCATCGAAGTCTTATTTTTGGGTCGTTGCACGATGGAAATATGAAGGAAAAACAGAAGATCTAAAAGGTAAATTTTTCACAATGGCAATGAAGCACGGAAATGGCTTTTACGCTTGGAGGGGCATTTCAATGGAAGAAACCATTTTCCATCTTGATACCTTAAAAAAGGAAGTATTAGTATCTTACATAACACCAAATTTCAGGAGTAAAGAGGATCTAATTCGCATCGATGTTTTCAATCAAAATGGCAAGAAATTAAAAATTTTAGGGGTGAAATTAGAAGCATACGAACCGTTGGTTGATCGAGAAAAAGATTTTTGAATGCTAAATTCACTTGCGTATCAGTCTAAAGCAGTGTTAGAAAGTATTAATATTCCTTTCGATATACATTGATTTTCAATTTTGTAGAGTGTTTAAATCGTCTAAAGTCTAGAGTCTTGGGTCTAAAAATCATTTCGCCGTTGGTCTAAAAATCCCTTTTTCACTTAGCAACAAGATACAAGCTTCATTGTAGTGATTGCAGCCCAAAATTTTAGATTCTTCAGGGAATTCCGGATAAGTAACTCTTCCGCCCAAAGCGATTCTTCCATCAGACAATTGAATCCCACAGTGAAATTCTGAACTTGTTGGTTTTGCAGTCATCGCCAATGGAGTTAAGTCAGCATCTGGTGAATCTTTGGCATTCATTTCATCTGCTACAATAACTTTTAGAGAATCATCTAAAATCACCCAATTTCCTTTGCTAATGATGAATCTTCGGTCGTAGACTTGAAAGTGCGTACCATACAAGATGGTATTTCCATTTTTCAATAAAAATTGACCATTCGATTTGATATTCTCAATTTTTGCCTCACTTATCAAATTTCCTTTGTTGTCGAATTTCCAAATTTGTGTCCAACAAGTTCCCATTTTATTGTTGCGATAAGCTGCTGAAAAAAGTACATTGTTGTGTTTGTCTAAACTAATTTTAAGATTTTCAAATGTTTTGTCGATTTTTGGGAAATTTGTCCAACGTTCATTGCCTAATGAGTCAAATGCATAAACAAAAGGTGTTATTGAATCATCAATTACTTTAATTCCTGTAATGAAGAAATTTTTATTTTTATCCAACACAGCATTCATACACATTTCTGTGTATTTCGATTCATGCACACCAAATGGAGTAGAAGAATAAGTTTCATTTGGTGTTTTAATGAAGTTTAAATTGAAAATTTTACTGCCAGTTTTTCTAACAGACTGAATGATAAAAGTGTGTGTCTTAGAATAGGGAAGTACTTCGCCGTAAACTACAGAATTCTCAGTTTCGATTGATTCAAACGTTGCTTTCGTATCTTTTCCAATGGTTTGGGCATACATTTTAGAAATCCCTCCAACAGTACTATTCATGCCGTAAAGTCTGTTGGTGGTTGCATTGACAGGAATAATTCGTTTTACATTGTTGGCATCTTTATTAAAATGTATTTTTCGGATTAATAGTCCTTTACTGTTCGTTTCCATTAAAAATGGAGCCGTTTTCGACAACTTTTCATCTTTTGATTCGCCGAATAACATCAATTTTTTTCCTGCAGTTTCTTGTATGTCTTTGATTTGTTTGTGCACCATTCCAGGCACGGTGTCTTTCAAAAGAAAAAAGCCTAATTGACTGAAAGAAAAGTTACTTGAAAGTAAAATGATGAAGAAAATACAAAAACGTTTCATGGTATTAATTTATAGGGTAAAAGTAATTGATTCTTTGAAATGATTATTTTTTTAAATTCCTTTTAACAAAAAAAACGCAGTACCATGAGTAACTGCGTTTCATACTAATTAACTTAAAATTATTGTAAACCAGCTAATTTCTCTTCCAAAATGGCAATTTTTTGGCGAGCATCAGCTTCTTTTTTGCGTTCATTTTCCAAAACTTGCTCCGGCGCACCAGATACGAATTTCTCATTTTTCAATTTTTTCAAAACTGAAGTTAAAAATCCTTGCGTATACGTCAATTCTTCTTCCAATTTCGCGCGTTCTGCATCTAAATCAATATTGTCACCAAATGGAATGAAATATTCATTTGAATTTACCAAGAATGAATATGCATTGTTGATTTTTTCAGAAACATATTCCAATTGACTTAAATTTCCCATTTTGACGATCACTGAATCAAAACTTGCATCGGATTCTTGGTTCTTTTTCACAAACAAATCCATTTTGATTTTCGTCGCGATGTTGTTTTGTTTGCGAATATTTCGAATGTTGGTGATGATTTCTTCCGCTTTCGTGAATTCCGTCAACACTTTTTCATCCTTCTTTTCAATCGTCGGCCATGAAGCGATGATGATGTCTTCGCCCGTTTTGCGTTCACGAATCAAATGCCAAATTTCTTCAGCAATAAATGGCGTAAATGGTTGAATAATTTTCAAAATTTTCTCAAAAAATCCTTTCGTTGCTTCCAATGTCAATGCATCAATTGGTTGTTCATAACCAGGTTTGATCATTTCTAGGTACCAAGAACAGAAATCGTCCCAAACCAATTTGTACGTGGACATCAACGCTTCAGAAATTCTGAATTTATCGAATGAATCGTTGATTTCAGCCAATTGTTGATTGAATTTCGTGTCAAACCATTCAATTGCTTTAATCGAAGCTTTTGGTTGTTCGATGTCGCGAACTTCCCAATTGCTCACCAAACGGAATGCATTCCAAATCTTATTGGTGAAATTTCTTCCTTGCTCACATTGACTCGTATCAAAAGGCAAATCGTTTCCAGCTGGTGAAGAAATCAAAATTCCCATTCTCACGCCATCTGCACCAAATTTTTCAACCAATTCAATTGGATCTGGAGAATTTCCAAGCGATTTAGACATTTTACGGCCTAATTTATCACGCACAATTCCTGTGTAATACACATTTTTGAAAGGAATATCTCCCAAATATTCATATCCAGCAATAATCATTCTCGCCACCCAGAAAAACATAATTTCTGGCGCAGTTACTAAGTCATTGGTCGGATAATAATATTTAATCTCTTCATTTCCTGGACGAGTCAAGCCGTTGAAAACCGAAATTGGCCACAACCAACTTGAAAACCAAGTATCCAATACATCTTCGTCTTGTTTCAATTCAGATGCAGTAATCGATCTTCCAGTTTTTTCTGAAGCAATAATAATCGCTTCTTCAATTGTTTTGGCAACTACATAATCATTCGGACCGGCACCAAAATACCATGCAGGAATTTGATGTCCCCACCAAAGTTGGCGAGAAATACACCAATCCTTCACATTTTCCATCCAGTGGCGATACGTATTTTTGAACTTTTCAGGATGAAAATTGATATTTCCATTCATTACATTGTCCAAAGCAGGCTGTGCCAATTCTTTCATGCTCACAAACCATTGCAATGACAATTTCGGTTCAATTACCGCGTCTGTTCTTTCAGAAAAGCCAATCTTATTGATATGGTCTTCGGTTTTCACCAAATAACCTTTGTCATACAATTCTTTTTCAATTGCTTTACGTACATCAAAACGATCTTGACCTGCATAATGCAGACCTAATTCGTTCAATGTACCATTGTCGTTGAAAATATCAAGCGTTTCTAAATTGTGTTTTTTGCCAAGTTCGTAATCGTTTGTGTCGTGCGCAGGTGTAACTTTCAAACAACCAGTTCCAAACTCCATATCCACGTATTCATCTTGGATAATTGGAATCACTCGATTCGAAATTGGAACGATGGCGCTTTTACCATGTAAATGTTTGAAACGATCGTCGTTCGGATTGATACAAATTGCAGTATCACCCAAAATAGTTTCTGGACGCGTTGTTGCAATTGTCAACCATTCATCTTCGCTACCAGAAATTTTATATCGAACGTAAAATAATTTCGAATTAACTTCTTTGTGAATTACTTCTTCATCAGAAAGTGCAGTCAAAGCTTCAGGGTCCCAATTGACCATTCGAACGCTTCGGTAAATTTTACCTTTTTTATATAGGTCGATAAAAACATCCAAAACAGATTGCGAATATTCAGGATCCATCGTGAAGCTAGTTCGCTCCCAATCACAAGAACAACCTAACTTTTTCAATTGCTCTAAAATGATTCCACCATGTTTGTCTTTCCATTCGAAAGCGTGCTTCAGAAATTCGTCACGTGTGAGATCAGATTTTTTGATTCCTTCTTTGCGTAATTTTTGAACAACTTTTGCTTCCGTTGCAATGGATGCATGATCTGTCCCTGGAACCCAACATGCATTTTTGCCAAGCATTCTTGCACGACGAACCAATACATCTTGAATTGTATTGTTCAACATGTGACCCATGTGCAGAATTCCTGTTACGTTTGGCGGAGGAATGACGACGGTATATGCTTCGCGACCATCTGGTTCAGAATGAAAATAACCTTTTTCCATCCAGTAAGCATACCATTTTTCCTCTGCCTTAACAGGCTCATACATTTTTGGGATTTCCATGATTTTTGTAAATTTTTGAGTGTAAAGATAAGGAGAATTTTGCGAAAGTGTGTTTGCGAAAGATTGGAAGTTATCAGATAGGAATTAGCGTGCACTTAAAAAGTCAATCTCGTATTTATAGAAATTGATTTGGAGAATTTAGACAAGTAATTTTGATTCAAAAAATCCGTCATTCTTCTTCAATAATTTTTGCACTCAATTTTTTTATTTCAGAAGCGATTTGAACCAAGTTGTTACAAAGTTCAATTTGATTGTTTTGAAGCGTTGATTTTGTGTCAATATTTAATGATAATTCCACTTCAACTAAAGCTTTATTAAAATAAGCATAACTCTCTTTCATTAAGTTAAATGACTTTCTTATTTCTCTAATCTCTTTGTCGCTAAACTGAGGTTTATCATCTTTCATTATATAGGAGATAGAAGCGACATTTGATGCGAACAAATTGTTTAATAGAATGAATTTATTAGCTTCATTTACATGTTGTTGCTTTCTTTTTGGTTCATTTAACATTCGCTGGAAAGCAGAGCTTAAATTTGAGGTGCTCACATACATTTCTTTACGTGAAAGTCTATATTTAAGTTGAGTATTCAAATCATCTGTTTTATAATTGATTACACTTTGAAGATAGTTCATATTTTTTTGAATCATTTCAGACATCATTTTCTTAATTTGAAAAGATTCCCAGCTTGGAAGGATAAAATAACTTGCCAAAGAAGCGATTCCAGCGCCAATAAATGTATCTAAAATTCGTTCTTTTACCAATAAAATTTCATTGTTTTGACCGATAAAATCAAACATTAAAAGGATGAATGGAGTCATGAAAAAGACACTAACAACATATTTTATTCGAGCAAAACTGTAGGTTAAAATCATAAAAATTAGCAATAACCAAAACTTAAAATTGAGATCTTTTACGAAAAATAAAATCAAAATCCCGAGTAATCCGCCGGCAACAGTTCCGACAATTCTTTCATAATTTCGCTTTTTTGTTTGACTAAAAGCAGGTTTTAAAATGACCAAAATCGTTAACAAAATCCAATAGCTAAATTGTCCAGTGTAAAAATTTCTGGCAAAAATAAATGCGATTAAACACACAATTGCAACGCGAAATGAATGTCTAAAAATGGAAGATTTGAAGGTTAAATTTTCTCCAAAAAGTTTCCAATCGAGTTGTTGATGTGTTGCCAAAGTGTGAATTTCATTTTTTCGCGCGTCTGGAACATTTGTTTTTGATTGGTGATAAGCGTACATTTTTTCCACCCGTTGCGTCATGTTTCTTAAGTTCACGAGGATCTTTTTTAAGCTCACAGTTTGGATACCTTTTTGGTCTAAAGCGTCAATTTGAGATTTAATCCCAACCAATAAATCAGCAGTCAAAGGGATTTTTTTTGGCGTTTCATGATTGTGAATACAAAGTCCGATGTACTTTAATTCTTCACTCAGGTTAAAAATTGTCTTTTGAAAATTGGTTAATATTTTGGTTGAATCATATTCATTGTGCAGTACATCGTAATTCTGATGGCTTTCCATCGCATGCTCATATAAATCAACGACATCGATAAATGACATGATTAATAAATTGCCTTGCGGACTAGAATCTTTGAGTAATTTTCTTGTTTTAAATAGTATTTCTCTTACGTTCTCTTGCGCTTGATTTACTAAAATTTGCTGATCGATAAGCGCTCGTTGATTGATTTCTTTGTTGTTTTTCGAATCGTAAAAGTCGCTCTTAATCTTGATGTATTTCGCAATTTCGAAGATACATTCACCTAGCATTTGTTCTGCAGGACGATAAGGTAAAACCTGGGTAAGTGTCATGCTAAACAGCAAATACCAAACACCTCCAGAAACCAAAAGTAAGGCATGAATGAGCGTTTGAGTTGGATTTAAATGTTGGTCAATTCCAACAATCATTACCAAAAGCGCTGCGATTCCAACAGATGAAGCGCGTGCACCATAAATAGTAAACATCGAGAATACAAAGCAAAATACTGGGATTTCAATCGCGAGAAGAATGCCAAATCTATTCGTAAACCCAATAATTATTGCCATAATGAAAATGAAAACATTGGCGGTAATCATTGCATTTCTTTTGTGAGAAATAGCTCCCGGATTATCTGTGATGCTTACAAATAAAGCTCCCAAGGAAATGGTGATTCCAATTTGAAGTTGATCGAGTTGGTAACATATAATAGAAGGAAGAATTACCCCCAAAGTTATTTTGAGTCCGTCGTAAAAGTATTGACTGAGAAGAAATTGCTTGAAGCTTGAGACAGATTTTGAAATCGGTAATTGCATGTGCAAAGATAGGAATGAAGTTCTGATTTTACAGGTGATTGTGGCGATTTTTAAGTTTTGTTAACTTCAAAATCAAAATAAATTAAACAATTTTATTTAGAATGATTCTTTGTAAGAGAAAAGTTATATCTTTGTGATGTCCAAAAATAGAACAGATGCAACAACAAGTTTTACCGATTTCTCAGGATGTTTATAGTCAATCAATGACTTGTAGTAATTGTAGTTGCGGTAAGAAAAAGGATTGTTGCAAAAAATACAAGAAAAAGGGCGTTCATTGTAAAAAATGTCCAAAATTGTAATCACTCAAAAATGCCTTATATTTGAAAGGAAATTCTCTTTCAATGCGTTTATTGTTCGTCTTTTTATTCCTTTCATTTTTTCAAATTTCAGCCCAAACTGAAAAGAAATCGTTAGTTGGCGCAACATTTCAGTATAATTCAATGGACTTTTTTTTAACAGGAAATTACTTTCGTCAGTTACAAAAATTAGAGTATACTGCTGGATTTGGAATTGGAATTAACAGAACTTTTTTTCAAAAGCGATTTTTCCCAATGATTGGAATTTCAGGAAGTTATTATTTTTTGAATCGTTCAAAATTTCAACTCGGACCAACAATCTTGTTTCAGGGTAGTGTGTTGAAAGTGAATAGACAGACGAAATATTTAAACTATTACAATCAATTATTTGCAGGCTACACATTTGCGTTTGGGAATAGGTTGAAGGTTTATCAATCAACATTTTATGGTGTTAATTTTGAAAATTATTACAGTTTGTTTTGGGATCGCTACAAGATGAAAAACAGTTTCAATTTTTCAGTTCAAATTGGTTTGAAGTATGCGTTATAACATTTTGATTTTCTTGTTGTTAATATTTTCGTGTCAGAAAAAAGAAGATTTTTCAGATGTTAAAATCATTGCGCACGCGGCTAGTGGTTTAGAAAATCAAAACGCAATTTTTCACGATAATTCCAAAGAAGCGGTACAATTGTCATTAGAAACGGTTGGTTGTGATGGCGTTGAGTTGGATGTACAATTATCAGCTTCGAATCGTTTGTGGTTTTTTCACGATCAAACAATGGACAATGAAACCAATTCAAAGGGTTGTATAGCTTCTAAAAATGATTCAGATTTAGAGGCTGTTACCTATAAGTCATTGAAGAAAGAAAAGCTTTTGTCTATGCAAAATTTACCAGTAAATTATTTTGACAAACAAGTTTTGATGTTAGACGTACGTCATTACGATTTATGTAGTGGGCAAAACGTAGATGAAATACTATTTATCAAAGAGATAGCTGATTTTACAAGCTTTTACAATGGACAAATCGAAGTGATAGTGTTGTTGAGCAATCCTGAATGGCTAGAAAAATTTAAAGAATTGCCTTTCAAAGTGTACTATTCCGGAGGAGATTTTGCTGATGCTGACCAAAAGTTGAACGCTTATAATTTTGATGGTGTGGTAATTAAAAATGAATATATTTCCAAAGACCAAGTCGGTGCATTGCAAGAAGCAGGAAAAAAAGTGATTATCTTTGAAGTCAGATCACCTAAAGGAATTAAAAGTGCATTGAAAAAGCATCCGAATTATTTGGTGACTGATGATTTAAGAGCAACAATTATAGAGAAATATTGATGGCAAAAAAGAAATTTACCAATGTAGTTTATTCTACCAATCCTAATTTTCAATTTGAAACGGAGGAAGAGGAAACGGTTGATACACTTCCAAAAAATCAACAAAAATTGTATGTTTCGATAGATAAGAAACAGCGAGCTGGAAAAGAAGTGACTTTAATTGAAGGATTTATTGGTTCCGAGGAAGATTTGAAAGACTTAGGGAAAACGCTAAAAAGTAAATGTGGTGTTGGCGGAACGGTAAAAGATGGGGAAATTATTATTCAAGGAAATTTCCGCGATAAGGTAATGGAATTGTTAGTAAAAGAAGGATATCAAGTTAAAAGAAAGGGTGGATAAAAATCCTGATTCCGAAAATAAAACCAAAGGGAAAACCACTAACCCAGGAAATTATTTTTTTTCGGAATCAGGAAATACTATTTAACAAAACAAAATAATACCGAAAAATCTATAATTCAAAAATAGATTATTTCTCATTTCAACAATTAAATAATATCTTAACTGTTGAATTAATTGATTGACTTGTGTTGTTTTTTAATTAAAAAGAAATAGCGTGTTTAAAAAGAGCAAATTCTGAGATAAAATTTCTTGGTTTACGCCTCTATTACTATCCATTTCCACTTAAATCTTTATATTTGTATATGATTCTTTCAAAATCCAATACACCAAGATGGGTCATAAGCTTATTAGATTTATTTATTAGCTTATTTTCGTTGGCATTTGCTTATTTGATTCGATTTGATTTAAAAGCAGATGAAAATTTAATTGCAAATGAATGGGAGATTTTATCCAAATCTTTGCCTGTTTATATTATAGTTAAATGGATAGTTTTCAATCTTTTTCAAGTTCACAAAGGTTTAGTTAGACATACTTCTACTGAAGATTTGAAGCGTATTTTTTATGCTATTTCAACTTCATCTATTTTGTTTCTGATTTTTGGATTGATTCGTTGGAAATATTTGGACGGATATTTTTTATTTCCGAGTTCAGTGTTGGTCATGGAGTTTTTGGTTAGTTTTTTCTTGATTATCTCCATGCGGTTTTCTGTAAAACTGATTTATTTAGAATCTATCAAGAACAAGGAAAATAAACAACGTGTTTTAATATATGGTGCAGGTGTTTCTGGTTTAATTACTAAACGAACCATTGAAAAAGACAGTCACATCAGTTATGAAATTGTTGGATTTGTAGATGATAATCCAAAGTTAAAAGGAACTAGATTGGAGGGAGTCAAGATTTTTCAAGCTTCTCAAATTCGAAAATTGATTAAATCAGAAGGAGTTACAGAATTGATTATTGCTATTCAACATCCTAACGAGAACAACAGAAAGGAGGTTGTAGAAATTTGTTTGGAAGAAAAAGTGAAAGTGCAACAAGTTCCGAGTGCAAAAAGCTGGATCAATGGCGAATTTTCAACCAAACAGATCAATACCATTAGAATTGAAGATTTATTGGGTCGTAAGCCAATTGTATTGAATGCTGATAAGATTGCTGCTGAATTGAAAGATAAGGTTATTTTGGTAACAGGCGCAGCTGGTTCAATCGGTGTTGGGATTGTAAAGCAAATAGCTGATTACAAACCAAAAACGATTATTTTATTGGATCAAGCAGAGTCTCCAATGTATGATTTTCAGAATGAATTAAGGTATCAATTTCCATATTTACATTTCGAAGTAGTTATAGGCGATATTCGCAATAAAGAACGCATGAATCATTTGTTTGCAACCTATAAACCTGCATTTGTCTATCATGCGGCTGCATACAAACATGTGCCTTTGATGGAAGACAATCCTTCTGAGGCGGTAATCACCAACATTGGAGGTACGAAAAATTTGGTCGATTTGGCAATTGAATATCAAGTTGAAAAATTTGTGATGATTTCAACCGATAAAGCGGTGAATCCAACCAATGTAATGGGCGCGTCAAAACGCATTGCAGAAATGTATGCGCAAACTAAGAATGGCGGATTTACCAAGTTTATCACCACAAGATTTGGTAATGTTTTGGGTTCCAATGGTTCTGTAATTCCATTGTTTAAAAGGCAAATTGAACAAGGAGGACCGATTACAGTCACAGATGTAAATGTCACGCGATTTTTCATGACGATTCCTGAAGCATGTCAATTGGTTTTAGAAGCAGGGAACATGGGGAACGGTGGAGAAATTTTTGTTTTTGACATGGGTGAATCTGTGAAAATCATCGATTTGGCTAAGAAAATGATTCAGTTGAGCGGTTTTGAGGAAGGAAAAGACATCGAAATAAAAGTTACTGGATTGCGACCTGGTGAAAAGCTCTATGAAGAACTATTAGCATCAGAAGAAAATACCATGTCGACTTATCATCCACAGATTTTGATAGCAAAAGTTCGTTCGATAAGTGACGATGTGGTGACAGAAATTGAAAATTTGATTCAACTATTTCAGCAGCAGGACAATGAAGTGATTGTTTCAAAAATGAAATCACTCGTTCCTGAGTTCATTAGCAACAATTCAGAATATTCTAAATTAGACAAATGAAAATTGAACCAGCAAAAATTCAAGTAAGATTCAGTGATTGCGACATGATGGGACATGTTAACAATGCCGTTTATTTGAGTTATTTTGAAATGGCTAGGATTTATTATTTTGGAATACTTTTAGCTAAGGATAGAGATTGGAAAAAAGAGGGAGTTTTACTTAGAAAAAATGAAGTTGAATATTTGAAACCAGTTTTGTTGCATGATGTACCTGAAATTTCTGTTTTTTTAGATCACATCGGAAATAAAAGTTTTTCAGTAGCGTATGAGTTGAAAGTGAATGGTGAATTGAGAACCATTGGTAAATCTGTTTTGGTTTGTTACAATTCGATTGAAAATAAAACGTTTGAAGTCTCAGATGAATTGCGTTATGCTTTAGAGAAAATTAGAAAATAATATTAAAATTCAAGTTATGAATATTTGTAAATTTTTTATTGTAATTGTTTTAGGGTTTTGTTCAACTTTAGTATTTGCTCAGCCAGAAGTTAATGGGGTAATAACCAAAAAGGCGAAGTGTTACGAAAAAGCAGATGCTCAAAAAAACAAGAAATTTGTGGATTGGGAATGCGGTAAAATTGCTGGAATTGTAGATTGTAATGAAAAATTGGAATTTGACGAAGGTAGCAACACCATTTTCTCAGCTTCATCAGGATCTCCATTTACTGGAAGATGTGAAACTTGCCACCAAAATGGGATTCTAGAGCGACGAATAACTTTTATGAATGGTAAGGAAGATGGAGCAGATACGACGTACTATGAAACTGGTTGCCTGATGGTGATGAGAAATCATATTCTTGGGAAAGAAAATGGTAAATGGACATTTTTCTACGACAGTACAAATTACGTTGCTTGGGAAATGAACTATCAGTTAGGTCAAAAGCACGGGAGACAGTTGTTTTTTGGTCCTAAAGGAGATACTACTCTAGAAGAGAATTATAACAATGGAGTTTTGAACGGTGTGAAAAAAACATATTTCAAAAATGGTCAATTGGAAAAGGAAGTACATTATCGACAAGGAATTTTAGATGGTCCTTTTATCATATACAACAAGGAAGGAAAATTGATTCAGAATAGCAATTACAAACAAGGCAAAAGAAATGGCGTTTTTACTTACTATTATGACGATGGAACTTTGTTGAGAACTGAAAATTGGATTTACGATGTCAAAAGTGGGGAATTTAAAACACTTTATTATCAGGGAGATATCCAAAAAATAGAGAATTACAAAAAAGGGTTGAAAGAAGGTTGGTTTGAAGAGCGAGATTCAGATAAAGTTGTTAGGCGCAGAACTTTATACAAGAAAGATGTTGTAATTGAAGAGCATATTTTTGACTACGAAGGGAAAGAAATCAGCACTTTTGGAGGCGAAGCTAAAAAAGGAGCAGAGGACGATGCAATGCCAGCTGAATCAAAGAAAAAGAAACCGAAAAAAGAGAACAAAAAAGAGAATAAAGAGAAAAAACAATAATCTATAAATTTCTCATCACGTTTAAAAGTGTTTGACTTTTATTTTCCGTTTCTTCCCATTCCATTTCTGGAATTGATTGTGCCGTGAATCCGCCTCCGATGTACAGGTAGGTGTTCTTTTCTTGAATTTGAGCACATCTCAAATTCACAAATAATCGGGTCGTATTTTCAGAAATCAAACCAATCATTCCGGTATAAAGTCCACGGTTGTGGGTTTCTAATGTTTTGATTAGAGCTATTGCTTCCGTTCTCGGTAAACCACTTACTGCTGGAGTTGGATGTAATTTATAGGCAATATCTAAGGGTGAAATATTTGAAATTTGTGCACAGATATCCGTTCTCAAATGTTCAATTGGACCTGCTTCAAAATCATAAGGTCCGATTATTTCAAGACTATCGACTTGCATTTTTTTGAGTTCATCTGCAATGAAATCTGTAACTAATTCTTGTTCAATTATTTCTTTTTCAGTCCATTCGATGTTTGCATTCACTTTTTTTGTTCCTGCAAGTGACATCGTGAAAAGGTATTCGTCATGGGCCTCTAGAAGTACTTCTGGACTCGCGCCAACCCAAGTTCCGATAAGATTTCCTGAAATCAAATAGACCAAAGCGTTTGGATATTTTTCGCACAATTCATTGAAAAGTTGCAATGTTTTGCTGGTGTCAAAAAGTATAGTTTTAATTCTTGAGAATACAGCTTTTCCCAATTGCAATTGTTGGATACAATTTAGAAATGAAGTTGCTTGGTTGAGGTATTCATTTTTGGTGAAAACGTATGGTTTATTTGTATCGAAATGAATTTCAAAGTCTTTAGTTTCTGAACTTTCCCTGAAAATATAGCAGTTTTCTTTTAAGAAATCAGTAAAAATGAAACCATCTTTCAAATTATCAAAAGCTGATTTTTCTAAAATACCTTCAAGTTGAACGATTTCACTTCCAGGATATCTATAAAATAAATAATCTTTTGAGATTGGATTTTCCATCTTATTTCTGAACGATCATTACAGTTAATCTTCCTGTACAAATTAATTTTTCCGTTTCAACACTGAAAATATCAACTTGCCAAACGTGCGTTCTTTTTCCTGTGTGAACAATTTTTCCAATCGCTTTTACAAGACCAGATTTTACGCCACCAATGTGGTTCGCGTTTATTTCCAATCCAACGGGGAATTCATTTTGAAGGTCACAAAGTAGGGCAGAACCAATAGAACCGATGCTTTCAATCAAAACAGCACTCGCTCCACCATGAAGTAAACCCATAGGTTGATGTGTTCGGTGATCAACAGGCATTGTCGCAACGACATAATCTTCGCCAACTTCAACGCATTGAATGTCTAGCAATTCCATCATCGTATTGCGATTCATCGCGTTGATTTTTGTCAAATCGGTTGTATTCCATTTCATGGTGTAAAATTAAGGAAATGTTTGTAAGGAATTGTAATGTTTTGAAAATGAATTTCTATGGAATACTGTAAAATAAGGTATTTAAGTGATTCTAACGGATAAAAATACTTATTCTCTTGGTTTCCCTCCAAAACGATAAACTATATTTACAGCAGCTTGAAATCCTATTTGTTTACCTACATATCTTTCCAGTTTTCCGTTGGAATAAAGTGAATAGTATGTATTTAAACTATTGAAATTTAGTCCTGCTTCAGTATTTATTTGTACATATCTAGAAAAATTGAATTGGAATCCTCCATTAAGAGCTACTCTAAAATAGGTTCTAGCTGGGGCTGGAAAATAAAATGTTGTTGATGTCACATAATTACCGTAATCAATGACACCTTTATTACGGCCAAAATAAACTCCAGGTAAAAGATATGGGGTAATTCTTTGGTTGTCACCTTGCATGATTGAAACTTCTGCTCCACTTTCAAAAATGAGTTCTCTATTATAGTGCCAAGAATAGCCATTGTTATAATTAAAATTTGTATCCTTTAATTGTCCAAAACCTATTCTCACCGGCAAGCGAATACCTATTTTATCATTCAAATTGTATTGAAAAAATAAACTTTGGTTATAATTGGATGAAATAGTCCGTCGAAATCGATAACCAGCTCCAGATAGTGGGGAAAGCAAATTTACTCCTAAAGAAAATTTGCTGTATTCATAGGTGCTTGGATCTTGAAATGTGCTTTTTGATTTGGATTTTTTTTTGTTTTCTGGTTCAGGCGAACCAATTTGATTTATTGGATTACCATTTTCAATATTAGAGTGATTTGAATAAGATTTTAGGGAGCTTATATTTCTTATTTCTTCTTTTTCACCAATTTTATAGTGTAAAATACCGGATTGCATATCAACATTAAGTAACTGAATTACTTTAAAATCTCCGCTAAAAAAAAACAAAGTATCTTGTGCTTCAACTGATTTGATAATAAATAAGGATAAAAAAAGAAAAATAGTTTTCATTGAAATATTTTTTAGTTTGGTATCATTCTCTCTTTTTACCGTTAAATCGGTAAACAAGATTAATTGCTGCTTGAAAAGTAATTCTGTTTTCAACTGCATAAGGTTTATAGTACCATGTATAAATGTTGTTATAGTTTATTCCGCCTTCAAAACTCATTTGAATAGTTTTGTTAAGATTAATTTGGATTCCTGAATTTATTGCTAATCTAAAATAACTGCGTTTTGGACCTAAATAAGCTGTGCTAAAATTAAAATTTGTATCGTTGTAAATAGTTCTAATATTTTCAACTTGACCAAAATAAAAGCCCGGACTTACATAAAAACTACTGTAGGAATCGTCATTTTGAATAAAAATTGGTTCAATTCCTGTTTCAAAAGCGAGTGATTTGAAAATTTCCGTATTGTTTTTGATTTTAGATTTGGTGAATTGATCAAATCCTATTCTTACAGGAACTCTAATACCAAGTTTTTTTGTGAAAATATATTGACAGAATAAATGTTGATTGTAATTGGTTGCAATATTTATTTGACTTGGTATCTTTAACGCAGTTAAAGGAGATAAAAGATTAATTCCAATTGAAAATTTACCATAGTCATATTCACTCAAGTTGATTTCTTCCATCATTTTTTCCTTTTCTTTGTTATCATTTTGAATGATAAATTTTGTTTGAAAATCATTTGAATGGTTTGTATAAGATATTAAAGAACTAATTGCTCGCACTTCAGTTTTTCCTTCAATTTTATAATGAATTAATCCAGCTAATTTATCAATTGAAATAATCTCAACAGCTCTAATTTCTCCTGAAGGAAAGAACAAAGTGTCTTGAGTAAATGCAGGAAACGCACTGAAAAATAAAATGATAGAAAGAAATGATTTCATCGAGTTCAAGATTTTAAATTTCTTTAAAAATTATTTATTTTCTAATTCAAATAATGTCATGTTTTTGTAAGCCTCATACAATTCTTTAGAGAACAATGAAAATCCACCCTTCTGTTTGAGAGCAAACATTGCTTGCCAGTTAGTAGGTCCTTCATATTGCTTTTTGGAAATATAATAACCTTTACTATGTAAAAACAAACTGCGAGATTCAAATGATATTGGTAAATTTTCAAAACTGATTAATGCTGAATCACCTGTGTTTATGTGTTGCATGTAATTTTTATCATCTAATAAAAGTGAATTAGTGAAATCTTCATTTCCGATCGCGCTCGTCGGTTTTAATTTTTGAATTTCAACTTGTTGTGGAGAAGAAAAATCCATATGAACTGCATCTAATTCCCAGAATTTGTATCCAGATGTAATTCTAAATTCAACCGTTGAATCTCCCAAATTTTCTTTCGGTATAGAAATCGCTACTTCATTATAATTGATTTCACTGATCAAATTGATGGCTTCAAGTGGCATCCAATTTCCATTTTTCTTTATTTCAACAATCAAGGGAATACCAGCCTTGATAATATCTTCTTGCGCTTCTTTTGGCGTTCTTTTTAGATTGTTTTTTACCCATTTAGAATGGTTTTTTCCCATCATTTCTGCAAATGAGTGGTAAACCAATCCTCCCCACGTACTGTTTTTTGAACGAATAATAACTTTTGCATTTTCTTTCGCTTCACTTACATTAAAAGTAGCATAAACATGGCTAAAATCATCCTTTCCGATTTGATCAAAAGCATATGAATAATCGTCAGCATCGTTGATTTTATTTGAAAGATTATTTCCTAAATCGTCATTTACTTTGATGGCCTTTTCGCGCTTGAGTATTGTATGTATATTACCTTGTTGATCCAAGACGACTTCAATATTTTTTTGATGATTTACGACAATCATTTCCAATACGTTTGTAAATTGACTTTCGTCTTCTTCATTCTTTATTAGCATCTTATATGCTGAATTTTCAGGATCATAATCTGGAAGAGATTTGTAATCGTTACGTTCAAGATTTGGAGCGGTTGCGCCAGTAAAAAGCGTATTGTTATAATGGTATTTTTCACCGTCATAAGTATAATTATGCGGACAACCGCAGACGATTAATAGAAAAATATAAAAACCACCTACAATCGATGCACTTGTTATTCCAATATTGAGCAGGTTTGTTAGTCCTTTATTTTCATCTAAAATTTTGATTTCTTTGATGTCATTCAAGTTTACTATCGCTTTTTTATCATTTAATTCAAAGGCATCAACATATAAGTGCAGCTGATTTGCATAAAATTTATCTACTGCTGAAATTTGAAAATTACCTTTTGTTAAAGCTTTGCGATATAAGAAATCAACTTTTTCATTTACAGAAGTTAGTTCTCCAGAAAGCAAGTTGTCTTTGAATACAGGATTTTTTATCTGCCAGTAGGTATCCCCACTATGCAAGAGGATTTGAGGATATACTTTTTTCTTTACAATTGTTTCTGCGTTTTTATGAAGTACACTTCTAGATTTTATATGGTATAATCTGCAGCTCGAGAAAAGCATAGCAATCATTAAAAATGTTGATATAATGCGTGTTGAATTTTGATTAAACATTTTCATAAATTTCAATTTTTGATTTTGGTAAAGCACATCCCTCTGATTTCATAGCTTTAATAGATGCTTCATGCGATTCGTCCAAAATGTGTGTTTTAATATTTCTACAAAATGGACATGAACTCATATATCCATCTGTATCGATGTATAGATAATTTTCTCCAGCACCTAAACAGCCTTTTTTGCGCTGATGATAACCAGTATACAATACAATTGGATGCTGTTTGTATTTTGGTGAAGAATTCGCTTCCAAGAAAAAAACTTCCAATATTTTTAGTTGATCTTGAGAAAGATAAACATCTTGGAATTCATAATTTCCAGCGGCGCGTGGTTCTAAAACTTGAACGAAATCTGCTTTGTTTTCTTTGGCAAATTCTAAATATTTCCATAAATTATCTTCTGAACAAAATTCTTTTGTGGCGCAAATGGTGAATGTTACAACTAATTTTTGTGCTGAGGCATTTTTTGCAGCTTCCAAAGCCCACTGAAATGCTTTCTTATTTCTACGAAAAGTATTGTGTCTGTCTGCAATATAATGATCAATGCCGATTGAAATACCAGTCAATCCAGCAGTTTTTAGTTTTAGAAGGTTCTTTTCAGTGCAATTGAATCCTGAAGTGTACACATAAAAATCACTTTGGTCAGTAGCAGTGTTTAAAATTTCGATTAGATCATCGACGTGCGTCATTGGTTCACCGCCGCCATATTGAATTACTGAAATTTCGGCATTTTGAAGTTTCTCGACGATTCTTTTGTGGTCGTTTAAGGTCAAAGTATCTTTCTTATTCAATTCATGTCCTTCATAACAATGCTCACAATTCAATGGACATTTTTTCGTCAAGGCGATTTGAACCATTTTCAAATTTTCAAGATTGGATACAGCCTGTGCAAAACCTTTTTTTACTTCAACGTCCAATGGTCGATAAAAAAGGGGAGAAGGCCAACCATTCATGTTTGAATTGAAATAGTATTTCCCATCTACAAAAGCCATTTTAGTAATTCCAAATTCAGCAGTATAAATTTGCTTGAGCGATAATACCTGCTTGCGAATGCGATTGATCAACAGTGGATTCTTGTATTTCTTCAAAAAATGAAAACCAATACTCAACCAAATACGCAAAAGAACCAATTGTCTTTTGGAACCAAAAATGAGGTTGTTAGAATGTGTGGTATTCGGCATTAACTATTTGTCTTGTAGTTTTTTACTTGAAGCTACTATGTAAAAATTCAATTTGATTTACAAACCAAAGATAAAATTTTTAATAGAAAAGTTAATGTTTTGGACTAAATATTTAATTTGAATTTATATTCAAAGTTATTTTGACGTAACTTAAATAAGTTTATTTTTTATCTCAAACTCCATTCACGAATACAACCCCCCATTCAAATTCACCGTCTGCCCAGTCACAAAACCCGCTTCATCCGAAATCAAAAATTCAATCGTTTTGGCAAGTGTTTCAGGATTTCCTAACTTATTCATCGGAACTTGTTTCAACAATTCAGCTTGCACTTCGGCTGGCACGTCCTCGATCATACCGGTGTTAAAATAGCCGAGCGCGATGGCGTTGACGGAAATTTGAAATTTCGCCAATTCTTTCGATAGGGTTTTGGTCAATCCGATCAATCCTGCCTTGGATGCGGCATAGGCGGAAGTGCCCACAAATCCTGTTTGTGCAACGACTGACGTAATGTTGATGATTCGACCAAAAGCGTTAGAACGCATGCTTGGAATCACGGCTTGCGACAAGAAAAACGGCGCGTTCAAATTGATTGCCATGGTTTGGTTCCATTCTTCGGTAGTGGTTTTCCAAGAAACATTGCTCTTAGAAATTCCTGCGTTATTGATCAACACATCGATGCGACCAAAGCGTGCAATAGTTTGGTCAACCAAGGATTTTAAATCTTCAGAATTGGTCAAATCGCATGCAACTGTAAGTACATTCGGATTCGCATTTTCGATGGAATGTTGGTTGTATTGCAACACCAAAAAATGCCCTTGATTTTCCAAATATTTGGCAATGTGTGTTCCCAATGCGCCAGAAGCGCCAGTCAATACAATTACTTTTTTTTCCATAGTTGATACATTCGTTTTGCAAATTTGAACCACGCCGGAGCGAAATTCCATGTGTAAATGTAATAATGCTGGTCGATTCCGCCCAAATTTTGGTTAAATCTTCTAACACCGTCGACTTCTGAACCACCAAAATCAAAGGGTTTGGCTTCGTTCAATGTGCGTTCAATCGCTTGTTGCATACACCAATACATACCGCCATTATCTCGGGCAAAAGCTGTTGCAGCGCCTTTCAGGTAAATTGTTTTTTCAAAAGTATCCATGAAAACCATGCCGCCTTGTAAGCTGTTTTCTTTGTAAATTCCCAAGCAATACAAGCGATTGGTATTTTCCATATTTTGCATCAAATTGGCTAATTTCTCCAAGTTGTTCGGCGTAAATTCACTGATTTTTTCAGAAAGTTCAGCGCGAATAATTTCTAAAATCGCTTTCCAATCTTGTGTTTCACGGATTTCAAGTTCGTTTTTCTTCGCTTTTTGAATCATTCGTTTTGCCTGACTTCCAAGCTTTATTTCATTATCAATGGTCTGAAAAACACGTTTTTTATAGTTAGTTTCTTCAATTATTTGGGTGGTTTGGATATGTCCAACCTGAAATTGTTTTTGCAAATATTTCAGCGCTTCTTTGGGGAAATCTGCATTTTTGCCGATGAAATTTAGATTTCTAACAAAAATAGGAGGTGTAATCGCCAAGATTCCCAACTTGGATGTAAGTGGAAGTGCAATTCCGTTCAAGTAAAAATCATCCACTAACACACACCAATCTTCCGCACAAGCATCTAAATACCAGCTGTATGAAAATACATATCCTTGATTCTGAGCTACCAATGAATCCCATTTTACGCGATCTATGTCTTTTTGAGAAATCAGTATCATGAATTCAGTTGAAAATGGGTGAATTTACAGCGCGAATTGTATTTTGCAATATATCGATCGAGCAGATTTAAGGAATACAACGTACAACTTTTTGGATGACCGATAAATACCAAGTTTTGTTGTCTTTTTTTGAAAGCAATTTCCGTGATTTTGGCCAATTTACTTGCGTAAAAACCATCTGTACTCGCGTGATTCCATGTGAAATGGGTCAATACTTGCTTTTTGCGTCCTGGTTGCGACATGAAAATTCCGTCACCAATCATTTTGTGGGAAGCGGGATTTAATCGACCTAAAATATACAATCTCCAGTAGAATAGGGGAGAATAGCGATACGAACCGATGGGAAATTCTGTGAAAAATCCGTTTTCATTTTCCGTGCAAACATCATTTTGAAAGCGATATTGATCTTTAGTTGGTGCATTTCGGAAATCGAATGAATATTCTCCCGCTTCAAAATGTCCGCGCGAAAAAACACTTGAATCGTATTTGATTTCAAGCTCTTGAAACAGCTTTTCCAATTGATCAAAAGGCTGAATACACCAGCCGCCAGCGCGAAAAGTATGCGTGTTTCGTCCGATGATGGAATCCAATTTGGATTTGTAAGTTCGAATGATTCGTTCTCTTTCTTCTGCTTCAAAATCAGCTAATTTATAAGCGTTTTTGGTCACGAATTGCCATTTTTCGCCATCAAAATGCGTTTTTTCCCAATGCGGATGAATGTGTAATTGAACATCGCAACCGGCCACAATCATTTCTTGAATTTGGTCTATAACCAAGTCGTAATCCATTTTTAAAATCGAGAAATCATTCAATTGTCGCTCAAGAGCAATGATGTACCCAATGTCCACAAAAAATGTCATTGGAGCATGGTATTTCCGCGACAAATCTAAGAGCCGATTTGTAGGTTCGATCAAGCATTTCTGGACAGTTCCCGAAGCGGATCCAAAAAATAATTCGTAATCAAACGTAAGAAATACATTCATAAAGCGAAGATAGTTTTTTTTTGAGACTTTAGTCGAAAGACTCTAGAGCAAAGACATTCGTTAGAAGACTTTTTTGCCACGGATGCACGGATTAAATAGTGATTGTAGCGGCAGATTGGGATTTTTTTGGATTCGATTTATTGATTATTAGATTCTTATATTTTTGGACGGGAGTGTTCAATAAACTGTGTCAAGTTCCTATTTAATTCTTTCACTAAAGTAGCTATTTAAATCATTTCTAATACTTGCCCAAGCGAAGATTTGTCCATTCCATCTTGTATGAGCGTTTTGTATTGCGAGGTAAACTTGTTTAAGAA
>CANFUT010000027.1 GCA_947450325.1 Flavobacteriia bacterium
ATCCGATAAACCAATTCCTCACGATAATGCTGGCACAATAGATTACTACATGGCAGACATTCGTGAAGCTCATGATTATTCGCCATTTGGGGTCCTGTTGAATGAAAGGACGAGTACCGTTTTGGGGAGTGAAAAGTTCAGATATGGTTATCAAGGTTCTGAGATGGATAATGAAGTAAAAGGAGAGGGAAATAGTTACAATACAGAATTTAGACAATACGATCCAAGAATTGGAAGATGGTTGAGTTTGGATCCTCTTGCTTCCAAATACCCTTCTATGACTCCTTATGCTTTTGCGGCTAACAGTCCAATTTATTTTATTGATACAGATGGACAACAAATTAAACCTGCAAACAAGGAAGCAGACGCATTGGTTACTGGTTTATTTAATAAATATGGAGCTGCGTTCGGTGCTCAAGTTACAGGTATTGACCAGAAAGATCCAAATAATTTAAATTTGAGTCAAGTTTTTTCAACTAATTTGGAATTAACCAAGTCCGAACTAAAATCTAATTTAAAAAAATCTAACAATAAAATCACAAATGAAGAAGTAGATGAAGCGTTTGCTTTTTATTTGGGATTGAAAGATAAAAAAGTTATTGAATTGACAGTGATTACGATAGGTACTTCTACCGAAGCAACCACTCGTAGCCCTGAGCAAACTACTGGTGCATCTAAGGCTGCAGGAAAACCATTACAAACCGAAAATGCAGAATTTAAAGAATTCTTCGGCATTTTACAAAATACTGGATTTAATCAAGAACTAGGTGATGCTGTATTTAATGGAACGACTACAAGTAGCGGTGCAAAAATTGAAACAGACAATAAAGGTACAAATTGGGTGTATTTCAAGAATGAAAGTCTAAAAACATTTAGCTCAAATGGAAATACAAAAGGGCATTTAATACTTAATATTACCAATAAATTAGAAGCTGGACAAATTGATATACTGCAAGAGGCATTACCTGAAGTTACAAAAACAATTACGGGTGAAAAAGAAGGGGGAAAATAAACTATGAAAAAAATTAGCTTAATTATTATTTTTCATTTTTTGTGTTTTAATTTTTTTGGACAAATTACTTTTCTAATTTGCTTAGACGATAGCATTAATAGTTATTTCAAACTAAATGAAAGATTTACTAATATTTATGATATTGATTATTTGAAAGATTCATTACCTGATGGTATTTACATTTTTTATGATGTAAAACGAAAAAACATTAAAAAAGGAAATATCATGATCAAAGGAGAATACAAAAATGGAGTCAAGGAAGGGCTTTTTGAAAAAAATTTTTTTGTCGGAAGTGGGAAAAAAAGTATAATAAAAGGTCAACATCTTTGCACATTTAAAAATGGATTAAAACACGGTATTGACCAAGAATATAATTTTGGCAAAGGCTCAAAATATCAACATACCAAAAATGAATTTCATCTAGCAAATAATATTCAGTTAAATACGTATGCAGAATATCAATTTGGAAAATTGAATGGTTTATTTATGTATTTTAGTAATGGCCACCCGATTAGGATTTATATCTATGAAAATGATATTTTAAAAACTAAACTATTAGAAATTTATGCCGATTAAAGGCTAATTTTTCAAATGTGTTGATTCTAAAAACAATTTAAAATAAATAAAACAGAACGGCTACACACTTTAAAAAATGGAGGTAATCCACGATAGTTATCGGGATAATTTAATTGGTTTTAGATAGATTGATCAGTTAAGAACCACGCTTTAAAACCGATTCAGATCTTATAGATGCGTTCATAACTGAATATTTTGATTTGTGTTAAAATACGTAAAACAAATTTCACCAATTATTTCATATATTTATACTACGTGTAAACCAAAAACAAAATTTTCATGCGCCACAGCCCTCAAAATAGCTTCCAAAACTTAGTCCTGTTGAATGAAAGGACGAGTACCGTTTTGGGGAATAAAAAGTTCAGATATGGTTATCAAGGCTCTGAAATGGATAATGAAGTAAAAGGAGAGGGAAATAGTTACAATACAGAATTTAGACAATTAGACCCTCGTTTAGGGCGTTGGTTGACAATAGACCCGAAAGCAAGTAGTATGCCATGGGAAAGTCCATATTCTAGTATGGATAACAATCCAATTAGATTAAATGACCCTAAAGGACTTTCAACATCAGGAGATAAATCAAAAAGTAAAAAGTCTTTTAACAATCCTTCAAAAGCAGCAGATAGATACATAAGAAAAAATGGACTTGAGGGTAAAGTTGAAAAAGTCAGTTGGTCAAGCGGGGTGGTTACATTACAATCAAGCCGAGAAGAAAGTGATGGAAGTTTCAGTACTGTTGCTATTGCTCGTTTTAATGGGTCTAAGTCTTTTAAAAGAAAACTAAAAAACGCACAAGAGGATGAAGCAAATCGAAAGTATAACAATGAACACAGTATCATGGGGCAATTTTACAAATCTACATGGGATCCTACTGCAACTATCGGTGTGGTTGGACCAGACAGAATAGCAGATCATCCTGAGTGGCAGGCACAGCGAGATAGAATGAATACGTTAAATAGCGCTATGCAAAACTATATGCTAGCAATGGCAAGTTTACCTTTAGGAGGGCTAGGAAATGGAGGGAAAATTGTGACTGCTTTTGTAAATAGTGGAGCCAACTACCTCAGTCAATTAGGAGCAAATAGAGGGAATAGTGGAGAAGTAGATGTTGTCAGTGTTGGTGCTTCCGGTCTATCTGCTTTTTTACCTGGAGGCAGTTTTAAAAATATCCTAACTTCGAGTGCAGTTACAGCAACGGTTGATGCCGTTTTTGACTACAAAGTTAATGGAAACTATAATATACTTGGTATAAATAAAAAAGGTTCAAATGCGTTAAATGACTTAATTTGGGGAACGGCAGGAACTGCGGGAGGAATGGCATTTGGAAAAAATCCTTTAATAATGGAAATAACAGGAACTGCCGTTACTACAGCTCCAACGGTAATGTTGAACACTGTTACTAATAGTGTAATAAATGAATAATATGAAAAAGAATAAATTGTTGATTATAATCATCTCTTTGACTGTTCTTTTTTTGGCCATATCACAATTTGCTTTCGTTGGAGCAAAGATAACATGTGGAAAATTTAAAGCTCTGCATATATCTAAAGGAATTGAGTATATAACGTATGAGTTTAAGGTAAACAATAAAATTATTGTCGGCAACATTCCTTCTTCAAGTCTAAAAATCAAAAAATTAGATAGTTTAAAGAATATAGATTGTATAAAAATTGAATACTCAAAATTCACAACATTTTTTAATCGAGTAGCCGATGAGCGGGTAACGTGGTAAATAAAATTGGGTGATAATGTATCAAAAGTATTGATTCTAAAAACAATTTAAACATAATAAAGCAAGAACGGCAAATCACTCAACAAAGTTAATTAGTAAGTGCTTTAGCGCACAAAACGGGCAAAACTCAAATAGAAGCCTCTAGATAAAAATGGGGATTAGAGGCGTTTACTGACCACGCATTAGCTCCGTAATTACAAATTAATGGAAACTTTAATCAAGGGCGACAAAGTTGCTTTAATAAGCTTCGGAACGTTCGATGTGCAAGATGTTCCTTCAATTTCATGAAAACTTACACACGGAAGACCTTGTCTAAGTTAAAACAACTCCACTTTTTAAAACAGTGACTTTTTATTATTGTCTTCTACTTAAAAACATGAAAATAAGATTATTATATACTGATATTCTTAAGTCAAAAAATATTTGAAAGTCTATATCAATCTTAAAATTTATAAAATGATTTTTAATTCTGCATCAATGAAACCCACCACAATTCTACTCCCGATTTCCCCACTGAGCAGGTTCTAAATTAGTATCTATTTCATACAATTTTTGATATAGGTTTTTTGTAGAATTCTATTTTAAACAATGAAATTTATCAAAAAAATTAAAGTACAAGACTTTGATTTAAAGAAGCTTATTCTGTCTTTTTTTTTAATATGATTTTGAAAACGTAATCCTTTATCTAAACGCTTAAACAGTATAAAATCTACTCCCGAATTCCCCACCACACTGATTCTATTTTTTCGTTATAACCTTTAACTTTTTGAATCATATTTTTAGTTTCTTAATTTCAATTTTTGATTCAATTTCTTTTTGAGTGTCTTCATGTCACTTCCGATTTTTTTATCAAGTACTTTGGCATAGATTTGTGTTGTCCTGATATTGCGGTGGCCAAGCATCGAACTTACAGTTTCAAGAGGCACATCATTATTTAATGTTACGGTGGTGGCAAATGTATGTCTTGCAACATGAGAGCTAAGTGTTTTCGTAAATCCACACAAAGCCCCAATCTTTTTCAAATTCAAATTATACTTCGAATTTTTTTGAAGGGGTAATACTTTAGATTTCTGAATTAAATCTGCAGACTTTTTGTATTTAGTTACTATTTCTTTTGCTTTTGGTAGCAGTGGAATATGAGATTTGCCATCCGTTTTTTGTCGGTAGATATTGATCCAATATTCACCTCCAGGATATCGTATAATTTGCTGTGGCGATAGATTATAAGCATCTATAAATGAAAGACCAGTGTAACAACAAAACACGAATACATCCCGCACTGAATCTAATCGAGCATTGTTAAACTCTTTAGTCTCCAAGGCATAAAGTTCATCTTCATTTAAAAATTCCCGCTTCACTTCTTTCAAATGTTGTTTGTATCCATAAAATGGATCGTTGTCTATAATTCTTAATTTCAACCCAAGTCTTGCAATTTTCATGACGATGCGAATGTATTTGATGGATGAATTGTGACTTAATGATTTCTCGATTTTAAGAAAATGTTCCAGATTATTTAAAAATTCGATATTTAATTCTTTGATTTCAATGTCAGTCTTTTCAATTGATGTTAGAAATTGTAAAACATGCTTTTTGATAATTTCAAAACGGAGATATGTACTTTTAGAATAGTCAATGTTTAACAATTCAAAAGCTCTTTGATTATGTTCCTCAAAAAGCTCTAAAAAATTAAGTCTGTTACCATTTTTATTTACTCCATTATAAACATTAAATAATTGAGAAATAGTGATTTCTCGCTCACTAAATTTTAATTCATTGTATGAATCGACCAACTTCATTTTAATTTTTCCCAAGCCTCTATTCACAATCTTTGCTTCGGCAGAAAATCCAATGTGGTGTCCATTTAACTGACTCCATTTCGATTGCAAAATTTTATAATTTGATGAAAATTCTTTCCTTTCTTTATTTAAAGTTACTCTAATAAAAATGGAGCAATAGTCATTTTCAGATTTTGATTTACGGGCAAAAAAATTGATTACAAAAGTGTCTTTCATTGGGTGAAAATTTAAATTAATATGCTAATGATATTAAATATAAATCTTATACTTTTTCAAAAAATAGCTAATGGCATAGGAAATTAATGCTAATCGTATAAATTACTGGTGTCGACTACACTTTGAATTGTCTAGTTAAATGAGCTGATTAGTGCGATTTCGATTTTGCAATACTGGTTCAATTGCCGATGCCGATAGCTATCGTCATTAAGATTCAAGATCTGGGGAAGTATACCAAAATGGGGTTTAATATTTTTCTTTTAATGTTCTGCAAAAAAAAAGCAATGATTTACGGCGCTTTTTAAATATTTTGTGTTGTTCTTAATTTACTGAGTCGGTAAGGTCTGAAGCAGCTTTAAAACGTTGTTTCTTCTTTCCTTTTATCTGCAACGGTTCGCCCGTGCGTGGGGTTAACTGCGGTGCTACTAGCGTGGTCTGTAAAAGCTTATAATCCCGATTTTTATCGGGATGCTTCTTTTAGAGTTTTGCCCGTTTTGTGCGCTAACGCACTTACTAATTAACTTCGTTTAGGGCTTCGCAGTTCTGTTTTATTCATTGTTATTTTGATTTCTCTTGATACATTACCATAGCGAACCGTTATTCACTTCTTTTTTACAAATGAATAACTGTGATATGAATTACTACAAGTATCTTTTATTACTACAATTAATGATTTACTATCTTCTATTGAAGAATTGATCTTTTTGCTTGAAAATATGGGTGATCCCTCGACATACTCATTCAACGATAGAGTATCAGACGTATCCTTAAAATATAAAGTATAATTAAAACAAGTGCATTGCTTGACTTTACATGAAACAAATAGTGCAATGCTATAATTTTCGCCAATGTATGATCCACCTGCCAATTCAACATTTAGGGAATTAATTTCAGACTGCAATTTGTTACTCTTCAATTCATAGTAATATGCTCCTCTATGTGCGACACAGGATGTTAAATAAAAAAGCAAACATGTAAATACGCCGTACCTAATACTAAAGTTCCAAGTATTATTATTCATCACTTTCATCATAATCAGCAGCAATTTTAGAGTTCCCCTCTGCACCCTTTACCATTTTTAATCTCATTTCTGTGTCTTCAATGGCATCATCTAAACCACATTTTTCAACTACACAACATATATTTGGATGTTCATTTTTGTGTCCTAAATCTTCCGCAGCTTTCTCTACACCTGGCGTAACCCATCTCGCGCCCTCGTGAACCTGTGCATCCTGTATAGTGTGCAGAGCCAATCCTAAATCTTTCAATTGGTCTTCTGTCCAATCCTTCTCTTGAAGATTTAAAGATTGTAATCTTTCAATTACATTATATGCACCCTCAATTACAACGTGTTGACCTTCTTTTCCTGTGAATGTTCCACCATAAAGTGCTCTATCGACCGCTTCTTCATCACTAATATTTTCCCAATATGTCTTCATGGCATGTATGCTTACACTTGAAATCATTGTTGATGCTTGAGACCATTCCGTCGTTTTGTAGCTACCATATTTGTCACTATTATACTCAAGCTCTTCTTGATCCATTCCTTGTTCTGACATTTCCATCTGGTTTAATCGATGCATAGCTCCACTCATATAATTCCAATCAGGATGATCAGCATAGACTGAAGCATAATGGGCAATTTTTGTTGCCAACTCATGTGAAAATCCAACCTTAATAGCAGCATTATATGTAACAGTAAAATGAGTAGCAACAGAATATTCACCATTTTCGTCTATATAAAAGATAGGGTTATTGCTTGCAAAAAGATAAGGTGATTGAAATGGAAAATTTTTCGACATTGGATCCAAACTTAAAAACCTTCCAAGTCTTGAATCATAAATTCTAGCCCCAAAATCGTAGCTATTTCTGCTTCCTTTTATTTCGTCATCAGCTTCCATTTTATTAAACCCATACCTAAACTTCTCACTCCCCAAAACGGTGCTCGTCCTTTCATTCAACAGGACTAAGTTTTGGAAGCTATTTTGAGGGGTGAGACGCATGAAAATTTTGTTTTTGGTTTACACGTATCATAAATATATGAAATTACTGGTGAAAATTGTTTTCGGTATTTTAACACAAATCAAAACATTCAGTGATAAATGCTTCTTTAAGATTTGAATCGATTTTAAAGAACCAAAACCAATTAGATTATCCCGATTTTTATCGGGATGCTTCTTTTCAAGTTTTGCCCGTTTTGTGCGCTAACGCACTTAATAATTAACTTCGTTGAGGGCTTCGCTGTTCTGTTTTATTCATTTGTTAAAAGTTGATTTTACTTAAGGCATTTTGATAAGATAAACTATTTTTTAATTCGAATAAGTTTAAATAATGGAATTTTGGATTCAGATTTTTTTAAAATAATTGTATTTTCACTTTTAAATTCAGCTTCAATATTTTTTTCCGATGAAATATTGTATGAACTAAATAATTCCGATGCAATTAATTTTTCTTTTACAATAAATTGAAAGTTTGATTTTCTAGCTATTGAACTTATAATAATTGTATTTGTGTCACAAAAGAGATTTACTAATTTATTTTGATTCAATTTGATTAATCGACCCTTTAGGCTTTTACTTTTATAACTTATTATAAGCTCACAATTATTTAAAATACTATGATCTTCTACTCTCCAAACACCAATAAATTTTGACATAGGAGTTTGACTTAATTTTGAAATATCACAACTTGCAATGATAATCGCAATACAAATTAAAAGTTTATATACATTCATTTTTAAAATTTTAAAGGCCAAGTGCTTTCTTATTTTCTTCAGCACGTTTTATTTCCAATTGATCTTCAGGAGTCAAATTCATCCTAGGTATACATTTTAGTATTTCTGCATTTTTAATTTGTTTCAACATTTGCTTTTTTTGTCGTAAATGTCCCGCTGAAAATTCAGTTTCTTTTGTCCCATATGGAAAATAATATTTCCATTTTGTTTTAGATGATACAAATTTATCAAAATTTGCGTTTGCACCAGTTGGATTGTCTCCATCTCCTCCTTGTTTTTGAAACGATTCTATTATTATTTGATTTCCAACAGAATTCCATTCTTCGTCATTCGACAAAAAGATTTCATCAAATTGAGCAATTGTACCATCATCATTTTTAAATAAATGTTGATTATAATACCACCAATAAAAATTTTCAGGTATCTGATGCGTTCCAGATCCATCAATAGTACCACCTACAGAAAAACGAAATACCTTTCCTTTATAAGTTACATTTATTTTAAAATCCTTCCGTTCCTTATCCAAAACGCTTGAACATTTATAAGTTCTTTTTGTTGGGTTTGCAGCAATTTGACTTTGATCTTCTAATTTATAGTTTAAAATTACCCCCCTTTTTTCTTTTAATTTTAAAGCCTGTTTCTCAGTTAATTTTGGCTTAACTGTAACTTCATCTAAAACAACTCTATCATTGTCCGAACCAATTACACTTCCCTTACTATTTGTTGGCGGATCTGAAGGATTTGTTCCTTCCAGCCCCGATGGATCGATAAAATATATAGGATTATTATTCAATCCCACATAGGGAGATTGATCAGGATATTTTGACATAAGCGGATCAATCGACAACCATCTTCCAAGCCTTGGGTCGTATTGCCTAAATTCGGTAGTGTATGAGTTTCCATAGCCTTTCACTTCTTTATCAAGCTCCATTCCGTTGTACCCATACCTGAACCTCTCACTCCCCAAAACGGTACTCGTCCTTTCATTCAACAGGACTAAGTTTTGGAAGCTATTTTGAGGAGTGCGCTGCATGAAAATTTTGTTTTTTGGTTTACACGTAGTATAAATATATGAAATAACTGGTGAAATTTTTTTTAGGTATTTTAACACAAATCAAAACATTCCGTGAGTGAATGCTTCTTTAAGATCTGAATCGATTTTAAAGCGGGGATTTTAACTTATCAATCTATCGAAAACCAATTAGATTATCCCGATTTTTATCGGGAAGCTTCTTTTTTTTGTTTTGCCCGTTTTGTGGGCTAACGAACTTACTAATTAACTTCGTTGAGAGCACTTAGACGTTCTACTTCAAACATTTTAAATTGTTTTTATAATTAACACTTTTGAAATAAAACCTAACATTTACACCAATAACCTATACATTTTAATATTTCTTTATAAAATTGTTTTTTTTGCAGGTTACTTTGAAAAAAAAGAATATCACTTTTATAAAATCCCTTTCTTACTTCTTTGTTCCAAATTATTGAGCTTGAATCTAATTTTAGTTCTTCAAGTTTGAATGGTAATGATTCTTTAGTTGGAAATTTTTTAAATAATAATGAGTCGGAAAGTGGAAAATCTAATTCATAAACCGCAAATGAATCTACTTTGGTTTTATTAATCTGAAAAGTTACTTTTCTTGTTTTTTTACTTATTTGAGAATTAGTAATAATTTTATTCTCGATTCTTTCTCCACCAACATATTTGGATTTAATGAATTTTTCAAAATAAAATCCTTTGGGGAAATTTGAAATGTCTAATTCATTTATTGCTCCAAAAAAAGTCACTTTATTGCCATTAATTGATTCAAAATCAATTGGAAATGACTTATTTGTAAGTGTTAGTTTTTTATTGTAAAAAAATAAAGCATGATAATTTGCGAAATCTCCTTTTTCTTTAAAATCAATGTAAAGAACTAAGTAATTTTTAGTGAAATAAATTGATTTTGATCTTTGGAGAATATTCAGATTCAACTTATTTCCAATTAAAAATTTATCTGCATCACTATCTCTTCCACAACTTACCAGAATTATACAGAAAATAAATAATCCTAATTTATATATTTTCATCAGTCGTATTTTTTAGTTCCATGCTGCATCATCAATGTTTGTTTTGGCAGTGTTCTAGGATTATCCTTATGCGTAGTATTGTAAAATACGACTCTACCCATCACAAATCCAAGAGCTTCTGCATTTACAGTTGATTCTGTTTCATGCGCTATTTTTCCCTGTTGCTTACTTTCCAAAAGGTCAAACGCTATTCGAGAATTTTTCCAAGATTGACCAGTTGCACCTGCCATAAGCCCTGCACAAAAATTTCCTATATCTCTTGCAGAAGCATAAACCGTTTGATTATCTGCTTTTTCTCCAAACGGCATTCCTCTGTAATAATCTTCATTTTCACTGTAAACCCTTTTGTTAGTTCCGTTAGTAGCTTTAAAATCATACTTTTTACCGCCAGTTGCATTAGTGCCATACTCTCCTAATGTATGTTTCCCTTTAACGAAACTTTTGAAAAAATTATTGCCAGTTTGATCATTTGGATCAATAGTTCCTGCCCATTTTTTATCTGGATCAGTTTCATCAGAATTGTAAAAAGAATAGGGTGTAAGCGAGTAGCCAATCATTCCAACAATCTTTCCATCTTTTTTTTCGAAAATACCATTATGATTGCCTGCCAAATTTCCATCTATTACTTTAAATTTATTATCACTTGTCCTTTCTACAAATGTTGAATCACCAAAAGGATCCATCAAAAAAACAGGATTGTTGTCCATTGATATATATGGACTTTGACCAGGAAAACTTGACATTTTTGGGTCTAAACTCAACCATCTTCCGAGTCTTGGATCTAATTGTCTGAAAAAAGTTGTGTAGCTATTTCCTTCGCCTTTCACTTCATCATCAGCTTCCATTTTGTTAAACCAATACCTAAACTTTTCACTCCCCAAAACGGTACTCGTCCTTTCATTCAACAGGACCCATTTTGGATAGATATTTAAGCGTGCTATGGACATGGATTATTTTGAAGTTTTTTGATTGGAATAAATTTAATGAAATTTATTTGAAGGAATAATAGAATAACAATTTAATCAACCGTCATTTTATGTGGTTTTTTGAATTCTAATTAATTCAATTATTTCATTTTTATCTGTTTGTAAACTAAGAAGTGGAACGCTAGCCTTTCTCTTTATTTATTAAAAATGATCAAGTGTTCCAAATACAAATGAATCCATTTGATTTTTTGAATTTTTCAGATTAACAAAGAGTATAGATACTGTTGTTTTTAGTATATGTACTAAAATATTATTTCCATCTAATTTTTAACTAGTTGATTTTAATTAACGGAGCATTTATCTGCCATTTCTGCAAAAAAAAGTAGCACCTGATGCAACTAACTTTGAGAAAAACAATTAATATTATGGGATTTAATGGAAAAGAGGGGTCAGAGGTAACCCTAAAAGAAGCGTCAAAATGGACTGCAAGTTATAGATCAACCATAGAAGAGGGTGATGTAATCGCACTTTTTGTTGGTAAAGATAATTTGCAAAAAATTCTAGATCAGGAAGAATGTATGGGGATTCGTTTTTATTTCGGTATTGGAGATGATGGTGTGAAAAATTTGATCGCAGTTGGTGCAACTCGCGATGAGAATGATATGGTAGATGGGGTAATTATGGATAGAATGTTACCATGCCCTCCTTTGTGTTCTTCAAAAAATGAATTAAACTCATAAATTGCAAGAAATTACTAAACTGATTGGATTTATAGGAATCGGATGCTCAAGTTTTCCGATTCTTTTTTGTATTTTCAATTCGCTTTATAAAACAACATCAGTATCAAAAAAACTCATACTATTCGTTTCTGCAACTTACTTTATATCAAATTTCACAAATCTTTTTCTGTATCTTTTTACGTCTGTAAATCAAAATTTCTTGATTAATATTTTTACATCCATTGAATTCTTTTTGTTACTCTTTTTTTATATTAAAAACTTAGCTGACTTTATTTCCAGACGTATTTTGAACCGAATACTTCTCTTTTTTGTAGGTTTTTCTCTTTTTACATTATTCACACATTCGATTAACGAAAACTACACCTTGTTGAATATTATACAAAAATTAGGATTGCTTTTTTGTTCTCTATTGTTTTTATATTTTGCATATACATCAAATAAGCACGACAAATTAACCAACGCTCCATTTTTTTGGATTAATACATCTATTTTAATTTTTAATGCAAGTTCATTGTATATTTCAATTTTTGAAAATGTTTTAAGGGCAGAAAATATTGAAATTTTTTATAACCTTTGGCCAATAATTCAAACACTTGGCATTGCTCATTATTTACTATTATCTATTGGTATATGGAAACTGAAAAACTAATTACTATTTCAGTACTAGCATCCACTGTTTTCATTACTGGATTAATTCTCGTAATCATTGGACTTATCAACGGATTCAACAAAAATCGAGTTCAACAAAGACAAAAATTTGAGATGCAACTAAAAAATAAAGAATTAGAACTCATGAATGCGGTTGTGATTGCTCAAGAACAGGAGCGCGCTAAGATTGCCCGTGGTTTACACGATGAAGTTGGTTCCTTATTGTCGATGGTTCAAAGAAATTTATCGGCAACTGCACAGGATGTGCCAAAAGAAACTTTACTTGCCGAAGATATACAGTTTGCGATTGAAATTTTAGACCAATCAGTCGAAAAATTACGATCCATTTCACAAGGAATGTTACCCCATTTTTTAATCAAATTTGGATTACAAAAAGCTTTGTTACGACTGATGGAACAAACGCAAAAAACCTTAGGTTATCCTTGCAACTTCACTACCACATTTGAAGAGCGAATTTTTTTAGAAGAGCAGCAAGAAATTCATTTTTATACGATTATCATTGAATTAGTTAACAATCTGCGGAAGCACGCACATCCTCAATTTATCCATCTACATTTATATTCAAAAGGTCAATTTCTCTTTGTAGACATAGAACACGATGGCATTGCACTTAGTCAAGCAGACTATGATTATTTATTGCTTCATGGAGAAGGTATGGGATTAGAATCGATCACCCATCGGCTCAATTTAATTCAGGGAGAAATTTTATTCCAACGCCTTAATGTTGGCGGAAAAGTAGAACTTGCGATGCCTTTTATCAAAAAAACAATTGAGAAATGAAAAAAACAAATTATCGTAAAATTGATCAAACAATTCGGGTAGCAATAGTAGAAGACCACACTGTGGTTAGACAGGGACTCGTGCTTCTTCTGAAAAGAGAACCTCAAGTTGTAGTTTCTTTTCATGCTGAAAATGGATTTGATTTTTTTCAAAAGCTTGAAGGTCGTTTGATTGATATAGTGTTACTGGACCTTGATATGCCTGTAATGAATGGAATAGAAACACTTCGCGTATTACGCAGAGATTTTCCAGATATTCAAGTAATCATGTTAAGTATGCATCAAGATCCTTTGATTGTAGCCGAATTGATTAAAGAAGGAGCTAAAAGTTTTTTGAAAAAAAATTGCTCGTTTGATGAATTAATGGATGCCCTCTTTGAAGTAAAATTCAGAGGAAAACACACAAATGAATTAGTTGAAAATGCTCTTTTCACAAGTTATTCTAGTCCTGCCATTTATCAAGATAGTCTAATACGATTTAATTTAAATGCACGCGAACTAGTCATTTTAAAAATGATTTGTGATGGAAAAACGAGTGATTTTATAGCCAACAAATTAAACCTATCTAAAAAATCCATTGATGGAATACGTTCAGAACTACTAAAGAAATGCGGCGCCAAAAATCCAACTGAACTTTTACGTAAAAGTATACTAAATGGATTATATCAAGCACGAACAGATGATCAAATTCTAGCGGAGGAGAAATTGGATGAGTTGAACAAAATAGAACGCAAAAAAACTCGTTTAAAAGAAATTAATCATGAAAATAATTATAAGAATGAGGTGGATTAATAAAAGTATTAATTCTATATTATTTAGTATAAATACTAGTTCAATCTTTTAAATTTCCCGAATGATTATAGGTTTCAAATTTGAATTTTTTTTTTCATAAATTTAAGTACGTTGTATCTTCTTATTTTTAAAGAAAAATAGGATGGCAAAATTTAGACTTAATAAGCGAAAATTAAACCCAAATCATAATCATGAGGTGCACAAAGAAACGTGCAGTCATTATAACAAACTTACCCAATTTGTAGAATTGGGCAAGTTTGTATTTTGCTCAACAGCAATCCAACGTGCCAGAAATATAGGATACACAAATGTTGACGGCTGCAAAGAGTGCTGCATAGAATGCCATAGAGGTTAGTACTCTATTTTAGTTGCCTTATCTAAGGAAATAAAATGCTCAGATATTTTTGATTGATAATCATCTTACTACAAAATGATACAAAATAGTAGGATATAATCTTGATTTTTTACTTAAAGTCTAATTTGACTTAATCTATTATAAATTGTTGAACAATTTCAATATCTATCCCCACATATTGAGCGAATTCATAAGTCGTAACAAATTGATTTGATTGTTTATTCAAATTTTGTCTGATCATTAGTAACAATCTCCTAGCATATTTTTCACTTCTTCCAGTTATCCGCTGTATATCTTTTGGATAGATACAGACTCTTTTAGGCATTTCCATACACTATATCTATACACCATCTATTCCTCCTCCGAAATTTAGCTAAATTTATTCTATTTGGTTCTAAATAAATCGAAATGATTTGTTTAGAATCAGAACAAAGTGATAATAAACTTTGAGGCAATTAAAATAGTTTAAATAATATAATTTTAACTAGTTGCCGATTAAAAAGATAAAGGCTTTATTAATTTAGATGCTTTTCTTTTCCATTTGCACTCTTTATTCGCTGCAATAAAAGCCTGCCAAACCTTTCTGATTTTCCTGTTATCCGTTGCACATCCCTGGGATAAATACACAATCGTTTGCTTAACATAGATAGTTGTAAAGATAATGAATTTAGATTAAATCAACTTGTTAAATAGTTAACAACACATGGCTTATCTATGGGTTATCTATGGACGATGTGTGACTTTTCCACAGGTAAAAGTTCCCATTTCGGCAAAAAGAGATGCTTTCAGAATTGGTTTGTAAAATGACTTTCATTGGTCAATAACTTTGATAACATGAGTTACAATTTTGGTCGCGACAAAATGTAAATTTTCTTTTGGGAAGGTCCTGAAAGATTAATTTTAAAAAGTTGAAAAATGGCTAAGCAAACAGGCATTATCAAACTGAAAGGTAAAATCGGAGATTTATCTTTCTACAAATCAAAAGATGGTCACCTCGCCAGAGAAAAAGGAGGAGTTGAAGCTGAAAGAATCAAAAATGATCCAGCTTTCGTCAGAACGCGTGAGAACAATGCGGAATTTGGTAGTTCTGCCTCTGCAGGGAAGTTTTCCCGCGATTCTTTGCGTCCAATTGCATTGACGGCTTCTGACAACCGAGTGGTTGCGCGAATGACCAAATTGATGACTCAAATCAAGAATTTGGATGGAACATCCGTTCGTGGTTTGAGAAATGTGGGTGTTGCAATGGCTTTGGCAACTGCAAAAGCAAAGTTGAAAGGTTTTGAGTTCAACAAGAATGCTTTGATTGGAAGTATTTTGTATAAACCATGGGCAGTGAATACCACGACAGGAGTAATTACCATTCCAGGATTAATTCCGGTGAATGACATTACCTTTCCTGCAGGTGCAACGCACATCAGTTTTACTGGGTGCTATGGAAATTTGAACTATGGTACGAACATCGCGGATGTGAAGTTGACCAACGTTGTCAATTTACCAATTGATGGAGCGACTACCGCGGTAACTTTGACACCTACTGCCCTACCAACGGGAACAGGTGTAAAAGTGTTCTTGTTGAAAATCGAGTTCTTCCAAATCGTGAATGGTGTGCAATATTCATTGAAAAATGGAGCGTACAATGCATTGCGAATCATTGAAGTGATTTAATTTTTGTTGCCATGAAATTAAAGGATCGCTTCAAAAGTCCTACACCGAAATTTTTCAAAAGATTGAGAAATTTTGGATTAGGCTTGGCGGCAGCTGGAGGAGCTATTTTAGCTTCTCCAATTGTTTTGCCAACAGCAATAATCAGCTTGGGTACCTATCTCATCGTAGCCGGAACGGTTGCAGGAGCTGTGGCACAAAGTGTAACAGCTGATAGATAATAAAGTATTTTTTCTATTTCGAAAAAGTTACAAATTCGTCAAACTATTAATTCAAATAAAAATGAATAAGGTAAGTAAATCAAGTGATTGGAAAGTAAAAGTAAAGTCAAAAAAGAAACCACGCTTCAAGCCTGGTTCTGAATTGACTGACTCAGTGAACATAATGAACGTCGAAATCATCGAGGACAATGATGATCAAAAGGATAGTAAATCCTTCCAAATGAATTTGGAAAAAGAAAGCAAAGAGCAGCTTGCGATTTCTTACAAAGAAACAACAATGCCAAGTGCTATTTCAGGAACTGAATCCATTGAAAAAGTGAATGTGATGGAAATTGAGTTGACAGATGAGGTGAATGACGATTCTGAAATTTCTGAAGTCAAAATGACTACTAGCTCAAATCAAAATGCAAATCGTTTGATCAATGTTCGCCGAAAATCAAAACCTCGTTTTAAACCAGGTGCCGATTTGACGGACAAAGTAAATTTGGTTGCAGTTGAAGTGTTTGAGCAAGTGGAAAATGATGTTGAAGTTTGTGAAATCACCATCAATATCACTTCTAAAGTGAGTGCATGGGTTGAAACTGCTGCAGAACTAAACTAAACTTCGACAAGCTCAGTTTATCGAAGAAATTAAAAATTTGGATTATGTTACCTCATCACGACCACAGCACAGCAATAGGAACAACGACAGGAACGGCTTTATCCGTATTTGCGACATTGGACCCGCAAGATTACATCAAAACGATTGTTTTAGCTTGTGTCGGTGCGATTGTGAGTTTTACGGTAACGTTGTTTTTGAAGTGGGTTTGGAAGAAAATAAAATAACACTCGACAGGCTTAGTGTTACAAGTTCCTTGAAATAAAAAAGTTAAGAAACGCCATTCGAGAGAGTGGCGTTTTTTTTATTTGGTTAGGTTTGAATATATTTGTTGTACTAAAGAGCCTTAACTATATGCTCAAAATTTCATTTCTCATTCTTATTGCGGGTTTAGTGCTTATTTTGATTGGATTAATCAAAACTAAACCATGGAAGAATAATGAACAAAAATCATGGAGTAATCAAAACGAAACATCAGAAATAGATAGCTACGCCTTGTATTTAGGGATGTGTAAAAACGAAAATGAAGAGCCAATTGATAGGGATTTATTTCAGAACTTGGCAAATGAAGTTGGTGAAATTAATCTCTCTGACTTAATGGAGGTACACGGTAAAATAAACGCAAAACTAAATCGGAAATTTATAGACGATGAGATTACAACTAAAGAAGAACTCTCTTCAGAAACCAATCAAGAAAAAAATAAAAACGAAAAATTTGTTAATTCAGCCATCGCTGGATATGCAACAAATTCTGCTGCGCTGGGAACCATCTTTGGTGGAAGTTTATTTGGTGCAGTGGTTGGTGATAAATTGCAAAAAAAGGGAGAGTCCTAAACGATCACACTTGAAGGTAGAACCTATTCTCACTGATAAATACAAGGACTTTGTGGGTCTAGAAATTTTGATTTTCTGAACTTGGACTTTGTAAGTCCATTGAAATATAAAAAGTTATGAAAACGACATTCGAGATTGAATGTCCCATTTTATGAGATATATAATACCTTGTAGGTAATTTTATAAGAACTGTAGACTATCACTTTTCGCAATATATTTATATCTAACTTCTTTGACATGAATTCATGCTAATCAAATGTCTTTGATAATCATTTTTCTTAGAATATGAATGACAAACAATTTTGATGTTATTATATGTACATTAACTGACTTTGAGTATTAAAAAAGATTTTTTATTAACGACAAACCATCTTAATGTAAATATTTATACATATATTTGCGTCAAAATATAGCGCTATGGATTTTACCAATTCAGTACAATATCATTATGAACAATTTCCACCCAAAAATTTGGATTATGGAAAAATTGTAAATTCCTTATTAAAAGCAACCGACGCATTGGCACGTTATGACCAAATGCTTAAAAATATGCATAATAGTGAAATTTTACTAGCACCATTGAGAAATCAGGAAGCGGTAATTTCATCAAGAATGGAAGGGACTATAAGTACAATGGATGAAATACTAAAGTTCGAAGCTGATAGTGAGAATGATTCAGAAGAAGCAAATAAAGTTCGCACTGAGGTGTTTGAAACGATTTTATATCAACGTGCACTTATTAATGCACAAAAAGCAATGAAAGATGGCTATCCACTCTCTCAACACTTAGTTAAAACTCTACATCAACAATTATTGTCATTTGGAAGAGGAGCTCAAAAATCCCCAGGGAAATATAAAATTGAACAAAACTATTTAGCTGATAAAATTAAACAAAAGGTTTTGTTTACACCAATTAGCCCAGAAAAATTAAATGACGGATTAGAAAATTTATTTACATATATTAATGAAAGTGCAGATCCGATTTTAATCAAAACAGCTTTAATGCATCTCGAGTTTGAAGCACTCCATCCTTTTCAAGATGGAAATGGAAGAATTGGACGTATGCTTATTACACTACTTTTGTGGTCATCTGGGGCAATCACTGAACCTCACTTCTATGTTAGTGGATATATGGAAGAGCATAAAGACGAATATATTGATACTATGAGGGAAGTGTCAAAAAATAACAATTGGGAATCTTGGTGTATTTTCTTTTTAAATGCAATTGAAAAACAAGCAATAAAAAACTTAGAGATTGCAGAAAAAATAAAAGGATTATATGAAGAGATGAAACCTATATTTTCGGATACATTATCATCAAAATGGAGTGTTAATGCTTTAGATTATATTTTTACCAATCCTATTTTTAGAAACAATCGATTTACTTCGAAGAGTGGTATACCCGCACCAACTGCTGCCAGATTTACGAGAATATTACTAGATAAAGAATTATTAAGAACTTTAGAAGAATCATCCGGCAGAAGACCAGCACTATATGCCTTTGAACCACTATTAAAACTAGTTCGAGTATAAAAAACTTACTGCAACACTTGCTAAAGCTCATGGCTAGATCATAGGTGAATTGTTCGTTTACTTTTCATAATTTTGTTAGTTGTAGTTTATGAAAAAATCTTTCTATAAATCGTCACGAGCTCTAGCAAGGAAACATTACCAGCAAACATAAACGACAATTCTAACCAACATAAACTAAGATTAAAATGGCCGACAATAATCTAGTAGTTCTATTTGACACAAATTTGTACAGATAATTTGTAACAGGCAAAACAAGAGAGAAAGCTTTGGAAGACACGAGAGCCATCTCATCACTAATCTTCAAATTATTAGAAAAAACCCTAGTCATTCTACCAGGGCTTTTCTTTTACCTTACTAGATCTCGCGCAACCTCACGTTTTATCTTTTTCAATGTTGCAGCCAAATCCTCAAATTGATGATCTTTTTCGTCAACAGTTTTCAGCAAAACCAAGGCTTTTTCAAAAAGTTCTGGTTTTGATTGTGCCTTTACAAACGCATCGCGGACCAAATTAAACATGTCTTTTTTGCGAATAAATAGGATAACCGATCCGATAAGATACTGCTTGAATTGGCAGCTCTGCCACAATGCGAAGCAGATCCAGTACAATGATTCCTTATCCTGAATGGTTGCGCATTCGCATACATAACAATTTGCACAAGGTTTTTCAAGCGGTTTCCCGCTGTTTAATCCTTTGTTCAACACAAAGAAATGCACGCCCGAGTATTCAATACCCGGGCGATGCGTTTTGAAGCTAAAATTGAAACTCATAATTTTCATATTTAGCGTTTAATGACTTCAATCTTCTTTGTGCAAATGCTCTCAAATTGAGATACATTTTTCGAAGATTACCAGGTTTTAAATCCTGCAATTCCTTTTCAAAAAAGGCGATTTCTGTTTGTAGTTGAAATTGGTCCATTCTGTTCATGACCGACTTTGCAACTGCTGGGTTAATTGAATTGTACATATTATGGGCATTAAAAATTATGCTCACCTGCGCTTCGCGCCTACAATTAATTCAAAAGAAAAGATAGAAAAAAAACGACTCAAAAAGCCGAAAAAAAAGAAAAAAAGAAAGCCGATTTAACAGGGGGTGAATGAAGGAAATGCAAGCTTTTTTCAAAAAAAATACTACCCGACTTTGCGAGAAAATTTTATTTGTAAAGAGGAATTTAAAAATCAAAAAAAGTTTCAGTCCTAAAAAAAATGGAGGGTGGAGATTATTTTTGGAAAACCCGCAGGGCTTGAACTTGTATGTACTGAATGAATGCCCCTAAATTTGCTTTCATTTTTTTATTTTTGTCCACGGGCGACACATCTTAGTGATGATGAAAATTTAAAAATCGAACAATGATTTCAATGTTTTGAACTGAAAAGTTTTCAATCTAAATATAATTAAGTCAACTAAATTAAAGAGGTAAAACAGCCTTGAGCCAGCGGTGGAAAAGTGAAATGAAGCAATGGAAGTCCGATTTTTCATCGGAATGGAATTGCGGAATGGAACGTGCGCGCGAGCCGACTGCGAGTTGAGCGAAGGGGGAAGAGAAGAGCAGTGACGATTGAGGAACTGCGGGAACGACCTCTGCTGGTAAGCACAAGGGTTTGGCGGATTTTTTGATTTCTATAGAAAATATTCAAACAAGTGTGTGATTGAATGCAATGTAGCCCGATTTTTCGTCGGGTGGAATGTAATGAAAGAACACTCTTGACAGTGAGAAATTATTTTGACGAGAAAAGTTAAATTGCTCTGCTTTTTTAGCAGTGCAAACTCTTTAAGAAATACTCTCAAAAAATGTGACAAACCCGCAGCCTGAGCGATTTTGCAGGCGAGCTTAACCCAAGGGGCGATGGACACCCAACAAACACGCGCTTTAGCACCTTTTAAGGGTTTGGGTGGACAAAGTAGCCCCGACTGACGACGTATGAGGACGTTACAAAAAAAGCTAGTGGAGAGCCGTAATTGAGGAATTCTGACGAATAGGCTTGGAGCAGTGTTTGCAAGGGCTGAGACGATAGGAACAGCTATGTATTACCCTTGCAAACAAGCTTTTTTTTGTAAAAGGACGAAAAGGAGGAAGACCGCTTTACCATTCAATTTATTGTTCAAAGAGATTTTATCTTCAACAAAAAATATATCTTCTTATTTGGTCTCAAATTCAAAGCGATTATTAAAATCATCTATTTCTTGTTGAAGTAGAAAAATACCAGGCTCTCTCTCATCTCTATAGTGACATCCTTGTCTTGAGATCCCTGCTTCTCAATATCAATATTGATTTAGTTGATCAATACTTTCAAGAAATCAAATAAATCTTTGTCTTTCAGGAAAAAAAATGCAATTGTGAATCTGAATCTAAGCAGGCTTTTAGATTTTCAGATGTATTTGTTTGCCTGAATTGAAAAAATTCAAATGAAAATTTTGGCTTGAGATTCTGCGATTGTAATTTGGATAATCTAAAGTCTATTTGTCATCGATTTAGAACTTCCCTCCCTTTTCTAATTTATCTAAACGATTGATCAATGCTAGACTTGGATTATTGTCGTTTAGGTAATGTTTGGCTCTACATTTTTTGGATAATTGCTTCAAAATAAGCACATCTTGCACTTCTGTTGCCTTAAAATCAATGTTGAAATCTATTGTTTGTAAAACGTCTGCGAGATAGAAAGAATTTTTATCAAGTGACACAATGTAATTATCAATTGTTTCTCTCCATTTTTTTGGTCGTTCAGCAATTAATAATAACATCAATTCATGTTTTAACAAGGAGTTACTTTCTGATTGTGCAGCATGAATGAGTAATGGACCCATTTTAGTTGAAAACAAATCGTCCTTGAATATTCTTACAACATTTGTAGGTAATGCTTGTAAAACGGCAAATCTTTTTTCTATTGGGTCTTGAATTTCCAAATACTCTTCATCCAACCTGAAATTCGCTCCCTCAAATCCTATTTTACCCTTATCGGCTAGTAGCGGAGAGAGAACAATTAATAGCTTGTTTAACTCATTCCATCCATTTGTGATATTTTTAAGTAATTCCTCTTTTAGCTCTGGATCATTGACAAAGTCACTATTTCTCAACGCTCTACTCGCGGCAGCCACCTGGCGCATTAGAATAAGAAAAGAGTAATCTCTCATTACAGTATTAATAACCTGATTGTATGGGCGTTTTTGATTGTACTGTTTATCGTCATATTTATCTTTAATCTCATCAGGCAATCCAGATGTAATAACATTTTCGCTGATTTTCGCCTCTTCTTTCATTAATTCATTCACATTGGGATTCCATGTTATTGACTTAAAAGGGTTAAGGGTATCTGGAATATTTACTTTTGCACTTACAATTTGAATCGTTTCATGTAAATCATAATTTAGAACTTTTAAAGCATCAGATTTATTTCTATCAATTCCAGTATAAAATTCAATAATCTCGGGATAATCAACATATTTCTTTCCTTTATAAATTGCTTCTCGAAAATTTTCGTTCATATTCATTCTTTGCGCTATGAAGTAGAAAACCCAGTATGAATTTTTAAAATAATTATTCGACGAATTCTTGACTCCAATTATTGAGTTGTCTCTCAAGACAGTAATTAAATATTTAAGATCAAGGTCAATGTGATTTATTTTACAAAATTCCGTAAGGCTTGAATTGAAATATTCGTTGGAAAATTCGAAATCATCTCTCAAAACAAGTAATTCACTGAAATAACCTAAAACGAAACTACAATCTTTCACATCCGGTTTTTTATCATGGTATGTTGGCAATTCATAATTCTGAAAAATTGATGATAATATCGTTTCTAATAACTTTGTACGATTAACGACATTGTATTCATTCCCAATTTTTGCACCTGCACGTAAAATTGAAATACAATTTTTTACAGTTCGATGCATGTTTAGTGTTTCCAAATCTTTTGTCACTTTGGACAAAATTTTGTCATTATCTTCATCTATTTCTTTTATGTTGGAATAAGAAGAAACGATCTTTCTCAATTCCGCTTGAGGAAGAGGAAGCAAAAAGTAATTTGTGAATGTTCTTCTAATCTCAATTTTGTCATCTTCATCAGATTTAAGAAAAAAGTTATTGTCAATTGTGTTTAGAATAATTAGTGGTATTGCTTTGAACTCATCGCATATTGTTTTGATAATTTGCATCATTCCATTTTCCTCAAAACAAACTGAATCAAGTAAAATACAATCGATGTTTTTCAATTCCCTATGAAAAACGTTTTGAGTGATATTATTAATTTCTTTTAAAACCTTATGTTTTTTAGTTGTTTTTGAGTCGAGAAATACGAAAGTTTTTCCATGCTTCCATGCTTCCAATTTTAAAAAATGCCCTAAAGAAGTTAAGCCAAACTCAGATGGTGCACTTATAATTAAATCTGTAGGATTGTCAATTAGTAATTTTACATCAATTCTATTTTCATCATTTTTTGTTGGATTAATCGGAATTGATCTTTTAGTACTGATTATCGGATCAATCCACAAAGGGCTATCTTCATTATAAGTTCTAAGCGCATTTTTCAAGTCTTCTTCGAATTGCTTTAGTAAATTGTCGATTTCTTTAAATTTCTCTTTGGGCTCGTTCATTAGGGAATTTTCTTGAACAAAAAGTTCTAGTTTTGATTTTAAAGCACTTTCAAAATTGGTTTCATCATAGTCAATATAAAGACCTTCTGAACTGATTGATTTTTTAAAATTTTTAACTTTTTGAAATTGTTCAAAATCTAGTGTCTCAGGATCAACTTTTTCCTTCCCAAAAAAGAACAAAATTTGGGGTAATTTATCAATAGAACTCTTTTTTCGATTCAAGGCATCAAAGAATTCATGTTCTGTTCCACTTCCAGCTTTTTTAGTAGGGTGGCCAAATCGATGTTTCATAATACCAATAAAAATATCATAGTTTGATTTTTCAATATGCTCATCAATTATTTCTTGTCCATTTAATCCCATATCTGGTAATACATCACTCTCCCACTTGAAAGTTTCAAAATTGATACCAAAATGATTCGCTAAACCCGAATTGACTTCATCAATTACTTTTTGACATGTTTCTCTTTCAGGATTACAATCTCCTGGGGAGGATATAAAACATTTGTAAATTTTTCTTGTTTCCATATTTAAGACTTCGATGTATATAATTTGGTAATACGTTAAACTATTTTAATTGAATTGGCCAACCTATCCTCCTCGTAAATATCAGATCTGTAGTAACGTTCATCCATTGCATAAAGTAGGTTTTTTAATTTATCCTCAGAATCAAGTATAAAATTACCTTCATCGTTTAAATCAATACCTGCTTTCAACTTTGCGTAGTGAATCAACAAATCTTTTTTTACTTGAGGTAAAGCATTGTATTTTATGCCAATATCCGCAATTCTTTTCCGATTTGCACTTCCAACTTTATTTTTATCAATACTTTCACAATTGACAAAACTATTATTGAGAAATGAATCAACTTCATATTGAGTTGCCTCTCGGTGTAATTCTTCTATGCCAGGGAAAATACTTTTGATTTTTGAAAGATTCTTAAAATACAATGTGTCAGCTGATGAGGTATAAATTGCATCTGATTCTGACATTAACTCTAAATGACGTCTATGTTCAACAATTTTGGGAGTACCGGATGCATCAATAAATCTTTTTCTCCTTACGAATAAAATTGAGGTTATTTTCTGAAAAAACTTAGTGTCAGATTGAATTATACAAAGTGCTTTTATTTTTTCAAAGTTCTCGTTTGATATTTGATTAATGCTTGTGGTATTGTAACCAGAATCACATTGATCTATGAAGAATGGTTGTTGAGAAAAAGTTTCAATCTTATACCATTCGCCTTCATCCAATTTATAATTTGGTGAAAATTCAACAGAAACTATTTGAGTATTGTCAAATGAAGAAAGTATGTTTTCTCTTTGGCTAAGTACTTTGTGATATTGTCTGCCACTTTTTGCAATTAGGTAATTCATAATTTTAAATTTCAATAAATGTATAGTCGTTAATTCGTTTAACATGTGATATAATTAAATCTTTTGGATTTTTCAGTTTTTTCTTTGTTATTAGCATAACCTTAACATTATCTATTGTTTGAACATAATAGAAATTAAATCCAAATATTAAAAAGGTGGGATTAAAATATGAAACTCTTGAAAAGAATGTAAACAATACCGTCATACCAAATACAACATAAAATAATATCATGTTTTCTGATTTTACACTCATTGCCACGAAGAAAAACGATAAATAGTTAGCTAGAAAATCATTGTTTGATGTTTCAATATTTTTTGCATTTGAAAGTTTATCTGCTGATAGGACTCTGCAACACAACAATGTAATGAATGCTAAAACAAAAGGAATTGATATGTAAATGAAAATTATTATCCACCAAAAAACTCCTAATTGAGATTTGAAAAAGTATATTTGATTGAACAGTAAAAAGACAATGCAAAAAAAAGAGACTGAACTAATTGTCATAAGAAGTCGTATTATAAAATTCATAGATATTTTTTTAAACTTGTTTTTCTTTATGCTCTATTTCTTAATGATATATTTTAAAAATAACAGTATACTAGTTAATTAATCTGTTTTTTTTTCAAACATTAGAATTCAACTTTTCCTTTCAATTATATTTTAAATGCAACTTCAACTAAGTTACCCAAAATACAAAGTGTGATTTTTGCAGGAAATAGTCAAAACAATGAAAATTAAAACAATGAAAATTGCCTAAAGCTTGTAAGATATTGCTTGTGATGTGTTTTGGATAGTTTTCAAGAAAGCGAAAAAATAGTATATGTACTATAAAAATAATGGGGTAATATCTAATTTTATTCCATGAACTGTAATCAAAGATCTTCAGGATGGTAATATTTCTCCGATTTAAAAGAGGGTGTTAAATTAACTGATAAACATTACTTGGTGGTAAAAAATATTCAAAGTACTTGGTTTAATTTTAAAGATAGTACCTTTTTCTACAATTCAACCAGTTTTTTTTTGTTAAATGATCCAATGTTATTTCCTTTGGTAAATCAATTTATCAAATTGAGAAATGATAGGTTTTTTAGTGTGTTCTATTTTTTTGCACTCAAAATATTCATTTTCATTTATTTAAAAAGATTCAGCTGCAATCTAAAAAGTTATAATGAGTTTTTTCAGAAGTCTATTATGCCACGTTTTTAATTGCCAAGCAATAAAGTCGAATGCACTTATTTCATTCTCAAACAGCTTTTGTTCATGGCTATCAAATCGAATCAAAGGAGTCCGTGAGTTTCTAACTTTTGCAGAAGCAGTATAATAAAGTTTGAAGTCAGCACCTAAGCTGCAACCGAATGAATATTATATCTCAAAGGAACTTTTGAATTTTCTAATTTGCCAATCAGTTACTTGGGCAAATAGTTTTTACGTTTCCATCTTTTGAATTGATGATTGGGATAATTTTACCGTTGATTTTAATTTAAAAATGAATAACAAAAATTGTGTCAACAGAGCTGATACAATTTATTAATGACTTCTAAAATCAGTACAACTTTACTTTTAAACATTATTTTTTCATCTTTCCTCACTCAATCCTTTCAACAACTTAATTAAACTCAATTGAGGATGGCAATCCGATTTATCGGCACGGAAAGAGACGTGTGACCAGATACCAGGGGTTCCTTTTAGTGCTTTGTTACTCAGATCCCACATTTCTGTTTGATAGGTGGTTGGAATGGTATATTTTTCAGACAAGTACTGGATAAGATTATTTAATGATATAAGTTGGACGTCTTTGTATTTATGAAAATAACGGTATCCGCGCCATTTCATGCCGTAATCAATGACTTCTTCCTTGGGTACTTCACGGTCATAAATCGTAAAATACTTTCCATTCTTTTCAGTTAATGCCCCCCAGTTACAAATCTCGATACCAATCGATTGTTTGTTCAACTGCATATTATTGCTGTTGCGAGTACCAAGGTGATTCGCCCAGTGTGCAGAACTAAAACATTGGTAAATGACTCCTTCTCCGTCGATCACAAAAGCTGTAGCTATCCGGACTGGGGTAAGCCCCCAACTGGTAATGACATTTTTAGCATTGGGACCACTTACAGTATGATGTAAAACAATCTGTTTTTTAGGAAAAATTTCCGCGTAATATTGAGTTTTAGTTAATGGAAATTGACAAAGGTTTTTAATTTTCATACTTTATTTATTTAGTTAATTTTTATTTCTTCTTTTAAGAATAATACTTCCCTTTTTCATCTGTATTAATTGATTTTGAAAGTAATATGTCATGTGGATTCATTTGGCACTTGTTAATATTATGAGTGACAAAAAACAATTAGGAGTTTTTAAATGAATAAGGAAAAAAGCAATCCTTTTTTAGTTAGATTTTAATAGTTTGCTCACATATATTAGTATTGGTACTATTGAATTATAGTATTTGTACTAATGATTTATAAAAAAGACCTTCATTTTCTTTTGTCAGGGGAATCATTGGGAAACGTGATGAGGTTAAACATTTCTCGCATTCTGGAGCGTAATCGATTTCCATAAATAGCTTCAAGTGCAGATGCGCTAAGATTGGTTGTTGCATGTGTTACATATCCTTGACTTACCATCAGCTCATATCTGTTTAATAGAATTTCTGCAATGGTATTACATTCATTGCCGAAATACTTCATATTTTGTTCCACACCTAAATCATCAAAGCAGTAAATCTTTTGATTATTAGAAAATTTATTTATGGTTTGGTATCCTTCCTGATGAAATTCTGAAGCAATTGAACGGGTAGAGCGAATAAAAAAATGGTTGACATCGAAGGTAAAATCATTCATCAAAGACATCAGAGACGTTTTGCCACATCCAATTGGGCCAGCTAAAAGAATCCCTTTGTTTGGATCTAAACCATATTCACGATACAATTTTTCTGTCTTTGTAAAATAAATCAACAGTTTTGAAATAATAGTAAGATCTTCTTTGTATAAGCGAAAATGATTCCCAAATTTTTGATTTCCTCTGTATTGCAAGAAAGTTAGCGTATTTACATAATCGTAATTTCGAGCTCCTTCTTCATCAATGAAATAAGGCTTTTCTAATGCTGGATTATAACGTTTCTTCATAATTTGAATGTTGTGAATGTAATTGATGTGGGGCGAGTTTTACATTTTTTTCGGACTGAAACTTTTTGCTTCTAAGAATCCAATTGCGAGCTGCTGCTTGCCAGTTTTTCATCTTGGTTTTTCCAACAATCCATCCATTAGCTTGGTAATACAAATGAAAAGGTTCAGCTTCATCTTTGGATAATCGTTGCTCATTAAAAAAAAACAAAACTTCCTCAAATGTTGGCGGAATAAAAAATGTATTTCTTTCATTTTTGTTTATCATTTTATGATGTTTAAGAGTGTTTGAATTGTTTATAGAAGATACCTCCACTTGACCCGAAACTTGTTTATTGCTTGACTCACTACTTGTTCTACTACTTGTATCAAAATCGTACATCTTTACTATACTTCCTTTCAATGGGTTATGAGAAGGGCAATACAAAAAAAATCCCCAGTTACTTAGCTCAGTAATACACTTATGATAGGTGTTTTTTGAACCAATTTTAGACAATCTCATGGTGTCCTCCCTATGAATAGAAATTGGATTTTTAAAGCGATTCATATTCCAAAATTGAAAGAGTGCCAAATACAAGCTCACATGGCTTGAATTTAATCTATCGTCATCTATTATACGTTGCATAACAGCAGTTAAATGAGCAATGTAATTCATGATCTGTATCTTCCATTTTGAATTTTTTTGGATTGTATAATTTTCATGATTTCTTCATAATCATAAAGAATAATTCCTCCGACTTTTGAATAAGGCAATGTTCCATTCACTCTCAGATTAAGGATTGTTCCGGCAGATAATCCTAACAGTTTTTTAACCTCAGTTGATTTAATCCATTTTTTCTGACGTGGATTTTCTGTTTGCTGCTTGTTTAAAAGCACTTTGAACTCTAGAATTAATTCTTGCTTGAAATCTAGCAAGTCTTCCTTCGTTAATAAATTGATTTGCATAACTTGTACTGTTTTAATGTTCGTTATGCAAAATTGAGCTTCATTCCATTTTCAATTTACCATGTTCAAATAGGTTACATCAAAAAAAGCAATAAAAAATCTTGTTATTAATTTTAAAATTTTGAAAGTGAGCAATTAGCATGCTATCACTATTCACAAAATCAAATTAATCGTCTAAAAAAAATGTATCTCCAGGTCAAAAGAAAGTCTTTACAAAGTACAAACACACCTCATCTTTACGAATAAAAGCCTTAATAATTAGCTTTTTAAGTGATGATGAATTCGGATACATGTAAGGTTACATCTTTTAATGTTTATTTATGTGCATCGGAAAGCATTTCTTGAAAAACAAAAATCATTCTGCTTAGGAATGATTTATTTTCTTTTTTTCGATCTTTAATGGCTGAAACAGTTCGATATACATCCTTAACTTCAAAATTTACAATTTTTGAAAAAGTAATCACAAATCGTTTAAACTCATTTTCTCCATTATTAAAAACATTCGTTCGATGCAATGTAGCCAATAGTTCAACCAAATCTGTCTTGTTACCAGTCCATTGTAGCTCTGGATAAGTAATCTGTTTTTTTGTTGGAACTTCTTCTTCGAAATAATCTTTCATAAATTCAATTGCTTTTGAATAAGCCAACAGGATATCGTACCCAGTAGAAAATCCCTTTTCAACCTCAGGAATAAATCGAAGAATGTAATCGTCTTTCATCCCGCCGATTGTAAAATATTGTTCATCGCGATTAGTTGATGATCCGCATAGGTAATAACGAAAGTCTTTAAAAGAGTTAAATTTTTCCTGAAGTCTATTCAAGCAAATTTGTTGTATATCTGCAACTAGCTTATCCTGATTGATTGCTTTCTCAAATTCAAATTCCATCAATCCACGGCAGGCAAACTTAACTGATAATATTTGTGGTTTTAAGTCTTTAAAAAAAAGAATTTCATCACTAACATTCTCAAATTCTTTATCAAGAACGAGTGCTTTCAGCTTTTGTAAAGTATCATCACATAGATCCATAACTGTAATACATTTTTTTTGAAAGCACCCGTTTTTTTCCCAATGATTGATGAAGCGTTCATGGAACTCAATTGCAATTTTTTGATATATTTTCATCAGAATGTTCTTTAAATTTAAAGAACATACGGTATCAAAACTAAGAATTAAGTTCCCGAAATTTGCAATTTTTTCAATGTGAATTTTCTTTTAAGCTGCTGCATATCCTCACTAACTTTATGTTCTAATACTTTTGCGTAAATTTGAGTAGTTACCATTTTTTTATGGCCAAGCATTTTGGAAACTGTTTCAATAGGAACCCCATTTGATAATGTTACTGTTGTGGCAAATGTATGCCGTGCAATATGCATTGTAAGCTCTTTTTTGATGCCGCAAATTGATGCGATTTCTTTTAAATATGCATTCATCTTTTGGTTTGAGTTTACAGGCAATAATTTACCTGTTTGAATGCATTTAGGATGATTTTTATATTTGAGCACTATTTCTTCTGCTTGAGGAAGAAGTGGGACATTAGAAACTGTATTCGTTTTGGTTCTTTGAGTAAAAATCCAACTATCACCATCAATTCCTTTCGAAACATCATTACGATGCAACTTGAAAACATCAATGAATGCATACCCTGTAAAGCAACAGAATAAAAAGATATCACGAACTTCAGTTAGTCGTTGATGCTTGAAATCTTTGTTATACAAAGCAGTTAATTCATCTTGATCAAGAATTTCTCTCCTAACTTCATGTGTACTACATTTAAATTGCGCAAAAGGATTTTGTTGCAACCATCCATTTAAAACTGTTTGATTGACCACTTTTTTGATGTTACGAATGTATTTCATGGCTGTATTATGAGCAATGCCATGTGTTTTTAAAAAGTGTTCAAATTCTGTAATAAATTTGTAATCCAATTCTTTTAGGTAGATGTCGGATTTTTTAAACCTAATGTTTAAAAAATCAGAACACTTTTTATAAACTGTTTCAAATTTAGTATGGGTAGATTTTACTACATCTGTTCCAACTAACTCTTTCATTTGGTCGTTATGGTACCGAAATGCTTCCAGAAATGTTTTCTCCTTTTCTGTATTTCCGATCAATTGATTTTTAAGTAAATCGGAGGTAATAAATTTTTCTAGTGAAGTTTGTTCAACATAAATCTTATAAACAGCTGTTCGAATAAAATCTAACTGATTATTTATGGTTCGAGCTTCTTCTGAAGAACCTTTTACCATCCCAGCTTTCTTAATCCATTTATCTGGATCTACAAATTTCTTGACTGATAGTTCTGCTCGTTTTCCATTTACTGTAATTCTACAATAAATAGCTGCTTTACCTAATTGCATCCTAGAGGTGTTCAACCAAAAGAGAAGTGAATAGTTTTGTTTCATCTTATTTAATTTGTTTGATTTTGTTCACCCATTCGCTCTGAATAGATGATTAACGAACATCAAAACCGTACAAACTAAAACAACTTAATTAATTAACAATCAGAAAACTAAATCTAAAAAGGTTAACAAAAATGCAAGTATACAATTGTTAACCGACTTGTTCACTTTTTTTTTATATTATTATGACTAAAATGAAATAGTCCTAAAATAAAAAACCCTTTAAATCGTATGATTTAAAGGGTTTTATGCGCTTTTGAGTATTTTTTAGGATACTTTTGGCGGTCTGGACGGGACTCGAACCCGCGACCCCATGCGTGACAGGCATGTATTCTAACCAACTGAACTACCAAACCAATATTTGAAAACATTTTCTAAAAAACGTCCTGACAACAGTCAGATTGTACTTTCAAAATTGTGTATGCTTTTCGCTTAAAGCGTTGCAAAGGTACACATATATTTCCTTTGTGCAAGTTTTTTGAATGAAAAAAAATAATGTTTTTCATAGTAGATTATATAATGCGCTATAAATAAATCACTTTTGAAGTTAATTGAACATTAAAAAACCATGAAGTATTGTCGATTTCGGGGTAAAAATTGATTTATATGCGAATAATTTCAAATAGTCTGCGAATAATAAATCAACTTTTCTTTTGGCGGAAAATAAAGCAAAGCATTGTATTCGACACTATACATTTGTTCAAATAAATTAAAAGTCATGCGACGTATTCTCATTTTTCTCGTAATGGTATCTTACTGTTTTTCTTGTGCCAATCAATCTTCTAAAAACAAAAAGTTAATTCCAAAATTTCGCGCTGAACATGGTTTTTATGCTTGGAAAACGAATTGGAGAAATCCAGCAGATGACCCCAATTTCGCTCAATTCAAAACGAATCACTTGTACGTACGCATGTTTGATGTTGAATGGTCTGATGAACTCGATTGTGTTGTACCAGTATCACCTTTGAATTTTGAAAATACAGTGGATGACTTTAATGGAATTCAAAATTTCGTTCCAGTCATTTACATCACTAACGAGACTTTCAAGCACCTATCTGACTCTGCAGCAAAACAACTGCCACAGCAGATTTACCAAAAATTGAGGATTTTGTTTTATCAAATGAATGATCAAAATCAATATGAAGATTATGTCTATAAAGAAGGTGAAGATCCATACCAAATTCTTTATCCTGAACTTGAAGTCAAAAAGTTCAAAAATTTGGATTCATTGGTCGACAATTACATGAGTTGCTTTAATGAAATTCAATTTGATTGTGATTGGACACCTTCTACCAAGGAAAAATATTTCACTTTTCTGCGCTCTTGTAAAAAGCGTTTCAACGATAAAACAATTTCTGCGACTATTCGACTTTATCCTTTCAAATACCGCAAAGAAATGGGTGTTCCGCCAGTGGACAAAGGCATGTTAATGTGCTATAATGTTGGTAATATTCAACACAATGATGGCATCAATTCGATTTTTGATCTGAAAGAGATTCAAAAATACCTTCCAGCGAAATTCAATTATCCGTTGCCATTAGATTATGCGCTGCCGATTTTTTCTTGGGGTGCATCTTATCGAAATGGCCAATTAAATGCACTTTTTGATGCCTCTATTTTGGAAGATTATGCTTTCAACTTTGAAAAAAATAAGCAGCAAGATTCAGATGAGAGCGTGATGAAATTTACTGTGCTAAGCAATTATTCATTTACCAATTTGACCTTGAAGGAAGGGGATCAAGTTCGAAAAGAAACTGTTGACTTAAAATCAGTCGAAAAGTTGACGAAGATTTTAGGTCAAAAAAATACCAATCCAAATCCACGCGTGATATTATATCAATTAGATCATTCAAAAATAGAAATCAATGCAAAAGAAATTAAATCCATTTTCGCCACTTTTTAAGGCTTCAATTTCGCTGCTATTTGTTTTTCAAGCAAATGCATGCGGTTGGTATTATCCTGCAGAAAATATGCGTTTTTCGCTTTTTAATGCTGATTTGTTTCAACAAAAATCGCTGCGACCGATGTATTACAGCATCAACCTGCAAAGTTACTCAGGTGTGCCTAATAACGCAGATGAAATCGCACTAGCCAAAGAATGGAAGAATAAATTGAAACTCAAAAGTAGCATTGCCGAAATTCAAGATTATTTTTTTGGTGGACATGCGGAATCGGAAATCAAAAGTTTGGCTTTTTGGAAAGAAATTCAACAAAATTCAGAATCGAAACGCTTTGTAAACTTTGCCAAGTCTTGTGAATTCAATATCACAGCACTGGATCCTTGGGATGAAAAAAGTTACATAGAACGTCAAAAGACCTTGCCAAAATTGATGGTTGAAGGTGAAAAAATCATTAAAGAAAAACACAATCGCTTCTGGAAAAAGAAGTACGCTTTTCAGTTGTTGAGATTGGCTTTTTACAATGAAAACAAGGCGCAATTTCACCGAATTTATCAACAGTATTTTGGCGTTGGAAAAGAGAAAACCGTATTAGATTGGTGGGCAACACATTATTATTCAGAACGCCAAGCAGATTTCAAACCGATGAAGTTTTACCATGACGATGAATATCGAGCGTGGGATGAAGCGCGCAAGGCAAATACAAATCCTTACGCAAATTATTTACACGCGCTGGTTTTCCGTCATTCGAGCAATAAACAAGCGATTTCCAAAAAGTTGTATCGTTCCGTTTATTTCAAGTCGCAACTTAAATACGCTAAAAACCCAGAAGAAATTGCTGATTTATATGTAATCAAACAATTCAATAATTATTTTATTGATCTCAATTCCATCGATTCAATTGTGAAATATTCGCCCAATCATCCACACTTGAAATTGATTTTGATACGAGAATTTAACAAGTTTGAAGAAGAACAAGGAGATCGTGCATTTGACGTTTATGCCAATGAATTCAATCCTTATTATGCTGCGGATTACTATGTCGAAAAACCTTCAAAGGTCAAATTTGAATATATACACCCTCAGTTAGAAAGATTCAAGAACTTAATAGAATCATTAAATAATTGGAAACAGGAAAATCCTGCGCAATATCACTTGATGTTGACACAATTGAATTTGTTTTTACATAGGGTTGAAGATGCCAAAATGCACTTGGATTTAGTTAAAAGTTCAAATAATGAAGTTTTGTTTCAGAAACACATTTTAAAAACTTGCATCATTGCGACAAGTGAAGATTTAAGTGCTCAACAAATCCAAAATGACGTTGCGAAAGAAATGAAATACCTCCTTAAAAAGCGAAACGGCGTTTTTGAATCAGATCGAGCAATGTATTCCTTATGTAGTTATTTATCAAAGGCTTTTGAAAGTCAGCAACTAAATCATTTTGCAGGAATTTTTAGCTATTATGCCAAAACCAAGTTCAATGAAAAAATTTCATTTTACAGTCCTTTCGATTATTATGACAACAAAACAGATATCCGAAGTGTAGAAAAATTAGTGCATATTTTTCAGAAAAAACGTAAATCAGCATTGGAAGAATTTTGTTATCAGCCATTTCAAAATGACTATGAATTCAGAATTTTGCTTTCACGGATGTATTTGCGAACGGGAAAGACAAATCAAGCCAGCGAGGTAATGTCTACTATTCCAGATATTTATTGGGACATAGAATACAGCAGGGCAGAGACACTTGAAACTTCACCTTTTAAAATCGTGAAAGAAATTCACGACTATGAAAATTTGACACCCATGAATAGGAAGCAAATTATGACCAAAATGGTCGAACTGGAAAAATTTGCAAAAATTGGTGATCGCACTGCCATGATTGCTTTGGGCAATGCCTGGTACAACTTTTCATCTGAAGGAAAAAATTGGCATGTAATGACCTATTTTTGGAACGCTGACCGAGGTGCTTTTTTGAGAAAAACGAACCACATTTGTATGTCGAGAGCAAGTCAATATTATTTGAAAGCTTTGAAAAAAAATCAAAATAAAGAAGAAATTGCTTTTCTAAAATACATGTTGGCATTGACGGCTAGGGGAGATGAGAATTTGAAGTTGTACCGAAAACGCGCTGCTGAATATGAGAAATGCAAGGACACCTATTTTTACGAAGGCGTTGGTTGCAATTGGACCAAGAAACAAGGATAAACGCTTTTTAAAGTGAAACAAAAAGAATCGGAAGCGCTAATTCTTTTTCTTTCCATTACCTTTGCTTTATGCAAGTGAAGAGAGAAATTATTGTAACTGCAGATGGATCCAAAACGATTCATATGCCTGATTGGAATGAAAATTATCATTCTTCTCACGGCGCGTTGCAAGAAGCAAAACATGTGTTTTTAAAATACGGATTGGAATGTTTCAAAGATCAAAAGGAAGTTTCAATTTTTGAAGTTGGTTTTGGTACAGGTTTGAATGCTATTTTGACTTGCGAAGCAGCTGAAATCAATCAGCAAAATATTCATTATGATGGGCTAGAAGCTTATCCCGTGAGTGCCGAAGAAATTGAAGCCTTGGATTATGTTTCACTTTTTGAAAACGAAGAAAGCAAAGCCAATTATCTCAAAATTCACGCGGTTAGTTGGGATTCAGATGAGGTTATTTCTCCTAATTTCACTTTGCGCAAAATCTTACAAAAATTAGAAGAATTCACCTTCGAAACCAAACAATACGATTTGATTTATTTTGATGCTTTTGGTCCTCGTACGCAAGACGATATGTGGCAATTGTCGCATTTTGAAAAGCTATTTTATTCACTTAAACCCAACGGAATTTTGGTTACCTATTGCGCCAAAGGACAAGTCAAAAGAGATTTAAAATCAGCTGGATTTACGATTGAAGCGTTGCCTGGTCCTCCGGGAAAAAGAGAAATGACAAGGGCTTGGAAGAAAGCTTAGCTATTTTACTTTCACAGAAATTACCATGTCGAAAGTGGCGACAATTTCGTTCGACAAATTTTTCGCATCTACGCGCACAAGCTGATTGATGCGGATTTGTTTTTCGAAACTTTCAGCAATGATTGATTCAATTTTCGCGCCTTCGTTGCATTCAAAAATGACATCTGATTCAGCACGTTTTAAAAATTCGGCATCCATGCTTTTGAAAGCGAACGACACTTTTTTATTCATTTTTTCTGCAAAGTAAAAAGCATGAATTCCACCAGCAACATCTGCGCCAACGGCCAATGCGCCAAAGTACATGGAGTTTAAATGATTTTTGGTGCGTCGTCGAAACTTGATCTTAACAGCTACTTTTTCGTCAGAAAGTTCAATCAATCGCGGTCTAACAAATCCAATCAAGGGAATTTTGACCAATCCAAGTAGGAAAATCATCCATTGCATTTTCCGCATGCTAATTTGTGGTTTCGCTTCAGTCATTTTTCACCAATTCTTGTACGATTTCTTTCACAGGACGAATAGAATGAATGTAGTCAATTGTCGGACCAGCGCACCACACTGTTTTGTAAGTGGCACCAAAAGCCGCATTTTGCAATTTTTTCATGCCTTTGTAAAACGTGAACGCTTTGAACCACTTTTTCAAGCGCTTGTTTTTATTCAAGATTTTTTCCAGCCAATTTTGTTGCGTTCCAATTTCTTTGACATAAGGCGTATTGATCACCGTGCAAGGCGAACCAGAAAGTTTGGTTGTCATCACGATGTCTTTTGCGCTGTAATCAACGCAAGCTTTTTTGTATTCAGGTGTTACGCCAGATTCTTCCGAAGCAATGAATATTGTACCAACTGAAACGCCAGCAATTCCAAGCGACATCATTTTTTGTAAACTTGCCGAATCACCCACACCACCAGCAGAAATCACGGGAATTTTAACCGCTTTTTGAAGGGCAGGAATCAATTCGTGGTAAGAAATATTTCCTGCATGTCCGCCAGCTTCTTTGTTTACCGCAATGACCGCATCAGCGCCTAATGATTCTACTTTTTGTGCATAGCGAACGTCAGTCACATCGCAAAAAACTTTCACTCCAGCTGCGTGTGCAGCGAGAATGGTTTCTTCAGGCGAACCGAGTGATGTAATGATGAAATCCACTTTTTCTTCGCAGATAATTTGCAGTTGTTCTTTGTATAGAAAATTTGATTTATTGACAATTAAATTGATTCCAAAAGGTCCATCAGCTTTCGAACGAATAAATCGAATGGCAGTGCGTAATTCTTCCGTAGTTCGGTAGTTCAACGCAGGAATCGCACCCGTAATTCCAGATTGAATTCCAGCAATAATCATCTCCGCATTTGAAACCAAAAACATCGGTGCCATGATTATCGGGTATTTGATTCCCAACAAGGAGCACAACGGCGCATTTTCTAATTGTACATTTTCCATAATTGTAAATGTAGAAAAATTTTATGTACGCACAGCTTTTTTTGAGATTTTTTAAGTTTTTTGTGGGCGCGTAATCGGTCTTCGGGCTAAAGTTTTTTCAGATCCAGCACGGAAACACTGTGGTTTTGCGTGTGCTTCATTCGTCGCAGCCGCAAAACACGTGTTCGCGGCTGTTTCTTTCAAAAAGCTACCGCCCTTCGCCCGCGCGTAGGATCAATCTGCATTTGTACGATTGAATAATTTTAGTTCAAAAAAAATCCGCTACAAATTAATGCAGCGGATTTAAGATTTAAGAAATAATCTAGTTTATTTCATCAATTTCATTTCTTTCACTAAGTGGGTTGCACCTGCGTATTTGTCCATTACCCACATCACGTAGCGAATATCGACTACCACATTTCTGCATCTTGTAGGGTCAAACATGTAATCGCTCATGGTACTTTCCCAAGTTCTATCAAAATTCAATCCCATTAAATAGCCATTGGCGTTCAAAACTGGCGAACCAGAATTTCCTCCAGTAGTGTGATTTGAACCTGAAAAACAAACCCACAACTCGCCATTTTGCGCATAGTCTCCAAAATCTTTTTTCTGGTAAATATCCAACATTCCAGGAAGCAATTCAAAATCAGGATTTCCTGTTTTGTACTTTTCGATAATTCCTGCGGTTGTTGTATGTTCGGTGTAAGTCATTCCATCTCTAGGTGCTGAACCTTCTAATTTTCCGTAGGTAATTCTCAGGGTGCTATTTGCATCTGGCCAATGTTTGCCTTCAGGGTACATTTTTTGTTTTCCTTCCACATAAACCTTCAATAAATCGTCCATTTGCGTGTACAAACTTCTTACACCAGGTAAAATTTTTGATTGGTAAACTGTTGTGATTTCAAAATACAACAAGTAACCAGGATCTTTCATGATTGATGTAACTGATTTCTCTTTGAAATTATCGTAGAAAGCCAACAATCGATCTTTGTTTGTCAGTACTGATTTGCTGTAAATTGCTTTCGACCAAGCCGCTGTATTTTGTTTTTTTACAATGGCAGATACATTCGCAGGATCCATTTGTTTGATGTATTCCTCGTGCAATAAATTAAAGATTTGTTGGTCGATATTTGCGTCGTAGTCTTTGAAGAATTTCTCTACGCCATCTCGGTATTTAGCAATTTTTGCTGTCAATTCTCCACTTTCCTTATACTTTGCGTAGTTTTTAACGATGTCATCCACGCCACGTGCAACTTTGAAAAATTCAGGTCCAATATTCAAATATTCCGAAGTCATTGCATATCCGAAATCGTATTGCACATTGTCGCTGATTAATTTCTTCATTTTTTCAACAACAGTTCCATAAGTATCTTTCCACAATGGATTTGACAATGCTTTTTCAGTATACTCTTTTTCTGAAGCTTCTTTCATGGCAACGGCGCCTAATCTTTCCAAACCATCCACTTGACCAATCCATTTTTTATATGCATTCGCAATACTCGCTTGTTTGGCGCTGTATTGAATTCGAATTTGATCTGAAGAACGCATTCCTGCATCAATTACAGAAAGTGATTTCTCACGCATTTTGATTCTAGCAGGTCTTTCCTTTTCGATAATGTGTTTGATTTGCGTAGAAACTAAATGTTGCTCAGTTGTAGCTGGGAAACCGTAAACCATCGTAAATTCTCCAGGAATTCTATCGCCTGCAGCAATTGGCAAGAAGTGTAGAGGAGTGTAAGGCACATTTTCTTTGGAGTAAGGAGCTGGTTTGTTGTCTTTTCCAACATAAATTCTGAAAACAGAAAAATCTCCCGTATGACGCGGCCAAACCCAATTGTCAGTATCACCACCAAATTTTCCAATGGCATTTGGAGGCGTTCCAACCAAACGAACATCTAAGAAAATCTCAGTCACCATGCAGTAATAACTATTTCCATAATCAAAGGCTTTGATATCGGCTTGATAGTTTGTCCCTTCAACCATTTTCTTTTTCAACGCTTCAATATTTTTTGCTATAATCGCTTGACGTTGCGCCAAATCTTGAATGCCTTCAGTTCCTTTCAAAACTTCTTTGGTTAAATCTTCAATTCGTACAATTCGTGTTGCAGTCAAACCCGGATTAGTCAACTCTTCATCGTAATTTTTTGCCCAAAAACCATTTTTTAAGTAATCGTGTTCCAATGATGAGTGTGATTGAATCTGTGAATAACCACAATGGTGATTGGTTAAAATTAAACCTTTATCAGATACGATTTCAGCTGTACATCCGCCACCAAATTGCAAAATTGCATCTTTGATACTCGCCTTGTTCACACTGTAAATGTCTTCAGCAGTCAGTTTCATACCCATCGCCTGCATGTCGTCTTGAAAAGCGGCAATAAGTGATGGAATCAACATTCCTTCTTCCGCCTGAGACAAGAAAAAAGTGAAGGCAAAACTGATCGAAAGCAATATTCTTTTCATAAAAATTTATTTAGTGGCTCAAATATATCACTTAAAGCGCTAAAGTTTCGTAAATTTTGGTTTAGAACATTTATTTTTTGCAAATTTGTGGTGTGAAATTTATTGATTTAGCATTTCGGTTAGGCGTAGTTTTTGCCATTTTTGGATTCATTTGGGGAATCTTAAATATGCTTTTAACCTTATTGCGAGGAGGTAGAACAAAAACCGTTTTTGAAGAGTATTTATTGAAATCAGTTCAATATTTTTTCTTGGTCAATGTCACTTTTTTATTTTGTGTACAAAAGGAGGATTCCAGTATTTTGATGCCCAATGAGTTGATTCTTGCTGGCTTGATTTTGATTATTTATTTCACAGGAAAATTGCAAAACAGACAAAACCGTTCAGCTATTTTCAAGATGGCAGGAAATCCAATGCCAGCGATTTCCACCATGTTTAATTTAAAAGCAGAAATTTCTATCATTACGTTATCAATTTTATTTTTCACAGCTTTTGTTTTCTTTCCTGAATATGCTCAAAATCCAATAAGTACATGGTTCTATGATAGTATTTTGGATATTGAAAGTACACCCATTTTCGGATTCATCTTTAAAATAGTAGGATTTTTTGTTCTGATGAGCATTTTGTTCAAACTGTTGAATGGATTTTCATATTTACTTTCTGGAGCACCGCTAGTTACAGTAAATCGTCAGTTTCAATCGCGGAACAAAAATGATGATAATAAGTTTGATGATTTTGAGGAGATTGATTAGAATTTTTTATCTACTGTGTATATCCTTTTGTTTTCTTAGTGAATCTTGACTTTGGCAAGAACATCATCTACCAAAGTTCTATTAAGCGTGTCTGAATACGAGAAGGTCAAAGAATAAAAGTAGCTATTTTTTTCGGTTGCATATTCATCCATAAATAACGCTTGAGAATCTACTAATAAAACAACTCGATTTCTATAAAAGTCTTTTTTGGCAATTTTGATTTCTTTTATAAATTCTCTGTGTTCATCTTTTTCATACAAAATTCCTAAATTTTTATTCGAATCTTCTATATACTGAAGTAATGTCTCGTCACTAGAAAAGGGATTTTTTTTGTGACCGACAATATTTAAAGAAATAATTGCATTTTGATTTTCATCAAATAGATCTGCTTCTAAAAAATGAGGACTAAATGGGGATTCATATTTCTTACTGGTATCTACTGTCCAAGTTTCAGGAAGTGAAACTTCCAAACCTAAAAATGAATTGGAATAGGTGTTGTTGGCTATTTTTCCATATTCAAATTTTGGTTTCTTTTTAAATAGTGAGTTTCCTCCTAGGCATGAACTAAGGAAAAAAATAATTGAAAGTGTGAAGGGAATAAAAATTTTCATAAATGTATTTTACAATCTCAAATCTAAAATATTTTTTTTAGTATTCTCAATTTATTTCAAAAGATAACCTTATTATTTAACTTTAGCCAAAAAAAGTAGCTATGAAGATTATTTCTTTTAATGTCAACGGAATAAGAGCAATTGCTCAAAAAACATTTTTTCAAGACATGCTGTCAATAAATGCAGATATTATTTGCCTTCAAGAAACAAAAGCCTCAGTTGAGCAAGTAGTAGAAACTTTGAAACCACTCACAGGATTTCATGTTTATGCGAATGAATCTGTCAAAAAAGGTTATTCAGGTACAGCTATTATAACTAAAACTGAACCTCTTTCAATCACGTTTGATATGGGTTTAGAGGAACATGACCAAGAGGGAAGAGTTAGTTGTGCTGAATTTGCTGATTTCTTTTTGATTACTGTTTATGTACCGAATTCAGGAAGTGAATTGTTAAGATTGGGTTACAGACAAAAATGGGATGCTGATTTTTTAAATTACTTAAAAGAATTGGAGATAAAAAAACCTGTAGTTGTTTGTGGCGATTTTAATGTTGCGCACAAAGAAATTGATTTAGCTAGACCAAAAGCGAATTACAATAAGTCTGCTGGTTTTATGCAAGAAGAAATTGATGGAATGGATGCTTACCACGAAGCTGGATTAATTGATACTTTCAGAAAATTGAATCATGCGGAAGTAAAATATTCTTGGTGGTCATACAGAGGTGGAGCTCGAGAGAAGAATGTTGGCTGGAGAATAGATTACTTTTTGGTGACTGAAAATTTTCTGCCAAATGTAAAATCTTCTTTTATTTTGAATGAGGTATTTGGTTCTGACCACTGTCCTGTGGGAATCGAAGTAATTTAGTTAAAGTGCAATCAACATAAACTTAATCGAAATAGTGTAATATCTCAGAGGCTCTAAAAATGCTTCTTTTTATCGATTTTCTCAAAACAAAAAAAAGCTGTAATCTTTGAATGTTACAGCTTTTTTAAATCTTATTTTAAATAAAAAGAAATTAGATAGTCATAATGTCTTTCTCCTTGGCATCAATAATATCTTCAGCTTTTTTGATGTAACTATTGGTAATATTTTGCACTTCGATTTCTGCACTTTTTGCTAAATCTTCAGACATTCCTTCATTTTTCAAATCTTTGATCATGTCGATGCCATCTTTTCTGTTGTTTCTAATTCCAACTTTAGCATGTTCTCCTTCTGCTTTGGCCTTTTTTACCATTTCTCTTCTACGTTCTTCTGTCAATGGTGGTACATTAATCAAAATCACTTCTCCGTTGTTTTGTGGAGCAAATCCTAGATTTGAATTGATAATTCCTTTAGCGATTTCTGGCAACATAGCTCTTTCCCATGGTTGAACAGTAATTGTTCTTGCGTCTAATGTCGAAATATTAGCAACTTGAGTGATTGGAGTAGGGGAGCCATAATAATCGACCATTACACTTTGTATCATGGATGGCGTCGCTTTTCCTGCGCGTACTTTTTGTAGTTCATTTTCTAAATGAACTAGTGTTTTGGCGTTTGAGCTTTTCAACTCATCATAAATCATTTGAATCTCTTCAGTCATAATCAATTTGTAATTGAAATTGGAAATATATTATTTTTCAATCTTAGTTTTGAACGATTGTACCAACTTTTTCACCGTCTAATAATTTTTTCAAATTACCAGGTGTGTCCATATCGAAAACAATAATTGACAAGTCATTCTCTTTACACAATGTGAATGCTGTCATATCCATCACTTGCAAGCCTTTGCTGTAAACATCATCAAAAGTGATTGTTTCATATTTGGTTGCAGTTGGATCTTTGAATGGATCTGCAGTGTAAATTCCGTCAACTCTTGTTCCTTTCAAAATTACATCAGCATTGATTTCAATAGCTCTCAATGAAGCGGCTGAATCAGTTGTGAAGTATGGATTTCCTGTTCCTGCGCCGAAGATTACAACACGACCTTTTTCTAAATGGCGAACAGCGCGTCGTCTAACATAAGGTTCAGCGATTTCTTTCATTTCGATGGCAGATTGTAATCTTGTTTTCAATCCCACAGATTCTAAAGCAGCTTGTAAAGCCATGCTATTGATCATTGTTGCTAACATTCCCATATAATCTCCATGGGTTCTATCCATTCCACCTTCTTCAGCTTGAACTCCTCTGAAAATGTTTCCTCCACCAATTACAATTGCTACTTCTATGCCTTTTTCACAAATTTCTTTGATTTGTAATGCATAAGAATTGATTCTATTGTTATCAATTCCAAATTGTTTGTCGCCCATTAATGACTCACCACTTAATTTTAGAAGGATGCGTTTGTATTTCATGAAATTCAAGTTTTTGAAAGATGCAGACAAATATAGTTAAAAAAGGGAAAAAATGAGGTACAAAGTGAAATGCTTCTTTTTCAAAAGTTAGAATTGGGCATAAAAAAAGGGTTGGAAAAAATCCAACCCTTTCAAAAAAATATTTCAATTACTTATTTCATTGCGAAACGCTCGAAAGAAGTTACTGTTAAACCTTTTTCAGCTGAGTTCAAGAATTCCTCAACAGTTACTTTGTTGTCGCGAACAAATTGTTGGCTTAACAAAGTGTTTTCTTGGAAAAATTTATTCAAACGTCCTTGAGAGATTTTTTCAGCCATTTCAGCTGGTTTTCCTTCTTGGATAGCCAATTCTTTTCCAATTTCCAATTCACGGTCAATTGTGTTTTGGTCGATACCTTCTTTATTCAATGCCAACGGATTCATAGCAGCAATTTGCATTGCAACTTGTTTTCCAGCGTCTTCAGCAGCAGCAGAATTAACTGTCAAACCAACCAAAGTAGCCAATTGGTTACCTGGGTGATTGTAGGCAGAAACTTGCTCCGCGCTGATTTTTGCATATTTAGAAAGATCTAATTTCTCACCAATCACACCTACGTGTTCAGTGATTTTTTCTTTGATAGACAATTTATCATCGTAAGGAAGTGCTTTCAATTCTTCAATTGTATTTGGCAAATGTTTCAAAGCAACATCAACCAAAGATTGCATAAAAGCACGGAAGTTATCGTTCATTGCTACGAAATCTGTTTCGCAGTTCAATGCCATGATTACTCCTGTTTTTCCGTCTGCTGAAGCTTGAGAGAAGATTAAACCTTCTTTAGCTTCATTTTCACCGCGTTTTGCAGCGATTTTTTGTCCTTTTTTACGAAGGATATCGATTGCAGCTTCAAAATCTCCATTAGATTCTGTCAATGCATTCTTGCAATCCATCATTCCAGCACCAGTTTGTTGGCGCAATTTATTTACATCTGCAGCTGTAATTGCCATGATAGTAAAATTTTTATTGTTTGATTAATCTTCTTTTGTTTCTTCTTTCGCTTCAGTAACTTCTGGAGCAGCTGCAACAGCTACTTCTTCTGCAACTTCAGTTTTATCCGCACCTTTATCTTTGGTGTTTTTGCGATCTTCCAAACCTACTTTGATAGCGTCACAAATCGCATCCAAAATAATTGAAATTGATTTTGTAGCATCATCATTTGCTGGAATTGGGAAATCAACAAATTTTGGATTTGAATTGGTATCTACCATTGCAAAGATTGGAATGTTCAATCTTTTTGCTTCGTGCATAGCGATATTTTCTTTTAAGATATCTACCAAGAAAATAGCTGCTGGTTGACGAGTCATATCAGCAATAGAACCAAAGTTTTTTTCCAACTTCTCACGTTGGCGAGTTTTGAATAAACGCTCTCTTTTAGAAAGTGTATCCCACGTTCCATCTGTCTTCATTTTATCAATTGAAGCCATTTTACGAATCGATTTACGAGTCGTTTGGAAATTGGTCAACATACCACCTGACCAACGTTCAGTTACGAACGGCATGTTTACAGCTTTTACGCGTTCAGATACGATTTCTTTCGCTTGTTTCTTTGTAGCTACGAAAAGAACTTTTTTACCTGATTTTGCGATTTGTGTCATCGCTGCACATGCTTGATCAAGATGAGCAATTGTCTTATTTAGATCGATAATGTGGATACCTTTCTTCTCATCGAAGATGTATGGTGCCATTGCTGGATTCCACTTTCTTTTTTGGTGACCGAAGTGTACACCTGCGTCTAATAACTCTTGAAAACCTACTTTTGACATTTTAGTATTGTTTTTTAATTGTTTACGTTCCTTTAGTAATCAGCGTAACGAGGGAGCCAGAGGCATATACTCAATCGCTTGGATACTAAACAACCGCCAAAATATTTTAATATTAACGTTTTGAGAATTGGAATTTCTTACGTGCTTTCGGCTGTCCTGGTTTTTTACGCTCAACCATTCTTGGGTCACGCGTCATCAAACCTTCAGCTTTCAATGCTGGTTTCAAATCCTCAGATACTTTTACAAGTGCTCTTGAAATACCTAAACGAATAGCCTCAGCTTGTCCGTTGATACCTCCACCCATAACGTTTACAGTTACATCATATTGATCAACAGTATCCGTCAATTGGAAAGGGTGTTGAATTTTTGATTGTAACATCGCAACAGGAAAGAACTCTTTGTATTCTTTTTTATTTACGATAACTTTACCAGTACCTTTTTTCATGTAAACTCTGGCAACAGAAGTTTTTCTTCTTCCTAATGTGTTGATAATTTCCATAATTATTTTTTAGATGAGCTAAAAGTAATTACTTCAGGTTTTTGAGCTTCTTGCTTGTGCTCAGGACCTACGTAAACTTTCAAGTTAGTAAATAAATTACGTCCCAAAGTATTTTTTGGCAACATTCCTTTTACAGCTTTCTCAATCAAACGTTGAGGGTGTTTTTGTAAAATTTCTTGTGCAGTCAAAATTCTTTGCCCACCTGGGTAACCCGTGTAGCGAACATACTCTTTGTTCACCAATTTAGTACCAGAAAATGATACTTTCTCTGCATTAATAACAATTACGTTATCTCCGCAGTCTGCGTGTGGTGTGAAGTTTGGTTTGTGTTTTCCACGTATCAACTTCGCTACCTCACTCGCCAAGCGACCAACTGTTTGGCCTTCGGCATCTACCAACAACCACTTCTTTCCAGAGGTTTCTGTGTTAGCAGACTTCGTTTTGTAACTTAATGTATCCACAATAAATATTAATTAAATAAGACAATTCCCCTAATTTGGGGGTGCAAAGATACAACTTAAAGATTTTATTAACAAACGAAATTTGAAATATATTCAATTTCGTACTCATTACAAGGTGAATTTGCAGATTTACTGTCTTTTAAGATTGAAATTTGCAAAAATAAAAATGCGTCACAAATTTAAATTTTATGACGCATTTCAATGTGTATTATTTTAACCTATTTTGCTTTGAAAGAATTAATCGCGTTAACAGTGAAATCTGACAACACCAATTTCCCACTCATTCCTGCTCGTTCATGCAATAATTCATCCCAATTTTCTGCCCCTTCCCAAAAAATGCTTTTTAGCATCGACATGGCTTCTGGATTAGACTTGGTTAAATTTTCTGCTAATTTATCAATAGCAATATCCATTTCTTCGATTGTATCAAATAACTCAGCATACAAACCTTTTTCTCTCGCCCATTCAGCACTTTTCCATGAAGTTGCGTCAATGGCTAACTGACTCATCGCGGATGTTCCAATCTTACGAGTAACAGCTGGTCCGACAACAAAAGGTCCGATTCCAACAGCTAGTTCTGATAGTTTAACGTCTGCATTTTTTGTAGCATAGCAATAATCAACTGCTGAAGCCATTCCAACACCACCTCCAACTGCTTTTCCTTGAACACGTCCAATAATGAATTTTGGACATTTTCTACAAGCATTGATCACATTCGCAAATCCAGAGAAGAATTTTTGCCCTGTTTCTAAATCTCTGATTGAAATTAATTCATCAAAACTAGCTCCTGCACAAAATGATTTTTCCCCAAATGATTTTAATACAATTACTTTAACAATACTGTTATTTCCAAGTTCTGTAATTGTATCAGCTATTTTCTGTAAGATTTTACCTGGTAATGAGTTGCTTAATGGATGTCCAAATTCGATAGTTGCAATGCCTAGGTTGTCTATTTCGTAACTTACGTGTCCTAAATTGATAGCTTCTAACATTTCTTTCTCTAGTTTTTTCAGCAAAAATAATTAAATACTGATAAGTTTAGCATTTTTTAAAGGGGGAGAAATAAAAAAAACCTGTATTTTTTTCAAAACACAGGCTTTTAAAAGGGGGTGTGGGAGATATTTATTTAAAAGTAGTTTCGTCAACCGTTCCGTTAACTTCAATTGAAATAACTTTACCTTCTAAACCTAAATCACCCATCATTAAACTCATTTTATGAGGGAATTGTAGTCCATTTACAATTTTGAAATCACTGAACGACCTTGAAGCTTCAACTACTTGGTCACCTTCTTTTTGAATTGAAACAGATTTGATTTTCATAAACGATTTTGTGTCATAATAGTCAAATGATTGTTTGTCTCCATCAACAATTTTTAAGACATAAGCCTCAGTATTGTTGACTTCTTCAATTCCTACCATTTCAACTTTCAATCCAGAAGTCGCATAAGTCAATTCTGGGAAAAGCCCTGCAGATTTTTGTTTGCTTGCTATTTCTTCCGCAGTCAAGTCTTTCTTTCCAGTTTGCATGTTTGATGATGCACCTGCTTTTCCATCAAAATATTCTTTTTGAATCATCATTCCTTGCATCTCAATTTTCATTGCCTCTTTGTTTGGTGCAACGAAATAAGTTGTCATCGTCAATGGTGCAGGAATTTGTTGTGCTGACATTTCCATCACCTGCTTTACAGATTTGATTTTTTTGATCGCTTTGTTCGCAGCTTTCATTGAAGTCGTTCCAGTAGTTGCAAAAACATATTTTTCAATTAATTGCTCCTTGGTAATATCAGCTGGTTTTACTTCTTTAGCAACGTTTCCGAATGCGTCAAACATTTCGATTTTTCCGTCAGCATCAAATACTTTTAATTTCTCAATAATTTCCTCGTTTCCTACAACGATGATGTTGCAGTTTTTTGAAGTGAAATATGTTTGAGCCATTTCCAATACATTTTCAGTATTAACCGCATCCAATCTTTTCAAATAAGTTTGGTAGTAATCTTTTGGTAAATTATTTTGAATAATGTTCAATGCAAATCTTGCGATCGTTTGAGGGTTTTCTAAAGAGCGAGCAAAACCGCCAGCCATTGCTGATTTAGTCAAATTGATTTCAGACTCTTTTACATAACTGTTTCCAATATTGTCAAGTTCTTTTAAGATTTGAACAATCGCACTGTCAGTTACATCATTTCTGAAGTTTCCAGATGCTGAGAACCAACTTCCGTTGTCTGTAATATCAATTCCTGAATAACAACCATAAGTGTATGCTTTGTCTTCACGTAAGTTTTGCATCAAACGTGTTCCAAAACCTCCACCACCTAAAATGCCGTTAGTAACAGTTAATGGCAATTGATTTGGTTGTCCTGGTTTCATTTTTACTGGAAAAGAAATAGAAACTTTCGACTGAACTGCACCTGGTTTTTTAACAAAAATCACACGATTTCCTTTGTTAAATTGACCTTCTCCTAATTCAGCTTTGTATACTGGTCCACCTTTCCAAGTACTGAAATATTTGTTTACCATTTCAGTTGCTTGCGCTTTGTTTACATCTCCAACAATCACTAAATAGCTTCCTCTTGGTGTAAATACTCTTTTGAAATAGCTTTCAATATCGGTTTTGTTAATCGCAGCTAAGGTAGCTTCCGTCATGATTTCTCCGTAAGGATGTCCATTTGGAAAATTTGCTTTTCTTTCTGCGTTGTCAGACATTTCATCTGGACTTGATTTTGCAGATAATAATGCAGATTCGTTTTGTTTTTTGATTCTTTCAAATTCTGAATCTGGGAAATTTGCGTTAAACAAAACGTCTGTCATCAATGTCAAACCTTTTTCAACATGTTTTGTCAAACAAGATAAATACATAGATTCTCCATCTGCATTTAAAGTTGCTCCAATGTAATCAACTTCTGCATCTAATTTGTCTTTTGAACGATTGGTTGTTCCAGACATAATTAATTGTCCTGCTATTTTAGATAAACCTGCTTTTGAACCTTCATTCATTGGATCTGAGCCAGTTACCAATCGAATGGAAACTTTAGGTAATTTGTGGTTTTCAGAAAGAATAACAGTGATGCCGTTTTCAGTTGTGAAAACCTCTGAATCTTTGATATTTATTGTTGGTGGTGTTCCTGCTTTAGGACGCACAGATCGATCTAATTGGCTAAAACTTGTAGCAGCAACTAAAATCAATGCACCGGATAAAATTATTTTTTTCATTTGAATATCTATTTATATGAAATCTAATATTGGATTTGAATCTTTTGATTCTTCTAATTTTGATTCCGTATTAATTTTTTGGTTTCGGTAAATAATATAAAATCACACGATTTTCAGGAGTGAAATACTTTTTTGCAACTCTTTGAATGTCTTCTCTAGTCACAGCCATGTATTTCGTTAATTCACTATTTATTAATGCCGTACTTCCCATGTACATGTAATTTTGAGCTAAATTCTCAGCGATTCCAGCAACTGAACTGTAGGCTGAAATGATGTCATTTTCTTTACCGTTTCTCAATTTTTCAAATTCCTCTTGTGAAATCAAAGCGTCTTGAACTGATTTTACTTCCTCATCTAAAGCATTTTGCAAAGTAATTAAATCTACATTAGCAGAACCAATTGCAGCAACCAATCCCAATCCTGGATCTTCTAACGGGAATGCAAAAGAAAATGCAGCCATTGCCAATTGTTTTTTCTCAACGATATTTTTATTCATTCTAGAACTTGTTCCTCCTGAAAGTACAGTATTTAGCATATCCAAAGCATAAGCGTCAGGATTTGTTTGTTCAGGAAGTCTATATCCCATAAAAACAGCTGGTAGTTCGATGTTATCGTAAACTGTATCAATGACAACGCCTTTGAAAGGTGGTTCATTTCTCTCTGGTCTTGGAATAACAGTTGGCATTGCACTGTATTTTTTGATGATTTTTTGTGCTTCAGCGTCTTTTGAGCCCAAAAAGTTTTTTGCATCAAATTTATTTTTTGCAATACCATAAGTTTTCAAGAAAGCATCATCACTTTGATTTTCAAAATCACGAAACAAATTGATTGCTTGTCCTGAAGGAATTGATCCATAGTAGGTTGCAATCCATTTTTTTGTTTCTTCAATATTGATGTCACCAGCAATCGAAAGTACAGAATTTGAAGGAACATAAAATGTTCTGTAAAAATTCACATAATCTTCTTCTTGCGCAGCATCCAAGTGTTCCATGCTACCAATTGGTTGCCATTTATATGGATGTTTTTGATACATTCTCGCGAACATTTCTGTTAAGAAAGAAGCGTAAGGTTGATTGTCAACTCTTTGTCTTTTTTCTTCTTTTACAACTTGTCGTTGTGTTTCGATACCAGTATTGTCAACTTTCGCATGTAAAAGTCTTTCACTTTCTAGCCAAAGACCTAATTCCAATTGATTAGAAGGTAATAATTCGTAGTAATAAGTTCTATCTTGTGAAGTGTTTGCATTCAACGCTCCACCATTTTTTTCTACCAATTCACTGTATTCTCCTCGTCCAATATTCGTTGAACCTTCAAATAACAAATGCTCAAAAAAGTGAGCAAATCCAGTTCTTGTTGGGATTTCATTTTTAGAACCAACGTGGTACATTATGGATACGGCAACAATAGGGGTAGCATGTTCCTCGTGTAAGATTACATGAATACCGTTAGGTAAATCATATTCTACATACTCGATTTTGCGCTGAGACCAAACATTACCAACTAGGGTAAGGGCTGCAATGGCAAAAAGATGTTTTTTCATGTTTAATCGATTGATTTGTTTAATTTATTTCAAATATCCTTTTTTTAGGAATGCCAAATATAGATAAAATGATTATTGGAAAATTCAATGGATGAATTAATTCTATTTCATGATGAATAGATGTAACACTTCTAATTTTGAGCCTATGATTGAGGTTATTTTGAACGCTGAATTTGAGAAAAAATTATTACCATTTAATTAAATTACGTGACAAACTAAAATATTAGATCGAATGAGTTTTATTCGACGGTTAAACATTTAATTTTTTGAAATACAGTACTTTAATATTACGTAAAAGTTAAAATATTCATTTATCAAAAAAATCTATTCAGAAAGTGCAACGAAAATTGGTTTTGTAACGTATGAATTCTTGGACAAATAGATTGAGGTATAAATTTTTTAGACTAATTTCGTTGATTAATTTGGTGTTATGGAAAAGTTGTTTTAAATTTTCCCAAAATATTAGATTGAAAGTTGACTTCAGAATAATTTTAAATTATGATAAAAAGATATTCAAGTAAGATTAAAGTATTGATTTTGTTCAATTTTTTAATTGTATATTTAAACTTTGTCAATGCTCAATGTGCAACTTTTGATCAAATCCCTCCTGTTTGTACTCAAGATGTTGCTCCGTCGTTGCCTTCATCGTCGAATGAAGGACTAACTGGTACCTGGTTTCCTTCAACGATTGATAATAGCGTAGCTGGAACTCAGACATACGTTTTTACCCCTGATGATCCAACTTGTACCGATTTTATTTCTATGGATATTGTTGTAAACCAAAATCCAACAGTATTTATTAACACACTTTCTAGTTTCACCGGAAGCGTTTGTGTAAATGGAATTCTACCTTTGTTTGCCACGTCTCCAGACGATCCCGGAATAAATTATATTTGGTTATCCACTGGCGTAACAGCTGGCCCTATAGTTAACTACAATCCAACAAGTGTTCCGGCAATTAATCCGGTGACTTTTACATTAATTGGTTCCTATCCGATTGCTTCGAATAATTCTTGTGCTGGTCAAGCATCAGCTCAGATAACCGTTAATCCTTTACCAGCTGCTTCGATAACTATTCCTACTCCTACTTCTGCAACATTTTGTGCAGGAGGCTCAGTATTACTTACTGCAAATGCAGGTGTAGGTTTAACTTATCAATGGCAAGTAGGTGGGGTGAATATTCCGTCTGCAACAAATCAAACGTATACTGCAACGACGGCTGGTTCTTACACTGTCGTAGTTACAAATGCAACAGGTTGTTCAAGAACTTCTGCATTTAGGATTGTGACGGTAAATCCTTTGCCAACCGCATCAATTAGTTATGCGGGTTCACCTTTTTGTGGAAGTGGTTCAGTAAGTGTTACACAAACGGGACAAGGTGGTGGAACTTATGCAGCCTTGCCTGCAGGTTTATCATTAACTGCTGGAACGGGCGCCATTAATTTGGCAACAAGTACTGTAGGAACATATACTGTAACTTATTCTTTTACGAATGGTACATGTCCAAATACTACCACTACAACTGTTGATGTAAACCCTCCACCAGCAGCTACTATCAGTTATATCGGATCTCCTTTTTGTCAAACAGGAACAGCTTCAGTCAACAATACAGGTACTACTGGTGGAACTTATTCGTCAACTTCAGGCTTGACTATTGATGCAACCACTGGACAAATTGACTTGGCAACAAGTACGCCGGGAACTTATACAATTACCTATACAATTGCAGCCTCTGGTAGCTGTGCATTATTTACGACAACTGCTTCAATCACCATAAATCCCCTACCGGTAGCAACAATTTCTTATGCAGGTTCACCTTTTTGTCAAACAGGATTAGGTTCTGTAACTCAAACTGGAACTGCAGGTGGAACCTACTCCTCAACAGTGGGATTAAACATAACTGCTGGTACAGGGCAAATCAATTTATTGACTAGTACTGCAGGTACCTATACGGTTAACTATACATTTACTGCTGCTGGATGTACAAATACGACTACAACAAGTGTCACAATTAATGCACTTCCAATTGCCACAATTTCATATACTGGTTCTCCATTTTGTGCCACTGGCACAGCAAGTGTGACACAAACAGGTGTCCCAGGAGGAACTTATACATCCACAGCTGGTCTGTCAATAGATGCAGTAACAGGTACAATAAATTTAGCTACAAGTACTGCTGGAACGTATACAATTACCTATACATTCACAGCGGGTGGATGTACGAATACCGCTACCGCTACCGCTACCATAAATGCACTTCCTGTAGCTTCGGTTTCATACACTGGTTCTCCATTTTGCGCTTCTGCAACGGCATCTGTAACTCAGACTGGGACAGCTGGAGGTACATATGCTTCAACTGCAGGACTTACAATTTCTTCCACTACAGGACTTATAGACTTGGCGACAAGTACACCAGGAACTTATACAGTAACGTATAACTTTACAAGCGCTGGTGGTTGCACAAATACAGCTAGTACATCAATCACTATAAATGCCTTACCAACTTCTACAATATCTTATGCTGGCTCACCATTTTGTGCAATTGGAACAGCATCAGTAACTCAAACAGGAACTGCTGGTGGAACTTACACATCTACTGCAGGTTTGACAATAGCAGCTGCAACTGGACTTGTAAATTTAGCAACGAGTACTGCTGGAACTTACACTGTAACCTATACTTTTACTAGTGCTGGTTGTACAAATACTGCAACTACTTCAATAACGATTCAAGCTGCACCTTCAGCAACAATAAGTTATGCCGGATCACCATTTTGTGCAACTGGAACAGCTGCAGTAACTAGAACTGGAACAGCAGGAGGAACATACTCTTCAACTGCCGGACTTTCATTAGATGCAACAACTGGAGCAATTAATTTAGCTACAAGTACGCCTGGTACATACACAATTACTTATACAATTGCAGCATCAGGAAGTTGTTTAGTGTTTACAACTACTGCGTCAATCACCATTAATTCATTGCCAACCGCAACAATTTCATACGCAGGCTCACCCTTTTGTAGTATTGGGACAGCTTCAGTAACTCAAACTGGAACTGCCGGTGGAACTTACACATCTACTGCCGGTTTGACAATAGCTGCAGCTACGGGACAAATAAATTTAGCTACGAGCACAGCCGGGACATATGTTGTGACATATACTTTTACAAGTGCTGGTTGTACGAATACAGCAACAGCAAGTGTTACAATAAGTGCAGGTCCGTTAGCTACTGTGACTGCAAGTGGTCCATTGTCTTTTTGTAGCGGAAGCTCGGTAACTTTAACAGCAAATGCTGGAGTTGGTTTAACTTATCAATGGCAAATTGGAGGAGTGAATATACCTGGTGAAACGAATTCAACATTAGTAGTTTCTGCTGCTGGAAGTTATACCGTGGTAGTTACCAATCTTGGTGGGTGTTCAACGACTTCTTCTGCTTCAATTGTTACAATAACACCAAGTACTACGCCAACATTTACGCAAATTGCACCAATTTGCTCTGGAGGAACATTTACTTTAAATGCAATTTCAATCGAAGGTATTTTTGGAGGTTGGTTGCCAATAACAAATACTACTGCAACAACTTTATATACATTCACACCATTGGCTGGTCAGTGTGCTTCAACTGCAACAATGACAGTTACCGTAAACGCAGCGGTTACTCCTGATTTTGTCCAAGTAGGACCGATTTGTAGCGGTGGCGTGATTTCACTTCCAACTATCTCACCAAACGGTGTAACAGGAACTTGGTTGCCAGCAGTTAATAATACTGCAACCACCACTTATACATTTACGCCTGCGGCTGGACAATGCGCTACCACAACAACGATGACTGTGGTTGTTAATTCTAATTTGACGCCAAACTTTGTACAAATTGCACCTATTTGTGCAGGAGGGGTTTTAAACTTTTTGTCTACATCTCCAAATGGAGTAACGGGCTCATGGTTGCCACTTCCAAACAATGCGGTAACGACTGTTTACACCTTCACTCCAGATGCTGGACAATGTGCAACCAATGCGTCAATGACGGTAGTTGTAAATCCAAATGTAACTCCAAGTTTTACACCAATTGCGCCAGTATGTTTTGGAACAGTAGTAACGCTTCCAACAACTGATAACGGCGGTATTACAGGAAGTTGGACTCCAGTATTTAATAGTACTGCTTCCTCATCCTATTTGTTTACACCTTCTGCTGGTCAATGTGCAACGACTGCTTTTATCGCTGTAAATATTATTCCTGTCTCGACCACCACCTTCAATCAAGTTGGACCAATTTGTTCAGGTGCAATTGTGGCTGCGTTACCAACCACATCAACCAATGGTATTATAGGTACATGGCTACCAGCAACTGTTAGTAATACTGCAACAGCCACTTATACATTTACACCAAGTGCAACTTCTTGTGGTACCACAACTACAATGACGATTACTGTAAATCCAAATATTACTCCAACATTCACCCAATTAGGGCCAATTTGTTCTGGAGCTACATTGACGTTTCCACCTTCTTCGAATGAAGGAATTCCCGGGATATGGTCACCAGCACCAAATAACTTACTAACCACCACATATACATTTACACCTTCTGCAGGTCAATGTGCAACAACAGCTACAATGACAGTGGTAGTAAATCCTAATTTAACACCATCTTTTGCTCCGGTTGGGACAATCTGTTCAGGTGCAAGTGTAGGTTCTTTGCCAACTACATCATTGAATGGTGTTGCTGGTACATGGGCTCCTCCAGTAATTAACAATACTGCTTCGACTTCTTATTTATTTACGCCATCAGTTGGTCAATGTGCATCATTTGCAGTTCTAACCATCAATGTGCAGCCTAATGTTGTTCCCACATTCACGCAAATTTTGCCAATTTGTTCAGGTGGAACAATTGCTTTACCTCCGACAGATGGAACAGGAATATTTGGATCTTGGACACCTGCAGTCAATAATATCGCAACGACAACTTATACTTTCACACCAATAGGAACTCAGTGTGCAACTACAACCACTATGACAGTGACCGTAAATCCAATTGTTACTCCAACTTTTTTAACAGTTGGTCCGATTTGTTCAGGTGCAACAGGTAGTTCTTTGCAAGTGCCTTCAAATGAAGGTATCAATGGAACTTGGAGTCCATCTTCCATTAATAGCACTGTTACTACTACTTATGTTTTCGCTCCGTCTGCAGGACAATGTGCTACAGGAACAACGTTCACCGTGGTAGTAAATCCAAATATCACACCGACGTTTACACAAGTGCCTCCAATTTGTTCGGGTGCAACTCTAGCTCCTTTGCCGAATCCATCCAATAATGGAATCACTGGAACTTGGTCACCATCTTTGAATAATACTACGACTACGACGTATACATTTACACCAGATGCTGGTCAATGTGCGACTACAACTACCATGACAATTGTAGTAAATCCAAACGTTACGCCAACTTTTACGCCGATTTCAACCATTTGTTTTGGAGCTTCGATGACATTGCCAACAACTTCTTTAAATTTAATTACAGGTACATGGACTCCAAGTGTTGTAAATAGTACAGCTTCAACTTCTTATTTGTTTACACCAACACTCGGACAATGTGCGACCTTCGCTTTCATGGGAATTTCAGTTGTTCCAAATGCAATTCCAACTTTCAATGCCATTGCTCCAATTTGTTCAGGAGCTAGTTTGATATTGCCAACAGTTTCTACAAATAATATCACTGGAACTTGGAGTCCTACAGCGAATAATACCGCAACTACAACATACACATTTACACCAGATGCTGGTCAATGTGCAGTGACTGCAACAATGACTGTGACAGTTAATCCAAACGTAACGCCATTGTTTACTGCTGTAGCACCAATCTGTGCTGGGGCTACATTGGCTCAGTTACCAAATCCTTCAGACAATGGAGTTTTAGGATCATGGTCACCAATATTAAATAATGTAATAACTACAAATTATACGTTTACTCCTGATCCAGGAGTTTGTGCAACCAGTCAAACTTTGACAATTACAGTTAATCCAAATATTACCCCAACTTTTGCAGCTGTGGGTCCAATTTGTGCTGGTGCAACTGTTGGTTCGTTGCAGGTACCATCCAATGAAGGAATCAATGGAACTTGGTCTCCATCGACAATTAACAATACTACGACAACAACTTATACTTTTACGCCGGCGCTTGGTGAATGTGCGGTTCCAACAACTTTGACAATTGTTGTTAATCCAGTTTTAACGCCAACATTCACTACAACTACGACAATTTGTTCTGGAGCAACTTATGCTTTACCTTTGATTTCTGATGAAACTATTTCTGGAACTTGGAGTCCTGCTTTTGATAACACATCATCAGCAACATATACTTTTACCCCAAATACAGGTCAATGTGGAACGGTTACCACGCTTGCAATTACTGTTACACCAAACGTAACACCAACATTTGCAGCAGTGGCGCCAATTTGTTCAGGTGCTCCTTTGGCTCCACTTCCAGTGCCATCAGACAATGGTGTACCAGGAACATGGGGTCCTGCATTGAACAATACTGCAACAACAACTTACACATTCACACCGTCCACAGGAGTTTGTGCTATCCCCGTAACTTTAACAATCGTTGTAAATCCAAACATTACTCCAACTTTTGCTGCTGTTGGGCCAATTTGCACGGGAACGGTTTTAAGTCCCTTGCTTACTACTTCCAATAATGGCATTACTGGAACTTGGGACTTACCCCTGAATAATACAGCAACAACTACGTATACTTTTACGCCTGATGCTCCTCAGTGTGCAGTTCAAGCAACATTGACAATAGTAGTAAATCAGTTGACTGTGCCAACATTCACACAAGTGGCTCCAATTTGTGCGGGTGCTACATTGGCTTCGTTGCCAAATCTGTCAAATAATGGAATAACTGGATTTTGGACTCCTGCATTGAATAATACTTCAACAACAACTTATACATTTACTCCAGTAGCTAATCAATGTGCTGATTTAGCCACAATGACAATTGTTGTTAATCCAATAGTGACCCCGACATTCACTACAACAACAACAACAATTTGTTCTGGTGCAGCCTATACGTTGCCTCCAATTTCTGATGAGTTAATAGGTGGTACTTGGTCACCAACCTTTAGTAATACAACTTCTGGAACGTATACATTTACCCCAAGCGCAGGTCAATGTGCAGTAAGTCCAACGTTAACAATAACTGTTACTCCAAACGTAACGCCAACATTCACACAAGTTACTCCTATTTGCGCTGGTGCTATTTTGGCTCCATTGCCTTCACCTTCTTTAAATGGGATTCCAGGAATTTGGACACCAGTAGTTAACAATACTGCCACAACGACATATACATTTACACCGACAGCTGGTCAGTGTGCTATTTCAACGACGATGACAATTGTTGTGAATCCAATCTTGACGCCAACATTTACGACAGTAGGTCCTATTTGTTTTGGAGATCCTCTTGTGGCTTTGCCAACTGCTAATCCTGAAAATATAACTGGTATATGGTCACCCGCTTTGGATAACACGACTACAACCACTTATACATTTACACCAGATTTTGGTCAATGTGCAGTTTCAACAACGATGACAGTTGCGGTAAATCCTATCCCTTCAATTTCAATCACACCAACAAGTGATGATATATGTTCAGGTCAGGCTACTATAGTTTCAATCGCTACTTCACCAGTAGGAGCAAGTGTAGATTGGACAGTTTTTGAAAATGGGACTTCTGGCGCTTCTGCAGGTTCAGGAAATACAATCAATCAAACCTTGAGTACAACTGCTCAAATTGATGGAACTACAACTTATACCATTGTGCCATCATTAAATGGTTGTGCTGGTTCATCTATCGATTTGATTGTTACTGTTCACCCAATTGCAGATGCATCATTTACAGTTTCAAATTATTGTGATGGCATTGGTACTGCTCCAGTAATTACAGGAACAGCAGGAGGTACATTTAGCTTCACTCCAGTACCTTCTGATGGCGCTGCAATTGACGCTGCAACTGGTTTGATCTCAAACGGAGTTCTAGGAACTACTTATATTATTCAATATGCAGTTTCAGGAATTTGTCCTGCAGCTACTCAGCAAGCTGTATCGTTTAACGCAGTGCCTGCAAGTCCTAATACTGGAAATGATACTTCATATTGTACGAATGCGATTTTTGTCAGTATGACTGCAAGTTCTAACAACGGTGGAAACTTGAATTGGTTTGATGATGCTGCATTGACAAATAATATCGGTTCAGGAACTAATGCGGTACCTTCGAATATTATCGGAGTATCTGCTTATTATGTGACTGAAACAGTTAACGGATGTCAAAGTTTACCTGCGACAGTTAATGTAACAGTTTATGATTTACCAGCCGCTCCAGTCTTGAGTTCTAATGTGACATACTGTAAAGGAGATTCCTTACAAAAAGTGTTTGCAACAGGAAGTATTGGAAGTTCATTCAATTGGTATGATGATGCATCATTGACAAACTTGATTGGATCAACAGATTCTATTTTACCAAACAATGTTTTAGGTGTAACAACTTATTATTCAACCGAAACTTCAGCTCAAGGTTGCGTGAGTTTGGCTTCATCTGTTTCGGTCACAATCAATGATTGTTTTGTACTTGATGTTCCTTCAGCCTTCACTCCAGATGACGATGGCGTAAACGACAGTTGGTTGATTTCAGAGTTGAACATTCGTTATCCAAATAACAATGTAACGATATTTAACCGTTGGGGTCAAGTGTTGTATAATTCTGATGGTTATTTGATACCATGGGATGGAAGATTTGACAACAAAGATTTGCCAGTAGGATCATATTACTACATCATCGACTTCAATGATGCCTTGGATACACCAAATGCAACAGGAATAGTAAC
>CANFUT010000028.1 GCA_947450325.1 Flavobacteriia bacterium
CATCCATGAGCACTGTTTTGGGACAAAGAAAGCGCGACACTTATAATCCAGGGATTAGAACGAGTGTTGGTGGCAATGAAAGTCCTGAGGTGAATACTGGAAGATTGAAACACGCTGTGGGCGGACAGGTAATTGCTGACCAATATGGCGCTTTCCAGAAAATCAATTTGTCAGGAACGTATGCCATTCACTTGCCAATCACCAAAAAGTTCAACTTGGCATTTGGAGCGAAAGTAGGGATGACCAACAATACATTCTTGCAAGACAGAGCGGTTACTTTGACCCCAGGTTCTGATGCTACTTACCAAACTTTTGTTGCCAACCAAAGCAATAAATTCAATTTGGATATCGGTGCAGGATTTTACCTTTATTCTAAAAATGTTTTTGTGGGTGTTTCAGCTGATCAGTTGACAGGCGACATGGTAGAATTTGGATCAGGAACAGCGTTTTTTGACAGACAAATCCACATGATGCTTACCGGTGGAGTGAAAATCCCGATGGGTGAAAACTTGGTGCTTACGCCAGCGGTTTTGGTGAAATTCATGAATCCAGCGCCACTTGCCATCGAAGGAAGTTTACAATTAGAATACAAACAACGTTATTGGTTTGGGGCATCATACCGCCACCAAGATGCAGTTGTGGGCATGGTGGGAATGAACATCAGTACCAGATTTAAGTTTGGTTATTCATTTGATTTTTCAATCAACCGATACAATACTTACAAATCAGGCGGACATGAACTGGTACTTGGAATTATGATTGGAAGAAATCGTCCTGGAGCAAATCCTCCAGAGGAAAAAATCAAATAAAGATTACCTTAAAAGCCAAGCAAAAATATTAGCAAAACGCAATCAAAATGAAACAAGGATATACATTAGTTCTATTTTTTCTAGTCTCAACCATTTACAGCGCAAATGCCCAGTTTTGGGATTTCAGTCCAGCGAGTAAACTGAGTGAAACCATCAATTCCAATGCAGAGGAAAGTATGCCGATGTTTTCGAAAGATAGTTCGACTTTGTATTTTGTGAGAACCTTTGATGCCAAAAACGCAGGTGGAGCGATTGACCAAGATATTTGGTACAGCAGCAAAAATGAGAAAGGCTTTTATGGCAAAAGTGAGAAACTGACAGCGCTCAACAACAAACTCAACAACGCGGTTTGTGGAATGAATGCAGATGGGACTTCATTGTACTTAATCAACTGCTATGAAGGCAAACACCCAAAGGAAAGTGGTATTGCGATTTCTCAAAAGAAAGGTGGAAGTTGGGGCAAACCAAAAAGTTTGAAAATCCCAGCATTGAAAATCAAGGGTGATTTCATCAATTTCTTTGTGAGTCAGGACGAAAATGTGATTATTTTAAGCTACGCCGGAATGGACAGCAAAGGAATGGAAGACTTGTATTTGATCAAAAAGCAGGTCGACGGTTCATGGTCTAATCCATTGAATTTAGGCACATCAATCAACAGTTCAGGATTTGAGATTTCCCCATTTTTATCTCTTGGACTCGACACATTGTACTTTTCTACCAACGGACGAGGAGGCATGGGTGATGCGGACATTTTTTACACCGTACGACAAGACGATTCATGGACGAACTGGAGCGAACCTGAAAACATGGGCGACAAAATCAACTCATCGAAATTTGATGCTTACTTGATTGCTTCAGGCAACCAATTTTACTGGTCAAGCAACCGTGAGGGCGACAAAAGTGATATTTATTTCACAACAAGACTTTATCCACCAGCAATCACACTTTCAGTGATGCCACTCATATCAACAGTTCCAAAGAAAGGCCACGCAATCGATTTGACAGTAAATGGTGGCGGAAAGCGCTTGAAATACAGTTGGAGCAACAACGATACGGTGCAAGACCCACAAAATTTGCAACCTGGCACCTACAAAGTGCGCGTATCGGATGAATATGGTCAAGAAGCGTTTGCAGAAGTGAAGATTGATGTGCCAGTTTTTGCCAATGAAGATGAAATGGAGGCAAGTAAAAATGACATGCTCAACAAAGCACTCAACAACAATATCATCTATTACGATGAGAACTCATCCTACTTAAATGCAGAAAATAAAGCTGTGTTAGACCAAATAATTCCAATCTTAAATTCGAAACCAGAATTGAAAGTTTTCATTCAATCTTATTGTGATAAAAATGGAACCAATCACTACAATTACTGGCTATCGGAAAGACGCATGAAGCGAGTTATTGCTTACTTGGAGAAAAATGGTGTTGACAAAGGCCGTTTATCAGGCGACTACAAAGGAGAATCATCTCCGTTAATCAACTGTAATAATTGCAATGACGAGCAATTGAGATTGAATCGTAGGACGATTATTAAGTTTAAAACGAATTAAGAAAAATTGTGTGAATATTTTTTTTTCAAATTGCTAAATTGAAAAATCAATTTATATTTCATTATTTTTACGTCAGAAAACAAATCAATCCAATTCAGGATAAAAAACCAAATCGAAAAAATGAAAAGAATTAAAATTTTTGTTTTGCTTGGAGTGCTCTCAATGAGTGTTTTAGCAAAAGCAGACGAAGGAATGTGGCTTCCTTTCATGTTAGGAAGAAACTATGAAGACATGAAAAAACATGGCTTGAAATTAACTCCAGAACAACTTTACTCAATCAACAAATCATCGTTGAAAGATGCTGTTATTTCTTTTGGAGGATTTTGCACAGGAGAAATTATTTCTAAAAAAGGAATGGTATTAACTAATCACCACTGTGGTTATGATGCTATTGCAGATGCTTCTACTCCAGAAAAAAACTATTTAGACAATGGATTTTGGGCTAAAAGTTTGTCTGAAGAAATTCCAGTTCCAGGTTTGACAGCTACTTTCATTATTCGTATGGAAGATGTTACAAAAACAATTGCGAAAGAGTTAACAGAATCCATGACTCCAGAGCAAAGAGCTGCAAAGATTGCTGAACTTTCTAAAATTTTGGAAAAACAAGCAGTTGAAGGAACTCATTATGAAGCTTTTGTAAGAGACTTTTTTGATGGAAATGAATTTTATCTTTTTGTAAAAGAAACTTTCAAAGATGTTCGTCTAGTAGGAACACCTCCTCAATCTGCAGGAAAATATGGTGGTGATACAGACAATTGGATGTGGCCAAGACATACAGCAGATTTTTCTATGTTTAGAATTTATGCAGGTGCTGACAATAAACCTTCTAATTACAGCGCATCTAACGTACCATTGACACCAAGACACAGCTTACCAATTTCTATTAAAGGTGTAAAGAAAGATGATTATGCGATGGTAATGGGATTCCCAGGTCGTACAAATCGTTTTCTAACTTCTTACGGAGTTGAACAAGCAATTTCTATTGAGCAACCTAAAATTGTAGATGTTCGTGCTAAGAAATTAGAAATCATGAAAAAATACATGGACAAAGATGTTGCGGTAAGACTAAAATATTCTTCTAAATATGCACAAGTAGCGAATTATTGGAAATATTTTATCGGTCAATCTACTCAATTGAAAAACAACAATGTTGCAGACAAAAAGAGAAAAATTGAAGCAGAATTTTTGAAATATAGTGAAGGAAAAACACAATTCAATGATGTCTTGAAAGACATTGAAGCTTCTTTTAAAGCATTAAATAGTATTATTTACTTAAGAGTTTACCAAAGTGAATTTATTCGTCAAGTAGACATTAATTCAATGGTTTACACTTTAAAAGCTGCTGCAGACCAAGAAGCTAAAGGAAACGCAGAAAGAGCAAAGCAATTGAGAGACGCTGCTTTTGAACAAGGAACAGTTTTCTTTGCGGATAGAAATATGCAAATTGAATTGGAAACGCTTTCTGAAGTATTAAAGATGTACTTGAAAGATATTCCGATGAATCAAAGAGTTGGAATAGCAAAAATGTTAAATGAACAAAGTGTTGAAGCTTTTATAAACAGAGTGAAGGCAAATTCAATTTTCAGTTCTAAAGCAAGATTTGAAGCATTTGTAGCAAACTACAATGAGAAAGAATTGAAAACAGATCCATTGTACATTTTGATTAAAGATTTAGATGACGCTTATGTGAAAGCATCTACTGAAGCGACAATTAAATCTGCGAATGAAAAATTACAACGTGCAAATAGATTGTTCGTTCAAGGTGTGAGAGATATGCAACCAGCTAAAAAATTCTATCCAAATGCAAATTCAACAATGCGTTTGACTTATGGAAATGTATTGCCTTACACTACAAATGAAGGTAAAGCATACAATTTTACTTCAAATATGGATGAGTTGATAGCGAAAGAAGACCCAACAAATCCTGAGTTTGTTGTTGATGCAAGAATCAAAGAACTTTGGAGCAAAAAAGATTACGGTCGTTATGCAGATGAAAAAGGACAATTGGTTGTAAACTTTTTATCAAACAATGATATCACCGGAGGAAATTCAGGTTCTCCTGTAATCAACGGGAAAGGTGAATTGATTGGTACTGCTTTTGATGGTAACTGGGAAGCAATGTCAGGTGATATTTATTTTGAACCAAATATTCAACGTACAATTTCCTTGGACGTTAGATACACATTATGGTTGATTGACAAATGTTACGGTGCTACCAATTTGATCAATGAAATGGATATTGTAAAATAAACTTTTCACTAAAAAATATCGAGCTGCTTGGAATTCGTTTCAAGCAGCTTTTTTTATGTCTTTTCAAATAGTTTGTTCAAATTTTCATAATGTGAATAAATTGTGAAAAGAATAAATATACATTTCAACTTAGACCAAAAAAAAGCATTAATTTTGTATTTTCCCATTAGGAATGTTGACAGAAGAATTACAATCAACGGTAAAGAATATTTTTTCGGCTTATCTCGAAAAAAATGGTCACAGGAAGACACCTGAACGCTTCGCCATACTCGCAGAAATTTATAATTACGAAGGTCACTTTGATATCGAATCATTGTATATCAAAATGAAAAACCAAAATTATCGTGTTTCGCGTGCTACTTTGTACAATACCATTGAATTATTGTTGGCTTGTAACTTGGTCAGAAAACATCAGTTTGGCAAAAATATCGCGCAATTCGAGAAATCTCACGGTTCAAAACAACATGATCATGTAATTATCACTGATACTGGAGAAGTAATAGAATTTTGTGATCCCAGAATTCAGCAAATAAAAGCGACTATTGAAGAAGTTTTTGGCGTTAAAATTCAACATCATTCACTTTATTTCTATGGTGTTAAAGGAAACTCTAAAGAAGATTTTGAATAGTGAGTTTTGATTACAACATAATAAATCAACCAAATGTGGTTGTCTTTGGTATTTCGGGAAGAATTGGTCAAGTAGATGCAGTAGAACAAGTAATTCTTGATTTAACAAAAGCAATAGAATCAAAAAATAATTTTATCATTTTTGATGTTTCAAACTTAGAATACATCAATAGTTCAGGGCTAAATTTTTTCATAAGAGCACTTACAAGAACGAGAAATGCAGGAAAAGAATTGATTTTGTGTGGAATGAATGGGGTTGTCGAAAAATTATTTTTAATTTCTAAACTAAACGAAATATTCACCATTTATCCATCTTTAGAAGAAGGATTAAAAAAAGTAAATGCAAATTAAGCAATGAGTGTAGATGTATTATTAGGCCTTCAATGGGGCGACGAAGGAAAAGGAAAAATTGTGGATGTTTTAACTCCTAAGTACGACATTATTGCTAGGTTTCAAGGTGGACCAAATGCAGGACACACACTTGAATTTGAAGGAATAAAACACGTTTTACATACCATTCCATCAGGGATTTTCAGAAAAGAGGTTAAAAATCTAATTGGAAATGGTGTGGTGATTGATCCAGTAGTTTTTCAAAAAGAAATTGAAAAATTGGCGCCTTTTAATTTGAATTTAAAAGAAGCTTTATTGATTTCTAAAAAAGCGCACATCATTATTCCAACGCACAAATTATTGGATGCCGCCTCTGAAATTTCAAAAGGAAAAAATAAAATTGGTTCTACTTTGAAAGGTATAGGACCAACTTATATGGATAAAACTGGTAGAAATGGTTTGAGAGTTGGAGATATTTTTTCTCCAAATTTCAAAGAAAAATATGACGCTTTAATTGAAAAGCACAAAGGCATGCTAAAGCATTACGAAGGTTTTGAATTCAATATTGCAGAGCTTGAGCCAGCGTTTTTTGAAGGGGTAGAATTGTTGCGTTCGTTAACTTGCGTTGACAGCGAACAATATATCAATGATGCAATGAAATCTGGAAAGAAAATTTTGGCTGAAGGTGCTCAAGGTACCATGTTAGACATTGATTTTGGAACTTATCCATTTGTTACTTCTTCAAATACGGTTACTGCAGGAACTTGTACAGGATTAGGAATTGCGCCAACAAAAATTGGAGATGTAATCGGAATTTTCAAAGCGTACTGTACTCGCGTAGGAAGTGGTCCATTTCCAACTGAATTACTAGATGAAGATGGGGAACACATTCGTCAAGAAGGAAGAGAGTTTGGATCAACAACTGGTCGTCCTAGAAGATGTGGTTGGGTTGATTTGCCAGCTATGAAATATGCGATTATGATCAACGGAGTTTCTGAACTTTCAATGATGAAGGCTGATGTTTTGAGTAGTTTCGATAAAATCAAAGTTTGTACGCATTATAAAATAAATGGCGAGGTTATTGATTATCTTCCATTTGATATCAATGATGTTGAAATCGAACCAATTTATGAAGAACTTCAAGGTTGGAACTGTGATTTGACAAAATTGCAAACTTTTGAAGAGTCTCCGCAAGCATTGAAAGATTATGTAACGTATCTTGAAAACGCACTGGAAGTTCCAATTACGGTGGTTTCAGTTGGTCCTGATCGAACACAAACATTGCAAAATAAAAAGTAAAATTGAAATACATTTTTAAAATATCTAAAATTGCGCTTGTCACAGGCGCAATTTTTTTGTTCTCTGCCAATTCGTGGAGTCAAAATGATATTTTAGAATTATTGCCTGGAGCATATAAACTTTCATTCAATGAAAAAACTGGGGCTCAAAAACTAACAGGTGGAGGAGTCAATTTTACCTATCAGGGAAACGTAATGTATTGCGATTCCGCTTATTTTTATGATAAAACCAACGAAGTAAAAGCTTACGGAAAAGTACATATCAATAGCAACGACACGCTTAATTTATTTTGTGATTCCATGTATTACAGTGGAAAAACGAAAAAAGCAAAACTTTGGGGAAATGTCAGAATGCGAGATCGAGAATACAAATTATTGACCGATACACTTGAATATGATGCTAAATTGAAACAAGCCGTTTATCGAAATGGTGGCAGAATCGAAAGTATTTTGAATAAAGAAATCTTGACGAGTAAATTCGGTTATTTTTATCCAAATACCAAAAATCTATTTTTCAGCGGAAAAGTAAATTATCGCAATGATAGTTTAACCATGAAAACGGATACTTTAAGATACAAATATTTAGTAAAAAAGGTATATTTCTTTGGTCCAACAGATATTAAGTCGAAAACCTATTCTATTCATTGTGAAAAAGGTTGGTTTCAGACAGAAACGGAAGAGGGAATTTTGCAGAAAAACGCTAATATCATCAAGGGAAGCAAGTTTATTTCTGGTGACAGTTTATATGTAAATCCACAAAAAGGAATTTCGCAAGGAAAAGGGAATATATTTTACAGCGATACTGCCAGTAAAATATCGTTCAATGGAGAGAAAGCCTATTTCTCAGATTTAAAGAAATTTGGTTTTTTGACTGGAAAAGCGATTGCGCAATATCAATTGAAAAAAGACACATTGTTCATACACGCTGATACTTTATTCAGTTATCAGGATAGTTTGAATGAATTAGAAAAAGTGTTAGGTCATCACGATGTGCGAATTTTTAGCAGAGATTTTCAAGGAAAATGCGACAGTATCAGTTTTCATCAAAAAAATGGTAAACTTGAAATGTTTGATAAGCCGATGGTTTGGAGCAAAAATGCCGAGTTGAAAGGTCAGTTTATGGAAGTTTTTTTAAAAGATACAATCATTGAAAGGGTTGAAATTACAGACAAATCTTCAGCAGTAATGCAACTCGATTCTGGTAAATTGTATAATCAAGTAGCAGGGAAAAAGATGATTGCCTATTTTATTGAAAATGAATTGAAAAAACTCGATGTGAAAGGAAATGCACAAACAGTATATTTTCCAGAAGAAACAAAAGAGAATGATACTTTGATTGAAATTCAACGAAAAGGCATGACCAGGCTCTATGCCAGTGATTTGAAAATAATATTGGATAGTGGAGAAGTGGAAAGTGTTACTTATGTTGGTCAACCCGATGGTGTCATGTATCCAATGGATCAAATTAACAAAGATGAACAATTCATTCAATATTTTTCTTGGAATCCAAAATATCGTCCATTAAATGTTGCTGATTTATTGAAGGTTATAGATGAAAAGAAAGTAAATCAAGAGAAAAGCGAATTGGAAAAAGCACCGCTGAAATCTACTAAATAATAAACCTTTTCTTATTCTCAACGCTAGGAATTACACAGAATCCATTGGAAATTTGATGTCTTCGCTTGGCAACAAAATCGTACATTTTATCTCTTAATTTTTTCGGTAAAATATACCCAATTTTTAGCAATTGAAATCTATTTTTCAGTTGGTTAAGCAACTGAAGGGCAGCAGTTGATTTTGAAAATAATTCCGAGCCATTCCAGTAGTAAAAAGTACTTAAATCCGGGTTTGGAAAGTGATTTGCTTTAAAAAAATCTTGTGAATAATTTGATTGCAAAGCAGCAAAGTGGAGTTCTTGATTTTTCTCGTTTTTTAAAATAAATTGCACCGATCGATTACAAAACCCACAATCACCATCATAGAAAACTATTGGGATCTCCTTTTTCATTGGAATTAATTTATCTCAAATGTACGAAATTCACGTCACATTTTTTTAACATTTAGCAATAATGTTGTTTAGAATAAGTCTAGATAAAAATACCATAAAAAAGGTATTGCGGACATTTTTTAAAAAAGTTAGATTTGTCTAAAAATTTAAAAGATGAAAAAATACGTTTATTCTCTATTGACAATAATGCTTTGTTTAACTGCAAAAAGTCAAGTATTAACAAGAGAAGATTCTCTTTCTGCAGGTTTGATAGCCTCCAATGCAACGACTGTAATTTCAGGTTATGGAAGTTTCAAGTATTCGAACAATCTAACTTTAAAAACTGCTGAAACAAATGTTGACCGTGTGATTTTATTTATCGGACATAAGTTCACGAAGCGAATTTCTTTTTTCTCTGAAATGGAAATTGAAGATGCAAAAATAGTCGGAGGACAAGCAAGCGGAGAATATGCTATAGAACAAGCATTTTTGAAATTTGATATCAAACGAAATTTATATATAACAGCTGGTTTATTTATTCCTAGAATTGGAATTATCAATGAAAACCACTTGCCAACGACCTTTAATGGAAATGATAGAACTTACGTTGAAACCTTTATCATTCCTTCCACTTGGAGAGAAATTGGAATTGGACTTTATGGAAATAGCAATAAAATTCCTGGTTTGAATTATTCTGTAGGGCTAATGAATGGACTTAACAGTGCTGGTTTTACAAGTGGCACAGGAATTAGAGAAGGTAGATTTGAAGGAAGTAAAGCCACAACAAATTCATTGGCAATTACCGGTTCATTGCTTTATTATTATAAAAATATTCGTGCGCAAGTTTCAGGATATTTTGGCGGAAGTGCTGGTTTACCGAAATTTCAAGCTGACAGTTTACAATTGCACTCTGGTGCTTTTGGAACTCCAGTTGAGTTGGTTGAAGCAAACGTTCAGTATCTATCTAAAAAGTTAACATTGAAAGGTTTGGTTTCGTTTATCAATATTCCAAATGCGGGTGAAATCAACAGAGCATATGCAAATAATACCCCAGAAAGTATTTTGGGAGGTTATTTAGAAGCATCTTATAATTTAACGCCAAAATCAACACGTTCATGGATCGTTTTTGCGAGATACGAAAATCTAAACATGAATTTTAAATTGCCTAAAGATGGTTCTGGAATTTTCAATGACGCTAATAATCAGCAATATATTGTAACTGGTTTAGGTTTTCAACCGATCAAAGGTGTTTTCGTGAAATTAGATTACAATTATCGATTGACAGGTGAAATCAATCCACTATTAATTGTAAATCCTTTTCCTCAAAGTCAACCATTTTTCAAAGCGCAACATTATGTGAATCTTGGATTGGGTTACAGTTTCTAATTTAAAATCAAAAAAATATGGCAGTAGAAAGAAGAGATTTTATCAAACAAGCTTGCGGATTATGTGCGTCAATAGTTGGTATTTCAGCCATTTTGCCAGCATTATCAAGTTGTACTCCATTAAAATCATACTCTGGTGAAATCATTCAAGGTTCAATTCAATTGCCAGTTAATCAATTTGCAGAAGAAAATAATTTAGTGATTATCAAAAATCCAACTTTGGAATTTGAAATTGCTGTGGTAAAATTTCCCAACGGAAAATACCGTGCATTTGAACTTCAATGTACACATCGAACTTATCCTTTGATTGCTACCAAGTCTGGTTTTGTTTGTAATCAACATGGAAGCAGATTTGATTTAGAAGGGAAGGTAACCCAAGCACCAGCAGAGTCGAATTTAAAAGAATATTTAGTTCAATCGAACGGTGAAACGCTTAATATTAAAATTTAAGAAAATGAAAATCAATCTAGTATCAAAAATTACCAGGATATTAACTTTTGTAATCGTATTACATAGTTGTAAAAAAGACGAAATTGAGCAAACAACTGCTGTTGTTACTAATCAGGATGTGATAAACAGTATTTCTTCGAACATCAATGCATCAACTTATTTACAATTAAAAACAAATACTGCTGATTTATACACGGCTTCGTTGGTTTTTGTATCTAATTCAACAGAACAAAATCTGAATATTTGTAGAGATTTTTGGAAAGCAGCACGCTCAACCTGGGAACAATCTGAAGGTTTTATCTATGGACCAGTTGCTACAGAAAATATAGATCCTCGCATCGATACTTGGCCAGTTAATTTTGTTGATTTGAATGCGCAAATTAATGGAACAAATCAATTTACAGACACTTATGTCAATAATTTGGAAGATGCTTTGAAAGGTTTTCATCCAATTGAATTTTTACTTTGGGGACAAAATGGAACAAAAACTTCTGATCAATTTACACCTCGTGAAAAAGAATATTTGGTTGCATTGACGAAAAATCTAAATACGTTGACTAGTGATTTATACGATCAATGGAATGCAAGTATCGCCGATTCATACATCTATCACTTCAAAAATCCATCTACATCTAATCCATATTACGACAATAAAAAGGCAGTTTTTCAAGAAATTGTCAATGGAATGATCGGGATTTGTGATGAAGTTGCCTCTGGAAAAATTGGTGAACCTTTTATCAATGCTGATCCAAGTTTGGAAGAATCTCCGTATGCACAAAATTCAATGACAGATTTTAGAAATAATATCAAAAGCGTTCAAAATGTTTACTCGGGAAAATTCAATGCAGATGGAGTTGGATTAGAAGATTTAGTGAGAAAATACAATTTGTCGCTTGATAACACAATTAAAGCTAAAATTAATACTTCAATCACTTCTTTGACCAACATAACAGATCCTTTTGGAACAGCCATTATTTCGCAACCAACACAAGTTCAAAATGCAATCACGGCAATTGAAGACTTAAAAAACACTTTAGAAAGCGAACTTTTACCTTTTGTAAATCAATATATTACAGATTAACATGAATCGAGTTTTAATAATTTCTTTCGGTTTAACTTTCTTAATTTTAACTTCTTGTAAAAAAGCAGGTTCGCTAGAACCCATCGAAAATCAAGATTGGTTTACAGGAGGAAGTCAAACAGTTTTTATTTCAGGATCAAACGCCTTTAGTCAAGGATTTCCAAGTTTAGCAGGCGATCACGCATTGAATCATGAAGTAGGTGATGCTGCTTTTGAAGCCACTTTTGTGAGTTCTCCAGCACCAATTCAGCAAGGATTAGGACCAATTTTTAATAACGTTTCATGTGTTTCTTGTCATATCAGCGACGGCCGCGGAAAAGCGCCTGAAACGGGCGAAAATTTGATGTCGCTACTGATTCGAATCAGTATTTCTGGACAAGATGAACATGGTGGTACAGTTGACGTTCCATTATTTGGAGGTCAATTTCAACATCGGTCAGTTTTTGGTGCCCAACCTGAAGGAGATGTAAATGTAAGTTACGCTTACCAAACTTTGCAATTTCCTGACGGTACAAGTTATGAAATGCGAAAACCAACTTATTCATTGACAAATACCTATTTGCCTTTGCCAGGAGGAGTAATGATTTCACCACGATTGGCACCGCCTGTGTTTGGATTGGGTTTGTTGGAAGCTATTCCAGATGCAAATATTTTAGCCAAAGAAGACATCAATGACGCAAACGGCGATGGGATTTCCGGGAAAGCGAATTATGTTTGGAATGTACTTGAAAAGAGAAAAACATTGGGGAAATTTGGTTGGAAAGCAGGAAATCCAACTTTGATGCAGCAAACAGCTTCGGCATATTTACAAGATATGGGAATCACAACATTTATTTTTCCGCAAGAAGCTTCTTATGGTCAAACGCAATATGACAATTTAAATGATGATGTAGAATTATCTGACAGTCTGTTGTATGCGGTAACTTTTTATCTCAAAACATTAGCTGTTCCTGCAAGAAGAAATGTTACCGATCCTGCGGTAATTCGTGGAAAAGAATTATTTACGCAAGCCCAATGTGCAGCTTGTCATACGCCTAAACAACGAACTGCAGTAAATGTTGCTTTCAAAGAATTGTCTAATCAATTGATTTTTCCATACACAGATTTACTTTTGCATGATATGGGCGACGAACTTTCAGATAATCGACCAGACCACATGGCAACTGGAAATGAATGGCGAACTCCGCCACTTTGGGGAATTGGTTTGACAGAAATTGTCAATGGACATGGAAATTTTTTACACGATGGACGCGCAAGGAATTTGACTGAAGCCATTATGTGGCATGGAGGAGAAGCAGAATACTCAGCCAATTTTTTCAAAAATCTGCCTACGTATGACAGAAATGCCATGCTGAAATTTTTGAAATCTTTGTAAATAATAAGCATTGAGAATTTGAAGCGGCAGTAGATTTTTTTCTGATGTTTTCTTTTGGTGAAAAAATGAAATTGTTGATGTTAATTTTAAGATTTATAATTCATTTGTGACACTATTCCTGACTTTTTCAATTAATTTTGTGTCGTGAATAAAGTGACATTGATTAATGCTTTTGCCCAATTGGGTAAAGTGATGGTTCAGTTGGGAAAACAAGAACCTTGGACAGATTTTTCCCTTGGATTAACAGAAGAAGAGTACGAAAGATTGCAAATTGTCATCAATAGACAAATTCACTTCAATGGTTGGTTTTCAAAAAACTCAGTTTGTGAATCTTTGTTGGCTTTGGGAAATCAATTGACAGTTGAATCTTTGACTGATTGGACATCAAAATACTCTTTTAATATCAATCCCAAAAGAGTAGGAGTGATCATGGCTGGAAATTTGCCTTTGGTCGGATTTCATGATTTTCTTTGTGTTTTATTGTCTGGTCATCACATTGTTGCCAAAATGAGTTCGGATGACAAAACTTTACTTCCTGCATTGACAGAATTGTTGGTCAAATTTGCACCAGAAATTCAATCTAGAATTAGATTGACTGAAAATCGAATCGGTGAAATTGATGCCATGATTGCCACTGGAAGTAACAATTCAATGCGCTATTTTGAAAGTTATTTTGGCAAATATCCCCACATTTTTAGAAAAAATCGAACATCATTGGCCATTTTTGATGGAAGTGAAACTGAGGAACAAATCCACGAATTAGGCAAAGATATTTTTACCTATTTTGGTTTGGGTTGCCGCAATGTTTCTCAAATATTGATACCAGCTGATTTTGATATCAATCGCTTTTTCGGTGGAATAATCAATCATTCTGAAGTTGTAAATCATCACAAATACGCCAATAATTACGATTACAACAAAGCGATTCATTTGATGAACCAAGAAAATATTTTGGACAATGGTTTCATGTTGTTGAAAGAATCTGATGAACTTCATTCACCTTTGGCTATGCTTTTTTACCACCGATATCAAAATCAATCGGAAGTAGAAAATTACATCGAAAAACACAAAGAAAACTTGCAAGTAATTGTTGGGAATCAATACGTTCCTTTTGGGCAGGCGCAATCTCCGATGTTGAGTGATTATGCAGATGGAATTGATACTATGAAATGGTTAGAGGAGTTGAAATAGACTCAATCCACCCGAAACAAAGTTCGATTAATTATTGATCTTCCCAAAGTCAATCCGTCAGCGTATTGTAATTCTGAGCCAACGGAAACTCCACGTGATAAAGTGGTTACGGTGATTCCAGAAGGTTGAATTTTTTTGTACAAAAAGAAATTGGTCGTGTCTCCTTCCATGGTGGCACTCAAAGCAAAAATAACTTCTTTGACATTTCCTACGTTGATTTTTTCCAACAAAGAAGGAATATTTAAATCTGCCGGACCGATCCCATCCATGGGAGAAATAATTCCGCCCAAAACGTGGTAAATTCCATGAAAAGATCCTGTTTCTTCAATCGCCATTACATCGCGAACATCTTCTACAACACAAATTTCATCATGCTTTCTTTGAGAATTACCGCAAATGGCACAAATTTCTAAATCAGAAATGTTTCCGCAAGATTTACAGTATTTTACATGTTTTTTCATCTCCAAAAATGACTGAGCAAAACGCTCAATTTCTTCTGGTTTTCTATTCAATAGGTGAATTACCAAACGCAAAGCTGAACGTTTTCCAATGCTTGGAAGTGTAGCCAATTGTTCTACAGCTTCTTCCATATATTTGGATGGTATTTTCATATTTTAAGTCAATGAAATTTACAATTTTAAAGTACGTAAAGGTAAGTAAGTGATTGGTAAAATGAGACAATTTTCGGAGAATAAATTTTAAATTCCCTTTATTTTATTGGATTTCCGTAAATTTGCCAAATGAATCAAACAGAAATCATCCATTTTTCTTTCCAAGGATTAGAACTTCAAGAACCCATGGCGGCAATTACAAATTGGATGATTGCTTCATTTTGTTTTTATGCTTTTTTAAAATTGAAAAATAGAAATTTTGAAGAAGTTAATTATTGGAAATATTTTTTCATAACATTCTCCTTTTCGACATTTTTTGCTGGTTTTGGACATTTGTTTTTTCAGTATTTCGCCATTCCTGGAAAATTTCCAAATTGGATTTTAGGAATTTTATCTGGTTATTTTGCGAGCAATGCCATGTTGGTCAAAATGAAAAATCAAGCAAATAAAAAGATTTTTAAAATTGCAATAATCGTGAAAGCAAGCGCATTTCTTTTCTTGGCTTTGTGGAAACAAAATTTCCTTTTTATTGCCATTGATGCAATCGTCACTTATATCGTTTTTTGCGGAGTTTTAGGATATATTTATTTCAAGCAAGGACATAATTACATGAAATACATGGTTTTTGGTGTATTGGTTTGTTTGCCTTCTGCGTTTATTTTTCTTTTGAAAATAAATCCACATAAATGGTTAAATAAAGACGATTTAAGTCATCTTTTTATGTTGGGCTGTACAATTTGCTTTTATGCAGGTGCTAAAAACATAAAGATTGAAACAAATCAATGATTATTTTAATCCTCTCATTAAAATTTTCCTGAAAATCACTGTAACTAAAAGACTGTAAACAGTTGACAGTAAAATCATCCCAAGTAAAGAAATGGTAGTGATAGAGAATGGTGAAATTGTACTACGTGTACTTTTTTCCATTTCCTTGTAAATATCTTCTTTTGTCATTACTTCAAACGCCTCATTGCTAGCGCGAATCAATTTTAATTCTTCTGGATTTGTCAAACCAACTTTATAAGCAGTTAATTTCTCAGAAATCATGTGATTAACAAAATCAGGATTGATATAACTGTAATAAATGTAAATGAAAATTACCACCAGAATTGTGTAAGGAATTCCAACAGTCATGCAAGATTTAATGTCACTTAAAGCGTTACCTTGTGCAAATCCTTCCCTCTGTTTGTGCATATATAATCCAACTGAAATTGAGGATAAAAGCAAAAACATATTGATGAAAATTGTTGGAACGATAGAACTTGTAGAAATTCCTGCGAAGTGAAAAATCATTTTAACAAGCATCCAACCGATGGCAAAGAAAAAACCAACTTTAACTGTAATTCTCATATTCATTCAAAAAAAAACTGTCAATCTCAAAGTAGAAATTGACAGTTTGAAAATTAATTATCTATTCATTGAAACCAAAAACTCTTCATTTGATCGAGTATGGTCCATTTGTGATTTCAAAAATTCCATTGCTTCTACTGGATTCATATCAGCGATGTGGCGACGCAATACGTAAATTCGTTGCAACATGTCTTTGTTTACCAACAAATCGTCGCGTCTTGTTCCAGAAGCTAAAATATCGATTGCAGGGAAAATTCTACGATTTGAAATTTTACGATCCAATTGCAATTCCATGTTACCAGTTCCTTTGAATTCTTCGAAAATCACTTCGTCCATTTTAGAACCTGTTTCAACCAATGCAGTTGCTAAGATTGAAAGTGAACCGCCATTTTCGATTTTTCTTGCAGAACCGAAGAAACGTTTTGGTTTGTGTAACGCATTCGCATCCACACCACCAGAAAGTACTTTTCCAGAAGCAGGAGAAACAGTATTGTAAGCACGCGCTAAACGTGTAATTGAATCTAATAATATGCAAACATCGTGTCCACATTCAACCATGCGTTTTGCTTTTTCAAGCACTATATTTGCCACTTTTACGTGTCTTTCAGCAGGTTCATCAAAAGTTGAAGCCACAACTTCCGCTTTTACACTTCGTGCCATGTCTGTCACCTCTTCAGGACGTTCATCAATTAGCAAAACAATCAAGTAAACTTCTGGATGATTGGCAGCAATTGCATTGGCAACGTCTTTCAACAACATCGTTTTACCTGTTTTAGGTTGAGCAACGATCATTCCACGTTGGCCTTTTCCAATCGGTGCAAACATGTCCATAATTCTTGTTGACATGCTTTCATCTTTATGACCAGTTAAAATGAATTTCTCATTTGGAAACAAAGGTGTTAAATATTGGAAAGGAACACGATCACGAATGTAAGAAGGGTGACGACCATTGATTGAATCGACTTTCACTAAAGGGAAAAATTTCTCTCCTTCACGAGGCGGACGAATTGTTCCTTTCACTGTATCTCCAGTTTTCAAACCAAAAAGTTTGATTTGACTTTGAGAAACATAAATATCATCTGGTGAAGCCAAATAGTTGTAATCTGAAGAACGCAAGAAACCGAAACCGTCTTGAATCACTTCTAAAACACCTTCTGCGCTGACAATTCCCGCTAAATCATACAATTCTTCTTCCGCTTCTTTTTCAGCTTGACGTTGTTGTTGCGCCAATTGATTTGGATTCAGATTGCGTTGTTGATTTGGGTTCTGATTTGGATTTTGATTTTGATTTGGGTTCTGATTCGGATTAGGCCTTGGATTTGGTCTATTCTGATTCGGGTTTTGATTTGGATTCTGGTTAGGATTTGGTTTTTGCCCTTGAACGAAAGGTTTTCTTTCTACAGGAGCAGCTTCACCTTCAACAGGTGCATTATTTTCTTCACTTCTCTCATTGAAAGGTCTTTTTTCTTTAAAATTCGGACGATTTTCTTTGGGTTGAAATGGTTTTTTGTTGGCAAATTCTTTGCGGATATCGCGTCCTTTATTTTCAGTTTTCACTTCTGAATTTGTGTCTGTTTCAGGAGCTTTTTCTGATTCAACGGTTGGAGTTTCAATTTTTGTATCAGCTGTAGCGGTAAATAGGTCGCTTTTTTCTTCTGTTTTTTGAATTGTCGGTTGTTTTGCACCAATAATTACTTTTTCAGGAGCCAAACGTTTTCTTTTCTTGATTGGATTTTCAGAATCTGTATTCGAAACAATCGATTCTTCAGTTTTAGACTCAACGATTGGAGTAACTTCAGGTGTTGTTTCTTGAACTTTTACTTTTTCTGGTTTCGCTTTTCTTTGGATTTGAGCTGGATTTTCATCGCTGGTTGCGGATGAAAGTTCTTTGATTGCATCAAGAAGTTCAGATTTTTTAAAGGTTTCAACTTTTTTTATTCCGGCTGCTTTGGCAATTTCACGCAAATCAGGGAGTTTTTTGCTCTCTAAATCTTTGATATTCATAAATATGAATTAGTAATTACTGGAAAGTACACTATACTATTAAATGTGCTGTGTGATTATTTCGAATCGATCTGTTTCGACACTGCAATATTAACAATATTCTAATTAATGACAACTAATATTCAAAAAAAACTGAAAATTTTAGTCAATTATTTTTTTTACAGTCTTTTTCGCTGAAAATCAAATATTGATTGGCGAAAACGATGAATTTAAATCAGAAGAAATTAAATCCAAAACTTATTTTACCCTATATTTGAGCAACTATTCGAAATTTCAATTTATGAAGTACATCAATTCTCTTTTTGCTTTTATAACTGCTTTTATGCTAGTTGGTTTTGTGTTTTTTATTGAAAGTAAAATACATGCAAATCATCAAAAAGAAATCTCTAAGAAAATTGAATGGCTAAAAGTCAATCAAAAAATTGAAATTTCAACCGTAAATGCTGGAAAGTCAAATCAAAAAAACACTTTCGTTATTGATTTTATTCAAAAGGATAAAGTTTACCTGAGAGAAAATACTGCAAAACTAGATTCGAATTCAAAACGATTGGTGTTGACGCACGCAAACTTGCAAAAATTATATTCAGGCAGTTATCAATTAGACAGTATTCAAAAATCCAAAATTTCATTCGACAAACTTTCAAACAAATCGCAAGCTTTGAAAATCGACGGAATGCCTGCGCCACAAAATGCACTTTTAGTAACACAAGTTGTAAGATATTTATTGATGGCTTTTTTACTTTTTGTCGCATACAAAAGAAAGAAATTGGCTTTATGGATTTTTGCAGCAATGATAATTGGTGTTGGTGTAGGAATCGATTTCCCTGTATTTTCCTTAGAAATGGAACGTTTAGGAATCATTTTCCTTCGTTTGATTAAGTCGTTGGTTGCACCGTTAATTTTCGCCACTTTGGTTGTCGGCATTGCTGGTCACACCAATATGAAACAATTGGGTAGAATTGGTTTGAAAAGTATTTTGTATTTCGAAATTATTACTACAATGGCGCTTTTTGTTGGATTGTTGGCCATCAATGTCAGCAAAGCAGGAGTAGGTGTTCATGTGGAAGCTAGGGCAGAAGACAAGGCAAAATCTGAAAAAATCTTAGAGCAAACGAAAGAAGGAAATCACCGCGATCACATTGTAGAGATTTTTCCTGAGAATATTGCAAAATCTATTTTCAATAATGAAGTATTACAAATTGTAGTTTTCTCTGTGATTTTTGCAGTTGGATTGGGAATGGTGAAACACGAGCAACACAAACATACCATGCTCAGCTTTTTCGAAGGATTGAGTGAAGTGATGTTTAAGTTTACTGACATTGTGATGTACATTGCGCCGTTGGCTGTTTTTGGAGCTTTGGCGAGCACCGTTGCGAAATCCGGGGTCGAAATTTTAGGAAACTTATTGCAATTGGTTGGCACACTTTATGTCGCTCTTGTCATATTTTTGACTTGTATTTTACTTCCAATTGCTTTGCTGACAAAAGTTCCAGTTCGAAGATTTATCAAAGCAATTACTGAACCTGTTTCTTTGGCTTTTGCTACCGCTAGTAGTGAAGCTGCTTTGCCAAAAGCGATGGAAAACATGGAAAAATTAGGCGTTTCTAAGAAAGTTGTCGCCTTTGTTATTCCAACTGGATATAGTTTCAATTTAGATGGTACGACGTTGTATCTTTCACTGGCTACCGTTTTCGTAGCACAAATGTGTGGCGTTGATATGTCGTTGGGTGAACAAATTGGAATTTGTTTGGTTCTGATGCTCACAAGTAAAGGTGTTGCTGGCGTGCGCGGGGCATCATTCGTAATACTCGCAGGTGCTGTAGCAACGATTGATGGCGTTGATCCTCAAAAAGCAAGTGTGATTTTAGCTGTTGACGCTTTAATGGACATGGCAAGAACAAGTGTGAATGTGATTGGAAATTGTTTGGCTTCTGTAATTATCGCTAAATCCGAAGGGGAATTTACTTTATCTCCAGAGGTTGATTTACATGCTTTGCCGAAGGAAATTTAGGAATATACAGTATCTAATATTGTAGTTTTTACTATCCGATTTTATCCGTTAGAATCACTTAACAACAAGTAAAATCTAAGATTTAATATAAATTTATTTAAAAATAGAAAAACATGCTCATCACCACAAGCACCCATTTAGAAGGATACAAAATTACCAATCAACACGGTTTGGTAAGAGGAATCACAGTTCGCTCTCGCGGTTTGGGCGGAAATTTTGCAGGTAGTTTTATGACCATTTTTGGTGGAAAAAGCACGATATATACGAATCTTTGTGAAACTGCCCGTGAGGAAGCTTATCAATTGATGATCAACAACGCTCAATCGCTCGGTGCAAATGCAATTATCAATATGCGTTATGAATCTAATGAAGTCATGCAAGGAGTGACTGAAGTGTTGGCTTACGGTACCGCAGTCGAAGTAGAGAAAATTTAATTTTTCAATCATCACCCAACCTTAATTTTCGATGAATCGTTATATATGCTAATAAATTAGTGGTGAATTATCATATTTTATTGCTGTTTACAGCAAAATTTGTATATTCGTCGAAATAATAATTATAAAACAAGTTGCCTATAGCAAAACATTACTCTATAAAATTTTAAAAATCAGAGCTTAGCTCATTTTAAACGAGGAATGTTATGTCTATGAAACTAATGGATGACCACCAGCTTGTTACTGCTTATTTGGCAGGAAACCACAAAGCTTTCGAAATACTTTTAATGCGTCATAAAAATAAAATTTACCGTTTTATTTATTTGAAAATTAAAAGTCAAGAATTAGCAGAAGATATCTTTCAGGAGACTTTTGTGAAAATCATCAACACGCTTCAATTAGGAAATTACAACGAAGAAGGTAAATTTTTGCCTTGGGCAATGCGTATAGCGCACAACTTGGTAATTGATCATTTCCGTAAAACGAGCAAAGTGCGCATGATTTCTGAAAGTTCTTCTAAAAATGAAGATTTTTCTATTTTCAGTGTCCTAAGTTCTGGAGATGATGATACGCTAAAATCCATGAGTAGAGGTGAGCTTGAAACCCAAATGGTCGAATTAATTGATTATTTACCAGAATCTCAAAAGGAAATCATTCGCATGCGCATTTTTCAAGATTTATCTTTCAAAGACATCGCTGAGATGGAAGGAATTAGCATCAATACTGCCTTGGGTAGAATGCGTTACGCTTTGATGAACTTGAGGAAAATGATTGACAAACACAACATTGTGGTTGACATTTAATCAATAGTTTTCGGTAAAACTTGCGAGGTAATTTTCAATAATTTCAATCTCTTCACGGTAATCAGCGTGTAAATCTTCATCGATTTTTAGCAGCGATTTTTCGATATTCGTAAATTGTCGATTCAATAGATTAAACAACACTGGAAAACGATCTAAACGAATTTTTAGCGCCATCATGTTTTTACAAAAGTGAATCAATAACTCAACTTCTGTCTCTTTTTTGCCAGAATACTTGATGTTTTTCTTCAACTCGCGGACAATCTTTTGCAAACCTTTTTTAATGAATCTAATGTTTGACTTGTTTATTTCTTGAAATTGTACATCTAAATTTTCTTTGATTTTTTGGATGTAATTGGACTCAAAATCAGCTTCAAACAGCAAATAATTCAATAATTCTTTGTTCTCTTTATTGTATTTCGCCAATGCGGAAAGTAAAATGACCAACTCCGCTTCTGGAAGTTGGCCAATTTCTTTTTTAATCTCACTGATTGAGGCTATTTTCATCCTAAATTTTTAGAGTAAATCTCCTAATTTAAATGGTTTGTTAATGGCATTTAAACGAATCGTAAATCTGATTTTTTCCAAATATTTTGCGTCTGTCGCTTTGTAAGCATCGACCAAGTTTTTACTCATGTAAACTGGGAAATAAACACTAAATACTTTGCTCAATTTTACACCGATTCCTGTGTTCAAAACACCTGTAAATGTATTTCCTTTTTGGAATCCTCCAGCGTCAACGAATATTCCAAAAATTCCTGGTTTGAACGGTAAATCGAAGTACAAATTGGCAGAAGTCATCCACTTGTCCGTCGTTCCGTAGTTGCTCGACATTTTAAATCCACCTTGGTTTTCCAAACGTTGGTTGCTACTTCCAAAATTTCCACTGTTTGTTCTATCAAAGAAATATTCTTCCAAGAAAATATCTTGAGAACCACTTGTTCCAGCCAATGACATTTGCAAACGATTTCCATAAGTTCCATTAGTATTGTAGCTCAAATTACCACCAATAAAAGCACGGATTTCGATCCAACGTTTCATTTTGTTTTTCAAGTATTTGTATCTGTAAGTCGCTTCAAAAGTTGCACGACTCATTTCGCTATTGTCTCTCAAATTATCTATAAAATCTGCTCTTAAAACTGTCCCAAATTGGTGGTCTGGTTTGCTGTAGTCAAAAATATATTTTGCATATCCTCCAGCGTGATCATTCGTCGTTGGACCATATTTATCATTTCTATAAATTGTTTGAAATAAAAGTGTTTGCGAAATCGGACCAGCAGATTTTCTATTTCCCAATTTCATGAAAACGTAAGGCATTGCCGCTGCATAATAAGATTCATTTCCTCTGAAGTAAGAATCATTTTTAAATGTTCTCAAAGACATTCCAACTCTCATTAATTTGATACAAGATTTAGGCAAAAATGTAAAACTCATTTCTCCAGTTCCTGAAATATTTTTTCTTCCAAATGAATAAACAGGTGCGACGAAATACTGAAATTTCTTAAAAGGAATCCCAATGTTGTGAATCGCAACTCCTAACATCAACTTGTCGTGGCGATTTGCACCAATTACAGGCAACCAAAAATTATTTGATTTTGTTGCTTCGTGATCTCCCAATAAAAATTCAAATTTCAACGGTTCTATTTTATTGAAAAGTTGGTCTTTTTTCCAGTTATTGTTGCTGCGATCCAATTCAGGAATATTTTTGTTCGGGTCGATTTGAATAAATTCAGCATTTTTTGTTGCCATGGAAACCAAAGTGTTTTTCGCTCCAGGTTCAACCCAAACCGTTTCAACTATTTTTCCGTCTTTAATTGCACTCACGCCAATTGGACCGTCAACTTGACCAACATTTTTGATTTTTACTTGAGTTTCAGTTTCATTTGATTTTACACTTTTGATCTTGTAATCAATGTGGTTTGTCGTTTGAATCAAATCGTGAAACAACCAATCCAATTTTTTTCCAGTGGATTGTTCCAAAACCCTCTGCATGTCTTCAGGTTGCGGATGTTTGAATTTGTAAGCTTCAAAATAATCAGACATCGCTTTATTAAAAACAGTTTCTCCCAAATAATCTTTCAAATAGAAAAATACCAATCCAGTTTTCTGATACATGATGACGCCATAATTCGTACTAGAGAAATCAGCAGATTTAGTTTCAATTGGTTGATCTTCACCAAGCATCGAAATGGTTCTATAAGAAATATCTCCCATGTCATGGTGATCCAAATCATTTAAATGAAATCTTCCACCCAAAACCATATCTGACATGTTTTTATTGTCAGGATATTTGGTCGCTACGTAGCGCATTTCATTCAAAGTATTCATTCCTTCATCCATCCAACCGTGAATGCGCTCATTCGAACCTAAAATACCGTAAAACCAGTTGTGACCAACTTCATGCACAATTACAATCTCTAATTCCATTGCATTGCTTGAATTTCCAATCACTGTCACATTTGGATATTCCATTCCACCTCCTGCGCTAATGGTTCCGTCAACGGCAGTTACTTGATTGTATGGATAATCACCATTCCATTTTGAATAATAGAAAGTTGCATCGTTGATGTATTCAATAGATTTTTGCCATAAATTTCCATTTTGCGGTACATACATTGCCCAAGAAATTACTTTTCTCTTGCTGTTTGGCAATTCAACTTCTCCTTTTAAGACATCAAATCTTTTGTCAGCAAACCACGCAAAATCGTGCACTTTGGATTGTATGTATCGAATGGTTTTCCATTCTTTGGAAGATTCAGGGAAAGCTGGTTTGTCTTTTTTAGAGTTTGAATAGCTGTTTGTTTTTACTTTATCAGCAGTTTTACTAGCCAATTCATTCAAAAATTCAACTTCAGAAGCAGTTTGTAAATCTCCAGTTGATCCAACAACATAATTCTTAGGCAAAGTGATGGATACATCAAATGAACCATATTCTGAATAAAATTCGCCTTGATTTAAATATGGCATCCAATTCCATCCATTTTTATCATAAACTGCAGGTTTTGGGTACCACTGAGTGATTTGATAAGACTGTTCAATGTGTCCCAAACGTGAAATTTTCCCTGATGGAAGTTTCACTTTGAAAGGTGTTGAAATCACCAAACTTTCACCTGGATTCAAAGGTTTTGCAAGCGTTAAAACACAAACATCCATGTTTTTGGGAAGGTATTCCCATTTTACTTTTTCGCCGTTTACTTTAAAATCGAGTGAATCAATTCCGCCTTTGTCTTTTTCATCAGCAAATGTCAAGAATTCTTCACCGTTTTTATACAGTTGTTTCCCTAATGCTGAATTTCCATCGCGGTATGCATTTGGCCACAAGTGGATGTAGATTTGTGCTAGTTTGTCTGGTGAATTATTGATGTAAACAAAAGATTCAGATGCAGTAATCACATGATTTACATCGTCTAATTTGACATCAATTTTATAATTCACTTCTTGTTGCCAATAATTTTGGGCAAAAGAAAAAGTTGAAACAAGACAAAATAGGGAAGCGTGGAGTATATTTTTTCTCATAGTTAAATTTATAAATAATAGCAGTGTGACTATTTTCGAATCAAAAAGTTACTTTTAATTTAGCTACAAAGATAAGTGAAGTAATCTTGGGAAATTTACCGTTCATAAAAAGTATTCAAAAATATATCCACAAAAAAAGGCCGCCACAACTGACGACCTTGCTTTTGATTTTTAAGTCTTAATGACCAGTATCTTCTGGATCTGGTTCGATGATTTTTGGTGCATCTTTGAATCCTTGAATTTTATCCATGAAATCTTCCAATTGAGCAATCGACAACCCTTTTCCAATTATTTTTTTGTCTTTATCCAAGATGAAAACCCTTGGAGTTGTAACTACATCATACGTTTCTTGGTAATTCAATGCTTCTAATGTGGTATATTTTGGTATAAACTGCAATGCGTTTTCTTGTGCTGCTCTAAAAAGTGAATTCGTTAAAGCGACATTTATGTAAGTCAATTTGTTGTCTTTGATGAATTTTTTCCATTTGCCAAAATCTTCATCAATACCTTTAGAGACTCCAAAAATTTCAACATTTCTCGCTTTCAATTTCTCTTCATACAATTTTTGCAATTTCGGAGTTGATTTTTTGCAATGTCCGCAATCTGATTCCCAGAAATAAAGAATCGTATAGTCAGCTTTGATGCTGTAGAAATCTCTCCAATTTACATCTGTTGTGTCTCTTAAGCTGATGTTTGGCGGACGAACACCTTGAACCAATACTTTGTTAGTATTGACTTTTTCACACAAATCTTTCAATTTATCTTCTGCCATCCAAAAAGCGGGAGATTTTCCCTCTGCATTTTTAGAGCAGTAATATTTTTCACCCATTTTCACGAAAACTTTGTCCATTCCCATGATTTTCGATTTCTCGAATGTCGAGGTGATATGAATGACTGCATATTTAAACATTTCAGATTTTGGATTCAATTTATCGCAAAACCAAAAAGCATATTTCACAATCGTATCAGGATGTTGAATCAACATGTTTTGAGAAAAGAAATAGTCCAATTTTGAATGAAAAATCGGCGTATTTACCAACCGATCATCTGTTAAATCGAAATTGTCAAAAAAGTGATCTCTGAAATAGTGGTATGCAAAATTTGAATCAACAGGAGAACCATCCGCATTTTTTGGTGCTTCTGGAACTTTCACATCCATGGACATTTTCACAACTTTTGAAACCAGTTTCCCAGTGTTGTCGGTAACTACTTTGTTTTGGTAAGCGATTACCTTTTTAGAGATTGTATCAATTTCTGCAGAAAGCGTTTTGTAAGCTTCATCCGTTTTCTTCAATGCATCTCTTTTAGCAACCAAATCATTGGCTTTTTGTCTTTCAGAATTGATGTACTTGATATAATCAACAAAAACCATGTTTTCAGCTGATTTTTTGACTTTCATGTTGTTTACAAAGTCTGGACCAGTTGTTTCCAATTGAATTTCTTCATTGTTGTAGATAAATTCAAAATATTTTTGTCCTGGAAGCAATAATCCGACAATTCCCGGTTTTTGTTTCTTTCCATCAAATTCAACCAATCCGCCTTTCATTTCAGCAGTATCGGCATAAAGCAAATTTTTACCGTAATATTTGATCAAGAAAACAGTGGTATCCTTTTGACCGTTGACTTTCAATTTGATTTTTTGAGAAAAACTCAATGTTGTCAAAGTTAAAAATGCAAGCAATAATATTTGTTTCATATTCATTTTATTTTGGTTGAAATTATTTCTTTTAGACGATACAAAAATAGAAAAGCATTAGAATTAACAGGTTTTTAACGAATAAAAAAAGTTAATGTTGATTTTCGATTAAAATTGCTTGTAAATCCCTTTTTTGGCGTTAAAGAAACTGGCAATTCCGAAAAGGACATAGGCAAATAGGAGTGCAGCGATACTGTAAAATGTGAAATCTTTGCCCAAGTATAAACCTCCTTCTTCAAACATTCTGTCCAAATAATATTTAAAAACTAAAAACATCGCCAATCCTAATACACTTACAAATCCAAAAATTAGAATGAAATAAATGAAAAATGTGCGAATAATTTTCTTTGGTGCGTAGCCGATTCTCAATAAAGTTCTCACTTCATAGGCATTTCGAGACATCAACAATTGAGCGTATTGAATCAATACCAAGCAAGAAACAAAAACAGCGATGATTGAAATTCCAAGTACCACAATGATCAATGTCCCAACCATACTTTTCAATCGCCCAACTACGATTTGAGAATTTTTAGACTCTAAATGTCTTGATTTTACCATGTCTTCGACCAAGCCAAATTCACTTTCTTTTCCAGAAATCATCAATTGAGTGATTTTTTGATCTGCAGCGATTCCATATTTTTTATTGCCAAATTCCATGAAACTTTCAGGAACTAAAATCGAAGGAACTTCATTTGTAAATCCGATGATTTTCGCGTCAATCCATTCTTTTTGAGTGTCGTTCGATAAAGTGAATCTGAAGCGAATATCTTTCGCTAAATCATCAGAAATCTGAGGTATTCCACTCGCGCTCATGAAAGTATTTAGCATCACCAAAAAATCTCTTGGTAAAATGATGGGAACGACCGTATCTCCCATTTTCCAATGCCATTTGTCAGATTTGACATCCAAGAATTTTGGGTCAACAGTTTGAATGAAAACATCTGAACGAAAACGAGGAACGAGTGGATCGGCAGTTTCAAAAGAAACATCAAAATTGTTACTAATGACCGGTTTTACATCGAAGATAAAAGGTTCTTTTTTCAAAGTCGCAATTTCAGCTGGTGAAAAATCCGTTTTTGCTAGATTCAAAGTGTTTGAATTTGAAACTTCCTTTTGAACGATTAAGGTGTTTGGCCCCAATATATCAGCGCCCTCGCCAAATTCATTCACTTTAATTAAGTAATGGATGGAAGTAATCAAAAAAGTGATTCCTAAACATGAACCAATTACAGCAATTACCAATTGCTTAATGTCTTGATTTCGAAATAAAAGTTTCTTTAACATGGCTCAAAGTTTGATTTCATCATCGTAATTAAATTCATGTCTGTCTCCCAAAGATGTGAGCACAAATCCTGCGTTCAAATTGTTGCATCTTTCGTCAATCAATTTTAAACTTCGGCGTGTATTTTCGACATCTAAATGCGAAAAAGGTTCATCCAAAATTAACCATTCAAAAGGTTGACAAAGTGCTCGAATGATGGCAACACGTTGTTGTTGTCCCATGGAAAGTAAACCGCATTTTTGTTCCCATTTATTGTCGATCTCTAACGCTTCAAGCATCTGAATTAGTTCATTTTCAGAGAAAACGTTGCAAAGTTCATTTTTCAGGAATAGATTTTCTTTCACCGTTAAAGTTGGAAACAATTGCAAATCTTGAAAAACAACGGAGATTTTATTTTTTCTAATTTCAGTCCAATCGGCAGGAGTATATTTTGCAGTATCTGCTTGATCGTACAATAATTTCCCTTCGAAATCTTTTCTCAAGCCAAAAATGACACTTGTAAAAGTAGATTTTCCCTTTCCCGAAGAAGCATTGAGCATGATTTTATGACCGTGTTTTAAAACAACGTGATTTCCCCAAATACTTTCATCGCCATGTTGCATGGAAGCCAAAGGTTGAGGCATGATATTTTGAAAAGTAATGTCCATTTTATTGTTTTTTGTAACGATTTTCAATAATCATTCCAAGATTTTTATTCGAGGTAAGAAATGATATTTTGTAGTTGATTTTCAGTTGTTAAATCTTGGATCCAAATAGCTTTTTCATCTCGTCTAAACCAAGTTAATTGGCGTTTAGCATATCTCCTAGAATTTCTTTTAATCAATTCAATTGCTTCTTCTAGAGTGATTTTATGGTTGAAATAATCAAATAATTCAGAGTAACCAACGGTATTGAGTGCCGATAAATTTTGCCATTCAAGTAATTCTTGAACTTCTTTCAATAAACCATTTTCCAACATGATCTCGACACGTTTATTGATTCTTTCATACAACAATTCTCTTGGTAAGTCAATCACAAATTTTTGAAATTCGAATGGCCGTTTTTTGGATTGAAAAGCATGAAATGACGAAAATGGTTTGTTTGTGATGCGAATAACTTCCAAAGCACGAATGATACGCACCGGATTTTTTAAGTCGACTTTGGCATAAAAAAGTGGATCGTTTGCTTCCAATTCAACCAAAAGTGGCGCTAAGCCTTTAGATTCAAATTCAATGTTTAATTGATTTTTGATATTTTCATCATGTGGTACATCGTCCAGACCGTGGCAAAGTGCATCGATGAAAAGTCCTGAACCGCCAACTAAAATAATTGTTTCATATCGCTGAAATTCTGTCTCTAAAATCTCTAAAGCTTTTTTCTCGAATTGAGCGGAAGTTAAGGGCTGATGAATAGAATGAGAATGAATGAAATGGTGTTTAATTCCATCTTGTTCTTCCAATGATGGTTTTGCTGTTCCGATACTTGTTTCTTTGTAAAATTGTCGAGAATCAGCTGATAGAACTACTGTATTGATTTTTTTTGCCAATGCAACAGCTAAAGCGGTTTTTCCACTTGCAGTTGGTCCTTCAATGACAATTAATTTTTTGATAATTCTGTTTTCTTGCGAAATTACAAAATGCTAGCGAAACATTGATTTATATGACAAAAATCTAGCATAAACCGTTTTCACATATTTGGCTGTGTGAGCGCCTCGTGTAGCACCAGCAGTTACAACAGGATCGCGGTAATATTGTCTCTTAGATAAGTTTTTCATCATTACTTCAACGCTATTGTCCCATATTTTTGGATTCATGCCATATTTTGCTGCCAATTTTTGGGCGTCTTTTACGTGACTTGTTCCAGAATTGTAAGATGCCAAAGTAAATTTGATTCGCTCTTCGTGGTTTGGAATGTCGTTCCACAAATTATAAGTGGTGATCAATAATTTCATTCCACCTTGAATTTGAACTTGCGGTGATGAAGAAGGATAAACGCCAAATCTTGGACCTGTATCAGGCATAAATTGCATCATTCCGTATGCGCCACCTAAACCGCGTGCACTTGGATTAAATTTCGATTCTTGGTAAGAAACAGAAGCCAAAATTCTCCAATCCCAATTGTATTTAGCAGCGGCTTGTTTGAAGTAATTATCGAACAATGATAATTGTCCGCCTTTCAAACTAGATTGAGAATCTTGCACAGTGTTTGCAATCTCAGGTAAGTCGAAATATTTATGTTTCAAATACTTGAATGAAGCTTTTTGCGTAAACTTTTTCAGCCATTGATTGATTCTCGCTTTCAATAACGGACTGGTTTTTCTGATTCCAAAAGCAATTTTTTGTTTGACACTCAATTCCAAATCGATGTCGATATTGTCTAAAAAATGACTGTTTATTTGCGCGACATTTTTTTCAACGACAGTATAATCGATAATTCCTTCAGAAACATTTTCAATCAAATCTTCAGAGGTGAAATCTCCCGTTTCTTTGTGAATGATAATTGTATCGCCAATTTCTTGTTGCAAATTGACAAGTCGTTGGTAATAAGTTGATTTTCCCCAAACATAGACCGTTTTTCCCGCCAATTGCGTTGGGTCAGTCAATAATTTTGAGTCGATTTGAGTAGCAGACATCGTTTCCCAATTCTCTGGTTTTCGCTGAATCAGAACTTGATTGGTTCTCATAAAAGGAACTGTGAAATCAATGAATTTACTGCGCTCATTGGTAACCGTATAATTACATGCAATCAAATCTCCTTCACCGCGATTCAACATGGCGTTTACATCGTCTAAATTGGTGATGGTGACAATTTCTAAATCAACTCCGATTTCGGTGGCAAATTCTTTTAAAATTTCATATTCAAATCCCATTTTTTTTCCTCTATAAATGAAATAAGAGGTGGAACTATTCTCTGCTAAAATGGTTAATTTGCCTTTTTTTAAGATGGCTGGTAAGTCGATTCCAGGTACAGCTGCGGTTTTGTCTTCATTTCCATTATTTCTCTCACAACCAATATAATAAATAATAATTAAAAGGAATAAAGTCCCAATAATTAATACTTTTCGGTTGATTTTTAAGTTTATCCCAGACAGAAACATGGGAACAATTTACAAATTTATTTTGAATTCGATATACCAAAATGAACGATTGCGTCTTTCATGAAAATTTCAAAAGTACTTTCAATCAATGCTTGATTTTCTAAAAATACTGGCAAACCGTTTTTTAATTCATTGGAAAATGAAATGCGAGATGAAACGCCATTCAATGCTTTTTCAAGTCCTTCAAGTCGTGGGTAATAGGAAATCCAATTGACTTTGACCATGTGGTAAATCATGTGTTTGAATTCAACTGTAAATTCTTCATTTTCAGTATTCAGACTGCTGTAGAAAGCATTTAAGAAATTTTCTAGACTTTCACTATGGAATTTATCCCAATTCTTAGCCAATAAATGATCAAAAAATAAATCAACTGCAATTCCTGAAACTTTGGGCAGTTTTGGATATAGCACATGCAAAAGTTCCACTACTGCTGGATGCGTATCTATATAATTGTCAATGGCGCGATGCAAAGTAATTCCTTCTTGCGTTTTTGGTCGAAATTGACTTAAATCTTTTCCTTTTACAAAGTCTCCAAATAAATTGCTCAACATCAATTCAGTGTCATTGTTCGATAAGAAGAGATGTCCGAGATAATTCATTGTTTGGGAAATATTTAATAAAATTCGTTTGTTCTAGAAGTGAAATTAATCAATTTGAGCCACGAAATCTCTAATTCCTTGATACATTTTTTCCAATTCGGCGTTGGTTGTGCAATAAGGAGGATTCAGGAAAATGACGTTTCCGCATGGGCGAATCAACAAACCTTGAGTTAAAAAGAAATCATATGCTTGGTCACGAATGTCTGAAAAATAAGAATTTCCTTCAGGGATTCTGACTTCTACCGCTACAATTGTTCCCATTTGTCGAACATCAGAGAGTTTTGGGTAATTTTTCATGGATGCTGCAAACGATGCGTGACTTTCTTCGATTCGTTTAATATTTTCAGTGAAATTTGGTTGTTCAATCAAGTCAAAATTGGCACAAGCAACAGCACAAGCAAGCGGATTTCCAGTGTAGGAATGTCCGTGCAGCAATGCTTTGACTTTGTCAGGACCTAAAAAAGCATTGTAAATTTGTTCGGTCACAATTGTCAATCCAAGCGGTAAAATTCCAGCGGTTAAACCTTTGGACACGCAAACGATGTCAGGTTTTGAATCGATGTAATCCAACGCGAATAATTTTCCAGTTCTTCCCCAACCAGTCATGATTTCATCGCAAATAATCAACACTTCATATTTTTTAGCCAATTGAAAAAGTGCTTCCAAAAATTCAGGGCGATACATGCGCATTCCAGCAGATCCTTGCACCAATGGTTCAACGATTAATCCAGCAAATTCGCCTGTTTGGAAAAGTTTTTCAGCCTCTAGCAAACACGTTTTTTCCATTTCAAAAGTTGGAAAAGGAATGAAATCGACATCGAAAAACAAATGCTCGAAAGGTTTATTGAAATAGTCCCGCTGACCAATCGACATCGCTCCAAAAGTATCGCCATGATAAGCGCCATCCAAAGCCAAGATTCTGTGTTTAGGTTTGTCGAGGTTAAACCAGTATTGGAAAACCATTTTCAACGCGACTTCAACTGCAGTAGACCCGTCATCGGAAAAGAAAACTTTACTTAAATTATCAGGTAAAAAATTCAAAATTCTTTTCGATAATTCTACTGCTTTAGGATGCGTCACTCCAGCAAAAATGACGTGATCGATTTTGTCGAATTGTTCTGAAATGGCGTTTTTAAGATATTCATTTCCATGTCCGTGAATATTGACCCACCAAGAAGAATTACAGTCTAAATATTGTTTTCCATCTTCTGTGAAAAGCGTTGAATCTTTGGTTTTTACAACTGCCAATGGAGTAGGTGCAGTTTGCATTTGTGTGAATGGATGCCAAACGTAATTGTGATCGTCTTGAAGAAAATTGGACATGTTTGAATATTTGTCGCAAAATTACAAATGAATTACTAGAAACCTTTAACTTTACTTTTACAAACACAATTTACAAACAGATAAAGATTTAAATATTTACAATTAAAAGACAAAAAAATGAGCAAAATCAAACAAATTAGACCATTAGGTTTTCAATGGCAAACCTTAGACCCATTTTTATTTTGTGTACACCATGAAGATCAATTTCCCAAAGGAAATGATGAACTTGGACCAGCCGCAAATTTAGCTGGAAGAAACATTGGACAAGATTTCGTCATCAAAGACGGTTGGCGCATGTATCACGGTGAAAAAGTGCCAGGTTTTCCAGGACATCCACACCGCGGTTTCGAGACAATAACAGTCGTTCGTGAAGGCTTGGTCGATCACGCTGATTCGGCAGGAGGAAAAGGTCGTTATGGAAATGGCGATGTGCAATGGATGACCGCAGGAAAAGGATTGTTGCATTCAGAAATGTTTCCATTGTTGAATAAAGATTCAGAAAATCCAGCAGAATTGTTTCAAATTTGGCTGAATTTACCCAAGAAAAACAAATTGGTTCAGCCAGAATATAAAATGTTTTGGAGTGAAGAAATTCCGAGTTTCGAAGCAGCTGAAGGTGTGAATATTGAAGTGTTAGCGGGAGAATTGTTAGGACGAAAATCTCCAACACCTCCTCAAAATTCTTGGGCGGCGGATTCTTCTAATTTTGTGGGAGTTTACAATATTCAAATGCAGGCCAATTCAACGCTTGTCTTACCAAAAACTGCTGATGGAATTAACCGAACACTTTATTTTTACAAAGGTAATCAGCTAACTTTAGAAGGACATTTGATTCCAAATTACCATGCAATCGATGTAGTTTCTAACGAAGATCTAAAGCTGGAAAGTGGCTATGAAAATATCAAAATTTTAGTCTTACAGGGAAGACCGATTAACGAACCTGTTGTGCAACACGGACCATTTGTGATGAACACGAGAGAAGAAATTATTGAAGCTTTCAACGAATATCAGCAAACACAATTTGGAGGTTGGCCATTTGATAGATACGACGTGGTTCATGACCGAAAATTAGGTCGATTTGCTAGGTATACAGATGGGAGTGAGGACGTGAAATAAGTACTTTTGAATAAAAACTTTGTACAGTAAATTATAGTAATAATATATCAAAGAGCCCAATAATTTACTAACTTCGTGGCGCAAAATAAACACATTAAAATGGCAGATTTTTTTTACCAAGATCCTTATCCAATTTTAAAAGACGATACGGAATACACGCACATTTCTTCGGATTATGTGAAAGTTCAAAAATATGGAGACAGAGAAGTTCTACACATTGATCCAAAAGGAATTGAAGTGTTGGCAGAAGCGGCATTGGCAGACGTTTCTTTTTACTTAAGAACTTCACATTTAGAAAAATTGAAAGCCATTTTGAGCGATCCAGAAGCGACGGATAACGACCGTTTTGTAGCTTATAATTTACTTCAAAATGCAACCATTGCAGCTGAAGGTCAATTGCCTTCTTGTCAAGATACTGGAACAGCGATTGTTGTTGCAAAAAAAGGAGAAGACGTTTATACTGGATCTGATGATGCTGTTGCACTTTCCAAAGGAATTTTCAATACCTACCAAGAACGCAATTTGAGATATTCTCAAGTGGTCGCGTTGAATATGTTTGAGGAGAAAAATTCAGGAACCAATTTACCAGCGCAAATTGATATTTATGCCAAAAAAGGAATGTCTTATGAATTTTTGTTTCTTGCAAAAGGTGGAGGTTCAGCCAATAAGACTTTCTTATATCAAAAAACAAAATCTTTGTTGAACGATGCTTCTTTGGAAGAATTTATCAAAGAAAAAATCAAAGATTTAGGAACTTCAGCTTGTCCACCTTATCACTTGGCATTTGTGGTTGGAGGAACATCAGCTGAAGCGAATTTAGCGGCTGTAAAAAAAGCTTCTGCAGGTTATTTCGATAATCTTCCCACTGAAGGAAACATGGGCGGTCAAGCTTTCCGTGATTTGGAATGGGAGAAAAGAGTACAATTGATTTGCCAAGAAAGTTTGATCGGCGCGCAATTTGGAGGTAAATATTTTACACACGATGTTCGCGTTATTCGTTTGCCACGTCACGCAGCTTCTTGTCCAGTTGGATTGGGCGTTTCTTGTTCTGCAGACAGAAATATCAAAGCGAAAATTACGAAAGAAGGTTTGTTCATTGAAGCGTTGGAGAAAAATCCACGCAGATTGTTGCCAGAAATTCCGCCACATTTGGAGCCACCAGTGGAAATCGATTTGGATCGACCAATGGCTGAAGTATTGGCTGAATTGTCAAAATATCCAATCAAAACACGTTTGAAATTGAACGGAACACTGATTGTTGCTCGTGACATGGCACATGCAAAAATCAAAGAAATCATCGACTCAGGATTGCCGATGCCCGAATATTTCAAAAATCACCCAATTTATTACGCAGGACCAGCGAAAACGCCAGATGGAATGCCGTCAGGAAGTTTTGGACCAACTACCGCAGGAAGAATGGATTCTTATGTGGACCAATTCCAAAGTTTGGGCGGAAGTATGATCATGTTGGCAAAAGGAAATCGTTCGAAAGACGTAACCAACGCTTGTGAAAAATACGGAGGATTTTATTTAGGTTCTATTGGTGGACCAGCAGCCATTCTAGCGAAAGAAAACATTACTTCAGTGGAAGTAGTTGATTTTGAAGAAATGGGAATGGAAGCTGTCCGTAAAATTACCATCAAAAATTTCCCTGCATTTATCATTTCTGATGATAAGGGAAATGATTTTTTTGAGAATTTGTAAGAAGAAATTAATTAGATATTAGAACGCACTTCGTGATTGGAGTGCGTTTTTTTATTTGTTTAAAATTGATTTTGAATAATCGTCGCTTGATTTCTTACAAATTCACTGTTAACTTCTTCTGCCAAAGGAATTCGAATCACTTTTTGATTCGGGTAGTGAGTTAAAATTATACTTTCTGTTGCTGTATTTTCATCGCCTACAAAAACGATGATTTCGACGTTGATATTTCTATTTTTCAATGCTTCAAGCGAAAGAAGCGTGTGGTTGATACTTCCCAAATAATGGCGAGAAACGAGAATCACTGGCAAATTGAAATGTTGAATTAAATCAATGTACAACAATCCTTTTTCGTTGATTGGAACCAGCAAACCTCCAGCTCCTTCGATGAGCAGATTTCCATCAACTTGCGGCAATTCAAAATCTGAAAGTTGGATTTCAATTCCATCTAATTTTGCAGCCAAATGTGGTGAAGCAGGTGTATTTAAACGGTAACGTTCTAGTAAAAAACTCACGTTTTCAGAACAGTAAGCCTTGATTTTTAAAGTATCTGAAAAGTCCAAATCTCCTGCTTGAACTGGTTTCCAGTATGTCGCGCACAATGATTCCGCAAAAATTGCACTGACAACTGTTTTACCAACATCAGTTCCGATTCCAGTAATGAAATATGATTTTTTATCCATTGAATTATCTCAATTCAGCACCCAATTTGCTTTCCAATTCGGTTCTGATTTTTTGCATCACTGAATCAACTTGCTCGTCTTTCAAAGTTTGCTCAGCATCTTGAAAATGGAAAGAAACTGCATAAGATTTTTTGCCTTCGTCCAAGTTTTTTCCTTCGTAAACATCGAACAATCCAACTTTTTTCAGAATTTTCTTATCGCAATTTTTTGCCGCTTGCTCAATGGCATTGAAAGTAATTTGTTTGTCAAGCAACAAAGAATAATCTCTGCGAACTTCGAATGTTTTTGGAATTTCTTTGTAGATATTTTTGACCAATTTCAATGATTGTGTCAATGCATCCCAATCTAAATCAGCAATGAAAACATCTTGTTTGATTCCAAAATGTTTTTTGGATGCTGTTGAAATCCAACCCAATTCACCAATTCCTTGTTTCAAAACACTCATAGAAATCCCATCGGTTAAAATGCTGTTTTCAAGCGCTTTTTCTGAAAGAAAAGAATTCAGTCCCATGCGAGAAAGAACAGATTTCACAATACCTTTTAAAGTGTAAAAATTCGTTTTTTCTTTGGTAGAATTCCATTGTTCAATGGATTTATTTCCCGTCAAAACAAGTATTAAACGTTTGTTTTCGTAATATCCGTTCGCTGTTTTGCGGTATGTTTTGCCAAATTCAAACAATTTCAAATCTGGATTTTGACGATTTTGGTTGTGAGCAACAACTTCCAAAGTATTGAAAATTAACGTTTGTCGCATTACATCTAATTCGTTACTCAATGGATTGAGCATGGAAACATTGTTTTCGGCTTTCAAAATTTCACCACCTAATTTCTCCACAAAGGTTGAACTTGTCAATGAATTATTCATCATTTCACTGAATCCTAAACCAACCAAAAATTCGCTCAGCGAAGCCTGAATTTTCTCCAAGTCAGGTTTTGAACTCAACGTCAATGTTGTATTCAATTTTTCAGGCAAAGGCACTTTATTGAAGCCGTAAATTCTCAATACTTCCTCAATTACATCTACTTCACGTAAAACATCCACTCGGTAAGCTGGAATTTCGATTTTCCAAGAATTTCCTGATTTAGAAAGTATTTGAATATCAAGATTCGTCAATATAATTTCGATTTTTTCTGTTGGAATGGTTGTTCCAATCAATTGATTACATCGATCGATACTAAATTCAATGACTTGATTTTCAATCGTAGTTGGGTAAACGTCTACCATATCCATCGCAATTTCTCCACCAGCAACAGATTGAATCAATTGTGTCACTCTTTGCAAAGCATAAATTGTCAAATTTGGATCAACTCCACGTTCGTAACGGAAACTAGCATCTGTATTCAAACCATGAAATTTCGCAGTTTTTCGCACCGAAACAGGATTGAAGTATGCTGATTCTATAAAAATATTTGTCGTTGAATCTGAAATTCCAGAATCTAAACCACCAAAAACACCAGCAATTGCTAAGTTTTCAGTTCCATTAGAAATCATCAAATTTGATTCGTCTAATTTTCTTTCAACACCATCTAAGGTTTTGAAAATATCGCCAGTCGTTGCATTTTTTACTACAATTTTACCGTTTAATTTTTGCGCGTCGAAGGCATGCAAGGGCGTTCCCAATTCACGCATTACGTAATTGGTGCAATCAACAACATTGTTAATCGGACTTAATCCAACCGCTCTCAATCGTTTTTGCAACCAAGCAGGGGAAGCTTTTACTTCAACTCCAGCCAAACTGATTCCGGCATAGCGCGGACACCATTCTGTATTCTCAATTTGAACGTTGATAGAAACTGAATCACTTGTTTTATTTAATTCTTGAACATCAGGAAGATTCAAGGAAAGATTTGCATTTTCATGCAGATTCAGATAAGCAATTAAATCTCTGGCAACACCGATGTGTCCCATTGCATCAGCACGATTAGGTGTCAAACCGATTTCGATTTGAAAATCATCTTCCAACTCAAAATATTGTGCAGCTGGCATTCCAACTGGTGTCGAAGGATCTAAAACCAATATTCCATCATGCGAATGACCAAGACCTAATTCATCTTCTGCACAAAGCATTCCTTGCGATTCAACGCCGCGGATTTTAGAAAGTTTAATTTTAAAAGCGTCTTCTGGAGTAGGATAGAGCGTGCATCCAACAGTAGCAACAATCACTTTTTGTCCAGCAGCAACATTCGGAGCACCACAAACAATTTGCAGTGGTTCGCCACCAACAGAAACAGTTGTAACTTTCAATTTATCAGCATCAGGATGTTTTTCGCAAGTAAGTACTTCACCTACAAAAACGCCTTCCAAACCACCTTTGATACTTTCAATTTTTTCAATTCCATCCACTTCCAATCCAGTTTCAGTAAGGATTTTCCCCAAATCTTCAGCAGGAAGATCTGTTTGAACGTATTGTTTTAACCAGTTATAACTTATTTTCATGTTGTTGTGTCTTCAAAATTCAAGGAGAAAATTGCTTTCTCTAAAAGAAGCGCGAATTTAAGAATTTTAATTGCGAATTCAGTCATGTTGGAGAATGGATAATTCACAATTAATTTAGTTTTCCTCAGATATTTCTAGTAACTTTGTAAAAAGACATTTTCCAGCGCAAAATTATTAGCCATTTTTTTCGTCAGAATTAATTGTTGTCTTTACAAATTAATCATTTAAAGGAATAAATTCAAGTATGGCGAAATCTCAAGAAACCTGGAATAAAAAAGAAAAAGAAAAAATCCGTCAAAAAAAGAAAGAAGAAAAAGACAAACGTAAAGAAGAGCGCAAAGCCAATGGTGGAACTGCCAGTTTTGATGACATGATTGCGTATGTAGACGAAAATGGTAACCTTTCTTCAACTCCTCCAGATCCATTGAAAAAGAGAAAAATTGTTGCTGCTGATATTGAAATCGGTGTTCCAACAAGAGCCGCTGAAGAAGAAGTTGACCCAAATCGTTTTGGAACTGTTACATTCTTTGACACTTCAAAAGGATACGGTTTTATCAAAGATAGAGATTCTCAAGACAGTATTTTTTCACACATCAATGGTCATTTAGAGCAAATCCAAGAAGGTGATAAAGTAACTTTTAGAACTGAAAAAGGAATGAAAGGTTTGAATGCTGTGGATGTGAAAATCGCTAAAAAAGAAGTTGTAGCTCCAGCACCAGCGCCTGAAACACCAGAAGCACCTGCTGAAACTGCTGAATAAATAAAAGTTTGATTATCTTAAAATCAATTTGAAATAAGCAAAACGCGATTTACTTTTGACGCGTTTTGCTTGTTTAAATGACTTGATTTTTAATTTAAATTATAAATTAATTTGTATTGGTTTTTTTCTCAAACGCAACCAATCTTAAATTGTGACTCTAAGCTTTTTGATCTTTATTTTATTTCCTTGAAAAAATTCAAGGTTAATCCCATTTTAAAATAAATCAAACTAGCCATTGTCATAATTCCATCATGATATCCGGGATTTAAGCCTAGTTCAATTTTACTTCCCCAAATAATTCTTTTTGACAAATGATTTGAACTCAATCTAGTTGAACCAAGTCTAAGACCAACTGGTAATCTGCTAAACACGGCTTCAATTTCAGTTTGATACAATGTGGAAATTGTTGGGAATTTAGTTGGTAAAGCGATTAATAAATCGATGTAGCGTGTTTTTTCTTCAAAATTAAATCTTTTCCCATAGTTCGTGACTTGAAAAGTACTTCTGGTTGATTTTGTTTCTGCAAAACCGATTTCGACACATTTTAAATCACTGTAAATGGAATAATCTTCTACACTGAAAGTGAAATTAGGAGCCGTAGTTATTTCTGCGTATGTTTCACCTGAATTGACTTGACTAGTTGATAGAAATCCAAGTCTAATCTTGTTGCTTATAATAGATTTAGTGTCTGCCCAAGAATAATAACTGGTTCTACCTTTTTTTAAAATTGTCAAACTTTCATCTTTCCTTTTTTCTTTTTGTGAAATCGTATAGCCAACATTAAAATGCAACAAACTGATACTGTTTGGAACTTCATTTCCAACTGGATTATTGCCACTACTTGTGAAATCACGCACTGCATAATGGTAAAAGTAATTACCCGAAAGACTAAATTTTTCTGCGATGTTAGAAACATCAAAATTGAGACCACTACCAAAGAGAACATGCGTCCCTGTTAGATTCAGGCCAATTAAATCTGCTCCTACATTGAAATAGGTAGTACTTTTTACTTCGTCAAGAATCTCTAATTTAACAGTATCTTTTATCGATATATCTTGAGAATAAATCGTGGAACTTAAAATCAGTAGAAATTGGGTTAGAAATTGTTTCACTTTTTTGTTTTTTTGCTAGCTTCAATAATATTAGTGTTGTACGTTTCAATTGATTTTAAAACAGCTACTTTATAATCGTCCAATAATCTGTGGCCTTTAAAATAGAAATAATACATTGGCACTAAAGATCCTACACCGCCTACGGCCACTAATAATCTTCCTTTACTTTTTTGCTTTTCTTCACTAGGATCCTTGTATTCATTTGCTTGCTTATCTTTTGAATACATGGAACCTGCAATCGTACCTAAAGTAACTGCAGCGATTCCGCATCCAGCATAAGCAAGGTTGAAATATCTCATCTTGCGTCTGATCTTTAATGCATCATTAAATTGTGCCATGGCCTCTGAATCTTTTTTAAAGATATTTTTTAAACCATTGCCTTTCTTGTCGAGCTTGACCATTTCCCCTTCCGTTCCCACTCTAAAACGAATAGAAACTGTGCGATTCGTTGGTCCTTTTTCTACCTGACCACTATTCGTTCGATATTGTTGACTTGAAGCACCATCACTTACATCATAGTAAATTAGTTTTGCCTTGACTTTGGCTGTTAAAGTAGAATCATTAGAAACTTGTGCAAAAGAGAAATTTGCGATAATAATTGCAAAAAATAGTGTTATTTTGTTGTTCATAAGTTAAATTTTGTGCAAAAAAAAAAAAAAAAAACGATTTGTGCAAGTTTTTTAATGAAATTTTTAATCAAAATTATTTTTTTTTAATTCTAAGCATTTCCACCTAAATTCAATTGTGTTTTTGTCAGTTGTATTGATGATAGTTTTGGGTAATTAAGATAGAAATTGAATCAGATAAATAAGGTTAATATGATAAGACCTATTTACAAGGTTCAGCTGAAAATACTGAATAAAACGTTAATTCGATTGTCTTAAATTCAGTTTGTTGCTAGCAAAACGCTTGATTTTGATCGTTTTTTGTTGGTTTAACTGATTTGAATCTTCATCGAAAAACAAGTAATAATCATAAACTCCAGAAATACCATCTCGATTTACTGGTTTCAACCAAGAAAAAGATTTGGTTTCTCGATAATAATTTACTGAAGGTTCTAAAGTCCAGGAAATTCCTAGGGTTTTAGAACCTTTTTTATTGTTCAATTTTTCGATTATTTGCAGTGCATTTTTCACATCGGCGTCGGATTTCCAAATGATGCTGTGGTGCAAGTTGAAATGACTTATAAATACGATTGAATTTAGCATGACTAAGGCTGAAAAAATTGAAATAAAAATCGGTTTAATAATTTGATTTTTATTTAGTTGAATCAAAGAGTTAAAGGTGAAAACAACCATAAAACCGCCAACCAAAATCCAATATTGGGCAGCGCGATCTTTGGCAAATCCCATTTGAATGGTATAATGTAGAGCGGTTGGAATCAAAATTAAAACCAATATCCAAACAAGTATCAATTTGATGTATTGCGATTTCATTTTGAAAAAACTTCCAATTAAAATCGCTGTAAAAATCCCAATTCCCCAAAATGTAAAATCAAACCACCTAGTTTCATAACTGAAATGAAAAATGGATTTGAGTGTATCCTGAAAAACGTTGTTTTCGCCACCAGCATACAATTCGTTCATTTTACTTAAGTATTGAATGTTTAGTACGGCTGGAATTAAGAGGCAAATTTCAATGAAATATGCGATTGTTATTTTTTTCCAAACACCCACATGTAATTTCAAGAAAAGTAAAAAGAAGCTCAATTCTAAAGCTAAAATTGGCGTAAAAAAGGCATAATTAGCGTAAATACAAGCAATTGAGCTTGTAAGGAATAATATCAAATTACTCGTTTTTTGATTCAAATAGAAAAAACGAAAACCTTGGTAAAAAGCAAATGTCAAAAATCCCATTCCCAAGCCGTAACCGCGTGCTAAGGCGAAAAAATCCAACAAGAACGGATTTAGGAAAAAGACAAAAATCGCAAGCCAAATGGTCAAAAAATGCAATTTCGATAATTGAATTATCTTAACAATAGAATAAGCGAAAAGTCCGAATGCAAGCACATTTGGAAGTCTCAATGACCATTCTGAATAGCCCAAGATGAGCGAAAAGCATTTCATTAAAATGGTATTCAACCAATGATTATTAGCGGTAAAAAGTTGAGATTCATTTCCTGTTAGAATGGTGTAAGAAAGACTTTCATCGTGTGTAAAACCGACTAAGATGCTCCGTGAAAAAACATAGAGAAATACCAACAATACACTGATTTTTAAACCAGTATTTGCCCATTTTACTTTTGAATCATTGTTTTCCAACATCTATCTGAAATGTTTTTTGAGTTTCAAAATAGGACTTTCAAAATATTGAAAACTAATCCAACTTGAAATGTATGTGATTGAAAAACAAATAAAGAAATAGGAACTAAAATAGAAAATACTTTCAGTCCACTGATTAGCGACAAATATAGCTTGTACATAAAAAATCACGATGCAATGAAACAGATAGAATCCGTAAGTCAATTCACCAGATTTTTTCAAGCCAGGAATTTGATCTAATTTGATCAGTGAATTTTTTGCATAAACTTGTTCAGCGATTACAAAAGCAAAGAAGGTTGCGATCACAATGCGCTGAAAGACAAATAAATAATTGATAAATATTTTAGATTCAAGGAAAAGGACAACAATTCCGATGCAATAGATAAGCAAGATTTGGAATTTCGAAATACGTTCAAAAAAAGATTGAATTCTATTGTCAAATGCTAAAAGTGCTAGAATTCCGCCGACGGCAAAATCTGAGATTACTGAAAGTGTGTGATAGTATAATATTCTTTCATTTTGAATAAAAACGGTTCTGAAAATTAAAGAAATCAATAGAATAGCAAGAAAGAAAATCCAAAATTGTTGCTTTTTGGAAAATCGGAATATTCCGATAAGCAATGCCCAACTGAGGTAAAATTGCTCTTCGACGCTCACCGACCAAGTTGCAGTGAGGAAGTTCAACGAATCACGCGCACCGAACCAAATTTCATCCAAATTGGATAAGAAAAATGTGAAGTTAATTAGTTCATGCTCAGTTAATTTTCCATAAGGAAGTAAGGGAAAGACAATAAATCCAAAAATTACAACGACAAAGTACAAAGGCCAAACGCGTAAAATTCGTCTGGCAATGAAATTCGACAATCTGATTTTCCCAGTTTTTTGCAATTCATTCAGCATTAAATAGGTGATTAAAAATCCACTCAAAACAAAAAAAAGTGAAACACCTAAATGTCCTTTGCTCGTAAATTTTGATAAAATGGAAAATAATGTTGAATCTTTAAAGTTTCCCCAATGTTCTCTTCCCAATGAAAAGACATGGAAAACGAAAACCATGAATGCGCCAACAAACCTCAAACCGTTAAGATTCGGGAAAATTGGATTGCTTTGATTTTTTAAAATATTCACGTTTTCCAAAAGATGAATGATTACTTTTGTACAAGTTTACAGAAAATTAGAAAAAGAATGACTTACGACGTAGCAATCATTGGTGGAGGAATCGTTGGCGCAGCGACATTATACAAGCTTCAAGCTAAAAATCCAGAGTTAAAAATTGTGTTGATTGAGAAAGAAGCATTGCTTGCAGATCATCAAACTGGACATAATTCTGGCGTGATTCACTCAGGTTTATATTACACTCCTGGTTCTTTGAAAGCAAAAAATTGCGTTTCTGGAAGACATGAATTGGTTGCTTTTGCTAAAGAACACAACATTGCGCATGACGTTTGCGGAAAAGTCGTCGTTGCTACCAAAGAAAGCGAATTGCCATTTATGGAGAAAATCTACAACAATGGAATTGCAAACAATACTGAAGGATTAGAAAAAATAACTGCAGAACAAATCAAAGATCATGAGCCTCATGTAAAAGGAATTGCTGGATTGTGGGTTCCTTGCACTGGAATCATTGATTTTCGTGGTGCAACAGCAAAAATGGTTGAAATTGCTTTGAGCATGCAACCAGGAAGTAAATTGTTGCTTGAGCATGAAGTAATCAATGTTGAAAAAGGAGAATCAACTTCAAAAGTAATTACAAATAAAGGGACAGTGGAGGCCAAGTATTTGGTTTTTTGTGCTGGTTTGCAGGCGGATAGATTGGCAAGAAAAGACGGAGTTAATTTGAAAGAACAAGTGGTTGGATTCCGTGGTGATTATTACGAATTGACAGACGAAGCAAAACATAAAGTTCGAAATTTGATTTATCCTGTTCCAAATCCAGAGTTTCCATTTCTAGGTGTTCATTTTACAAGAATGACAAATGGCGATGTTGAATGCGGTCCAAATGCGGTATTCACTTTTAAACGCGAAGGTTACGGCAAAACTGATTTTTCTTGGAGAGATACTTATGATGCTTTGACTTATAAAGGAACTTGGAAATTATTCTTCGGAAACATGAAATTTGGTATCGATGAATACCGTCGTGCTTTTTCTAAAAAGTTATTTTTGAAAACATTACAAGTTTTGATTCCAAGTTTGACCATGGAAGACATCAAACCAGGTAGAGCAGGAGTGAGAGCACTTTTGCTGGGCGAAGATGGTGATACAAGAGACGATTTCAGAATTGAATATCATGGACGATCAATCCACGTTTTAAATGCCCCATCTCCAGCTGCAACAGCATCCTTAGCGATTGGTGGCTATATCGCTGAAGAAGCAGAAAAACATTTCGGATTGAAATAATTTAAGAGATTATTTTTACTTAAAAAATGCTGTCAAAATTCTTAAAAAACTTTCGTGATCATCAATTTGTGGCGCATGTCCACATTTGGGAATGGAAATGAATTTTGCATTGATTGCATTTGCGAATGTTTGTCCTGATTTTAGCGAAAAGATTTCATCTGATTCACCCCAAAGTACCAAGGTTTCAATTTTTTGTAAACTGCTGATATCTTTCATTCTATCTTGTTCGGCAGGAAGTGATTTCAACATATTTATTTTCTCTTTTTGATTGCCAGCAAAATAAATGTCGTACGATTGTTTCATTGCAAATTTAGGTAAGTGTGGTTTTTTATAAGATGATAAATTTACCAATTTTTGAATCTTTTCAGGTTCGGAGAACACAAACATTTCGTCGATGCTTTTCACATTATAATTGGTGCAAACAACATCCAATTCTTTGATGTCAAATGTTGTACCTGGACTATTTGCAACAATCATTCTTTCAACCATTTCTGGATGTTTCAAAGCAAAATCTACTAAAATAAATCCACCGTAACTTTGTCCTATGAAACTCGCCTTAGTGACATTCAGTTTTTTTAATAACTTTTCAACTGCTTCTGTTTGAGTCGCTAAAATAGCTGGTTTATTCGTTTTACTTTCGCCAAACCACAAAATATCCATTGATATCACGGTGTGGTTTTTAGAGAATGTTTCCATTTCTTTTTCCCAGGTCATCAATGCATCGCCGCCAAATCCGTGAATAAAAACGATTGCCGGACCAGATCCACCTTTCCAATATTTGATATGCAGCGAATCTTCGTCATAATATTGAGGAAGAATTTCCTGTTTTGCTAACTTTTTAGTTGAATGTTTGTCTTTCCATTTAACAACATTGCAAGAAACTATAATAAATAGAGATGAAAGTAATAGAATTGATTTCATTGTTGATTATGAATTATTAATGCTTAAAAGTACATTTATTTTCTCGATTTAAATCGATTAAAAATAAGTTAATTTGAGGTTAAATTTAAATGAATTTTAACTTTTAAATGCTATTTTTGTTTGTACTAGTGCAGATATTCATTTCTCCAAGAAAATAATATTTCAAATTTGATTTTAGATTTAATTTCCCAAGGTGTTGTTATTGTCATGATTTTGACTTTTTCCTTCGGTCCAGCTTTTTTCGCTTTGATCAATGCAGGAATTCGGGAAGGTTACAAACATGGTTCAATGCTAGCGATTGGGATTGTTTTAAGTGACTTATTTTTGAGTATTGTCATCAGCGTTTTAATTTACTTTGGACTTGGCAGCGTGCTCAATTCAACAAAAGCACAAGACATTTCATCCGTGGTTGGAGGTGCAATTTTATTGATTTTCGGATTCACTTATTTTCTCAAAAAATCAATCAAAGCCGATGATAAGGAAGAAGTTGTAACAAAAGTATCCTCGTTTTTCCTGATTTCGAAAGGATTTTTATTGAATCTTTTCAATCCAGCAGTTTGGTTTTTGTGGTTGGCAAATGCTACAGCAATTGGAAAAACAGTTCATTTTTCGCTGGTTAAAATGATTTTATATTTTTTGGTGGTGCTGGGAGTTGTGCTTTGCTTAGAACTTGGGAAAGTATTTTTAGCTGGGAAAATCAAACACTTCTTGACAGACAAGATGATGAATGTCATCAATTATGTCACCGGATCGGCGCTGATTATTTTTGGAATTGTGTTGATATACAATTTTTTGATGAAGTGATTAAGCGTTTTTATCCGTTAGAATCACTTAAATAGCAGTAAATACTGACATTTTAAGCTGTAACAGTTCAAATCTCACTTAAACTTCTTTGCTAAAAATTTTCCAGTAAAGCTATTTTCATCCTTAATCAAATCTTCTGGTGTACCAGTAAAAACAATTTCGCCGCCTTCGTTTCCTCCATCTGGACCAATATCGATTACCCAATCAGCTGATTTTATGATGTCCGCATTGTGTTCAATCACTATAATCGAATTTCCATTATTAATCAATCTTTGAAAAGCGATTAGCAATTTTTCAATGTCATAGAAATGCAATCCAGTCGTTGGCTCATCAAAAATAAAAAGAGTTGATAACGAAGCATCGCCTTTGGCTAAGAATGACGCCAATTTAACACGTTGTGCTTCACCGCCACTCAATGTACTAGATGATTGACCCAGTTGTAAATAGCCCAAACCAACATCAAAAAGTGGTTGGATTTTGGTGACAATTTTATCAGCCAATTTATCGCCCGCATTTTTGAAAAATTCAAGTGCGTTTTCAATATCTAAATTCAAAATATCGGCAATATTTTTGCCTTTAAATTCGATTTCTAAGGTTTCATATTTGTATCGCGAACCATTACAAGCCTCGCAAAGCAAATGAACATCGGCCATAAATTGCATACCAACAGTCACTCTTCCTTCACCTTCGCACATTTCACATCTTCCACCTTCAACATTGAAACTAAAAAAACCTGGTTTATAACCTCTTGCTTTGGATAAAGGCAAGCGAGCAAACAATTCTCTGATATCGTCAAATGCTTTCACATAGGTTACAGGATTGCTTCGAGAAGATTTTCCAATGGGATTTTGATCTACAAATTCGATTTCTTTAATCAATTTTAAATCTCCTTCCAAGGCCTTGAAATTTCCTTGAAAATCTCCAAATTGGCCCAAATGTTTGCGCACGGCGGGATACAAAATATCTTTGACCAAAGTTGATTTTCCCGAGCCGCTGACACCAGTCACACAAACTAAACTGTGCAGAGGAAAATCGACGGTCACATTTTTTAAATTGTTTTCTTTGGCGCCAACGATAGTAAGTTTATTGTTTGATTTTCTGCGTCTTGAAGGAATTTCAATTTTTCTTTCTCCAGTCAAATATTGCGCTGTCAGACTGTTTTTTTGATTGATTAACGCTGCATGATTTCCCTGAAAAACAACTTCTCCACCATAAACACCTGCCATCGGACCGATATCTAAAATTTCATCAGCTGCTTCCATGATGTCTTCTTCGTGTTCAACAATGATGACTGTATTTCCCAAATCGCGCAGGTTTTTCAACACTTTAATCAACTTTTGTGTGTCTCGCGGATGTAAACCAATACTCGGTTCGTCTAAAATATACATCGAACCAACCAAACTACTTCCCAGTGAAGTCGCCAAATTGATGCGTTGTGATTCACCACCAGAAAGTGAATTGGATTGTCGATTTAAAGTTAAATATCCCAAACCAACTTCGTTCAAAAATCCCAATCGATTAGTGATTTCTGGCAACAATCTTTTGGCAATTTGCGTTTCGTGGCTTTCCAAAGTCAATTCTTTGAAAAATGTATAAATTTCTTTTACAGGAGTAAGAACGATTTCTGTAATTGTTTTTCCATTTACAGTTACGTAATTGGTGTCTTTTCTTAATCTAGTTCCTTTACAATCAGGACAAATCGTTTTTCCGCGGTACCGAGAAAGCATCACGCGGTATTGAATTTTATAGGATTGACTTTCTAGAAATTTGAAAAATTTATTCAATCCTGAAAAGTATTTGTTTCCGTCCCAAAGTAATTGATATTCAGCTTCAGTAAGTTCTTCAATTGGTCGATGAATCGGGAAATTGAATTTTGATGCAGAAAGTACCAATTCATTTAAATATTCGCCCATTGTTTCACCTTTCCAAGCTACAACGCCACCTTGAAAAACGCTCAAACTCGGATCAGGAATCACCAAGTTTCGGTCGATTCCAATCACAGATCCAAATCCTTCACAAGTTTTACATGCTCCAAAAGGATTGTTGAATGTGAAAAAATGTTCACTCGGTTCCACAAATTCAATTCCATCCAACTCAAATCTGTTGTTGAAAATGAAAGTTTCATTGGTATCTGGAAAATGGATTTCGCAATTACCTAGACCTTCAGCAAAAGCCAACGCAATTGAATCCGCTACTCTAACCATAGCTTCTTCGTCTTCGCGAAAAGTTTTGATTCGATCGACTAAAATTCTTGCATTTTCAATGTTTTTAATTGAAGAATCCACGTTTTCTAAATCAATGATTTCGTCGTTCAAAAAAAGTCTTGCATACCCTTGATCTTTCAATAAAGTCAACTGCCTTTCTGTGCCATATTTTTGAAAGGATTGAATAGGAGCCAGGATGTATGCTTTGGTTCCTTCAGTTTGTTTTATTAAGAAATCAATGACATCAGAAACGCTGTGTTTTTTTACTTCCAATCCTGAAACAGGAGAAATCGTTTTTCCAACCCTAGCGAAAAGCAATTTTAAATAATCGTAAATCTCTGTTGTTGTGCCAACTGTAGATCTCGGATTGCTTGAAGTTACTTTTTGTTCAATGGCAATAGCAGGAGAAATTCCTTTGATAAAATCGGTTTCAGGTTTATCTAATTTACCTAAAAATTGACGCGCGTAGGAAGACAAACTTTCCACATAGCGTCTTTGACCTTCCGCATACAAAGTATCAAAAGCCAATGAAGATTTACCAGAGCCGGAAAGACCTGTAATTACAGTAATTTTTCCATGGGGAATTTTGACATCAATATTTTTTAAATTGTGAACCCGAGCGCCTTTGACGTGAATGTATTGTTGTGCCATTTGGAATGAAAGTCAATTGAGTGATAAAAGTAAATAAATCTCCTTGAATCAACAGTAAAATCAGTGAAATGTTTTGAGAATTTAGAATTTTTTAGGCTTTTCAAAAAAACGTTCTTTTGATAATGAAAAAGTAGATTCTAGAATCTAATTCTTTCTAAGAAATCTTGGATCAAAACAAATACCTGTGGAGCTAAATTTAAGATTTTTTTATAACCTTTGATTCCTAAATGATTTTTTTTGGAAAATATTGATTTGTTAAAGTTGCTTTTACCTGATTATTTGGTTGAGTATTTTGATGTTTTAAAAGTTGAGAA
>CANFUT010000029.1 GCA_947450325.1 Flavobacteriia bacterium
CGTTGGGGTCAAGTGTTGTATAATTCTGATGGTTATTTGATACCATGGGATGGAAGATTTGACAACAAAGATTTGCCAGTAGGATCATATTACTACATCATCGACTTCAATGATGCCTTGGATACACCAAATGCAACAGGAATAGTAACAATCATCAGAAATTAATCTTTTTGATTATGAATAAAAAATTAATTACCGCAGTTTTAGCGATAGTATCTTTAACAGGTATCTCGCAACAAATGCCACAGTATAGCCAATACCTTCGCAACCAGTTTATGGTCAATCCAGCTGCAGCGGGAGTGTATGATTTCACAGACATCACAGTGAGTGGAAGATGGCAATGGATAGGTTTTGACAATACACCAAAAACCGCTTATGCATCCATGAGTACCGTTTTGGGACAAAGAAAGCGCGACACTTATAATCCAGGGATTAGAACGAGTGTTGGTGGCAATGAAAGTCCTGAGGTGAATACTGGAAGATTGAAACACGCTGTGGGCGGACAGGTAATTGCTGACCAATATGGTGCTTTCCAGAAAATCAATTTGTCGGGAACTTATGCCATCCATTTGCCAATTACTAAAAAGTTCAACTTGGCATTTGGAGCCAAAGTAGGGATGACCAACAATACATTTTTGCAAGATAGAGCGGTTACTTTGACACCAGGTTCTGATGCTACTTACCAAACTTTTGTTGCCAACCAAAGCAATAAATTCAATTTGGATATCGGGGCAGGATTTTACCTTTATTCCCAAAAAGTGTTTGTGGGTGTTTCAGCCGATCAGTTGACAGGCGACATGGTTGAATTTGGATCAGGAACAGCATTTTTTGACAGACAAATCCACATGATGCTTACCGGTGGAGTTAAAATCCCGATGGGTGACAACTTGGTCCTTACACCAGCGGTTTTGGTGAAATTCATGAATCCAGCGCCACTTGCCATTGAAGGAAGTTTGCAGTTGGAATACAAACAACGTTATTGGTTTGGTGCTTCATACCGCCACCAAGATGCAGTTGTAGGCATGGTAGGAATGAACATCAGCACCAGATTTAAGTTTGGTTATTCATTTGATTTTTCAATCAACAGATACAATACTTACAAATCAGGCGGACATGAATTGGTACTTGGAATTATGCTCGGAAGAAATCGTCCGGGAGCAAATCCTCCAGCATCAACAACAGGTTCAACGACAACAACGCCAACTACTTTTTAAGAAATAGAATCGCCCCTCAAAAGGCAAGAAAATCATTAAAAAGCCAAGCAAAAAATATCAGCAAAACGCAATCAAAATGAAACAAGGATATACATTAGTACTATTTTTTCTAGTCTCAACCGTTTACAGCGCCAATGCCCAGTTTTGGGATTTCAGTCCAGCTAGTAAACTGAGTGAAACCATCAATTCCAATGCAGAGGAAAGTATGCCGATGTTTTCGAAAGATAGTTCGACTTTGTATTTTGTGAGAACCTTTGATGCCAAAAACGCAGGCGGAGCGATTGACCAAGACATTTGGTACAGCAGCAAAAACGAGAAAGGTTTTTATGGCAAAAGTGAGAAATTGACAACACTCAACAACAAACTCAACAATGCAGTTTGTGGAATGAATGCAGATGGTACTTCATTGTACTTAATCAACTGCTATGAAGGCAAACACCCAAAGGAAAGTGGTATTGCGATTTCTCAAAAGAAAGGCGGTAGTTGGGGCAAACCAAAAAGCTTGAAAATCCCTGCATTGAAAATCAAGGGAGATTTCATCAATTTCTTTGTGAGTCAGGACGAGAATGTGATTATTTTGAGTTATGCCGGAATGGACAGCAAAGGAATGGAAGACTTGTATTTGATCAAAAAGCAGGTCGACGGTTCATGGTCCAATCCATTGAATTTGGGAACATCAATCAACAGTTCAGGATTTGAGATTTCCCCATTTTTATCTCTTGGACTTGACACATTGTACTTTTCTACCAACGGACGAGGAGGCATGGGTGATGCGGACATTTTTTACACAGTACGACAAGACGATTCATGGACGAATTGGAGCGAGCCAGAAAACATGGGCGACAAAATCAACTCATCGAAATTTGATGCTTACTTAATCGCTTCAGGTAACCAATTTTACTGGTCAAGCAACCGTGAGAGTGACAAAAGTGATATTTATTTCACAACAAGACTTTATCCACCAGCAATCACCCTTTCAGTTTTACCAATCATTTCTACAGTTCCAAAGAAAGGTCACGCAATCGATTTGACAGTGAACGGAGGCGGAAAGCACTTGAAATACAGTTGGAGCAACAATGATACGGTGCAAGACCCACAAGATTTGCAACCTGGCGTTTATAAAGTGCGTGTTTCGGATGAATACGGTCAAGAAGCGTTTGCAGAAGTGAAGATTGATGTACCTGTTTTTGCCAATGAGGATGAGATGGAGGCAAGTAAGGTCAAAGAACTGAATAAAGACTTAGATAAAAATAATATTATCTATTTTGACGACAATTCATCCTATTTAAATCTAGAGAACAAAAAAGTGTTGGATTATGTGATTCCGATTTTGAAATCAAAACCAGAGTTGAAAGTTTTTGTATTGGCTTATGCTGATAAGCGAGGAACGAATCATTACAATTACTGGTTGTCAGAGCGAAGAATGAAAAGATCAATCGCTTATTTGGTTGAACATGGGATTGATAAAAATAGAATAACGGGCAGTTATAAAGGCGAATCAGAGCCATTGATTAACTGCTCAAATTGTGATGAAGAGCAATTGAAATTAAATCGTAGAACGACAATAAAATTTAAAACGAAATAAGACCTTGTTAAAATGATTCAACATTTGAGTCCAGCGTGGCAAAATATATTAGTTGATGAATTTCAAAAATCCTATTTCCAACATTTAACGGCATTTGTTCAAAATCAGAGAAATCAATTTCCTGATAAAATTTTCCCGAGTGAAAATCAGACTTTTCAAGCATTGAATTTGTGCGACATTGAAAATGTCAAAGTTGTCATTTTAGGTCAAGACCCATATCCAACCAAAGGACATGCGAATGGTTTGAGCTTTTCTGTTCAACCGGACGTTTTTCCCTTGCCGAAAAGTTTGCAAAATATCTTCAAAGAGCTAAAATCCAATTATCCAGAGAAGGAAATTATGAATGGAGATTTAACTAATTGGGCCAAACAAGGAGTTTTATTATTAAACACAACCTTGACTGTTCAGGAGGGAATTCCAAACAGTCATTCTAAGAAAGGTTGGGACATTTTTACAGACGAGGTGATTCAAAAAATTGGACAAAATCAAAGTCAAGTGGTTTTTTTGCTGTTTGGTAAAAATGCGCATTTGAAAGAGAATCTAATTGATAGCAATAAACACTTGCTGATTAAAACTTCTCATCCGTCGCCTTTAGGCGCTTTCAAAAGTGGCAAAGATTTCGTCGCTTTTCAAGGCAGTAATGTTTTTAAGTTGACAAACGACTATTTAAGATCTAAAAAACAAGCAGAAATCGTCTGGTAAAAGATAGCTTTATTTTCAACTTTTATCCAAAGAATTAAAAAGTGGTTTTATTTTTGTTACTTTGATTCCACTTCACATTAAAAAAAGCATTTGCATGAAGATTTTATTGGTTTTCGTTTTGATTTCATTTGGTTCAGCCGCTCAGATAGCTCCGTTCATCGACTTCAACGGTTATTTCAGAACGTTTTATATGAATAACTTTCGTCAAATCGAATTTCAACGTATTCAGTCTTTTCAAGCAGGCGATAATCTAATTGCATACATCGATAATCGAGGTGATTTTAAAGTCTTTGATGGAGAAAATAAAATTGCATTGACAAACATGAATGTCGAATATAAAATGTCAGATTATCAATTGGCATGGAATATTGGACCAGGATTATTTTGTTTGGAAAATGGTGAAAAACGACTTTTGACCACATTTGGCGGAAGATATGAAGTTTCTGATAGTCTTGTTGTATATGAAGACACAAGATTCAATACCGTGAGCGTGGTTTACAATAAAACGATTTATCCTTTGTATCAAGCAACAGGAGAGATCAATATGCCGGAAATAATTGGCGAAAACATTATCGCTTTTAAAGATAATGGTGATTTTTACAAAGTCTTTTGGCGCGGAAACATATACGATTTAGGCGTTTGGATGCAAGGAATCACTTTCAATGCAGGTACGGATATGTTATCTTTCAACGATCCAACAAATCGAACATTTTCTATTTTTGAAAAAGGGCATTTTGTGGACTTAGAATCCTTTTATGTGAAAGGTTATAAATCGGGTAGGGGATTTGTTGTATACGAAGATCAAAATAGCAATTTGTGGTACTACAAAGACGATAAAAAAGTTGCTTTGACAAATTTCTCTGCGACTTTTTGGGAAGTGAAAGATGACTTGGTTGTTTGGGCAGAAAACAATATGGTTTACACTTTTGTGGACGGAGAAAAAATCAAAATTTGTTCCTACATTCCAAAAGATTACAAATTGAAAAATGGTGTTTTTGCTTTTAGAAATTTAATGGGCGGTGTAAGTGCTTTCATGAATGGAAAAGTTTCTGAAATCACCACACAACAGGATGCGATTTATAATATTTATAGCAACTTGGTATTGGTGGAATTGTTCAACAAGTCGTTTATCGTCTTTAAAAACGGACAGAAGTTTGAAGCTTAATATCGGTAAGATTTTAAAGTAAATTTAAAATTTTCAATAGTTGAGGAAGCAAAAGCATATTTTCATCATTCACAATTTCAAAATCACACAATTTTTGTTTTGAGTGATCATCCAATTGGTGTGACATGCGTTCTAAAACTGCTTCACGACTAGATTGGTCTCTTTCCATTACTCGTTGAATGCGCGTTTCACGATCTGCGGTGACTAATATCGTAGCATCAAAACGTTTGTAAGAACCTGTTTCAAAAAGCAGTGCAGATTCATTGAAAACTAAGTCAGCATGTTGGTTTTGCTTCCAGTTTTCGTAAGCGCGATACACCGCTGGATGAACTAAGGCGTTCACTTCATTTTTTAGTTGGTGGTTTTTGAAAATCTGTTCTGCAACAAATAGTCGATTCAATTCATTGTTTGAATATGCATTTTCGCCCAGCAGTTGAATCAATTCTGATTTTAGCACTTGGTCTTCATTCATCGCTTTTTTTGCTTCTGTATCAGCATAGAAAACGGGATATCCCAATTTTTCTAAGACTTTACAAACGAGCGATTTTCCAGAGCCAATTCCGCCGGTGATTCCAATTGATTTCATGTAAACGAAAGTACAAAAAAAAATCTTGGAGTAAATGAATACGCCAAGATTTCAGTTTCTTTTAGATTGAGTGACTTTTAGATTTCGTCTACTTGAATCATTTTGAAAGGCAATGAAATGATTGCTTGGTAATCTTCACCTGCTTCTTCCATGTCTTCATCGTCTGTTTCGAAATACCAATTGATTTTTACTTCAGTACCTTTTCCATTGATTGACTCCAATTTTTTGAAGAAATCTAAAATGCATTTTGAAGAGGACGTATTGAAGTATTCTAATTTGACATCAACATCAGTCACTGCAGCTGGCTTTTTGCTGTAACCATCAATCCATTCATTCAAAGGTTTGTAAAATTCAACAGAGTTTTCTGGAATCGATCTTCCTTTAAGTTCCAGTTTTCCAACAGATTGAAATGAAATAGCTGGTGTTTTAGCCGATCCGTCGAGTTTTAAATTTTCCATGTTTTGTGATGATTTGAATAGTATTTAATTAATCCTTACGTTCAAAGAGAAGAAATGGTTTCTTTCGTTGATAGGAATAATTTCATAATTTAATTTGTTACCTGTTTTTCTTGCAATATCGATGAATCCCAATCCTGCAGTACCTTTTTTAGAAAGCTGACCAGAATGAAGTGTATCTTGATAATGCTGTTTTAAAGAAATCGAATCCATTTGATTGATTGTCTCTAGTTTATTGATAATTGTTTCGGCACTTGAAGAATCTACAACATTTCCGGTTTTAATATGAAAACTCTCATTTTCCTTTGCAACCATGAAATAAGCAGATTTTGGCGGAATATCTTCAAAATATTCAGTTGAAACATGTTCGCTTTGTTCTATGTGATGATACAAGTTTTGTAAACATTCAACCATTACGTGATAAACTTTTTTCTTAACCAATTGATTTTGCTCTAATTCATCCATTTTGGATTCCATTAGCGCTAGAATATTGTTGATGAACTCAGTATTTACAATTCCTTTGTAGGAGCATAAAACCTCAGTTTCACTCATCAAATGATTAAAATTATACAAGCTGTTAGCGTTCATTAGAACTAAATTATCAGTAGTTTTTTAGCAAATATATTAAAAAAAATGATTTGTAAACGCTTGATTCACATTTTTTTCACATTGAGTTAGATTTCGTTAATTTTGAAAAATTAAAAAGGTAGTTTTATGCCCTTGATTTCTTTGGTTTTGAAATCAAATTCTCAACATTATTTTATTAATGCAATTTAATTTCAATAACTTCCTTATTTTTGTGTAGAAATGGAAAATCAAAAACAAGATTTAGAATGGTTTGAATCGTGGTTTAACACAATTTATTACCATATTTTATATCAAAATCGGAACGAAAAAGAGGCTGAATTATTTGTTGAAAATTTAGTTTCAAAATTAGACATTAAGCCTAAAAACAATGTGCTCGACTTGGCGTGCGGAAAAGGGCGTCATTCCGTAATATTGAATAAATTAGGGTTAAACGTTACAGGTGTTGATCTTTCTTCAAACAGTATTTCTAAAGCAAAAAAGTCAGAAAATGAAACGCTGAAGTTTTTTGTGCATGACATGCGTGAAGTAATTCCAAATATGCATTTTGATTTTATTTTCAATCTCTTTACAAGTTTCGGGTATTTTGATCACCATGAGGATAATCTAAAAGTACTGAAATCAATTCACGAAATGCTTTCGCCAGGAGGAAAGTTGATCATCGATTTTTTCAATTTGCAACGAGTAATAAGTGAAATGAAACCTCAGGAATTAAAATCAATTGAAGGAATAGATTTTCACATTTCGAAAAAATTTGATGGTAAACACATTTACAAAACCATCGAATTTGAGGCAGAAGGCAAAAATCATTCTTACACCGAAAAAGTGCAAGGATTGTCAGAAGCCGATTTCAAAAAACTTTTAATTCAGGCCGATTTTGAATTGGTTGATGTTTTCGGAGATTTTTATTTAAACCCATTTGATGCTGAGCTTTCAGATAGAATCATTTTAGTAGCAAGCAAAAAAGCATGACAGGATTTTGGAGTATTTTGGCTTTAATAGCCGCAGTTTTGTTGGGTGGATTACTGGTGATTTGGATTGATTCTTACAAGCAAAAAAATCTTATTAAAATCATGCTTGCCTTCAGTGGTGGATTTTTATTGGCCATTGCTTTCAATCATTTTTTGCCAGAATTGTATGCCGCACACAATAATTCCATTGGTTTGTATGTCATTCTTGGATTTTTGATTCAGTTGATTTTAGAATATTTCTCAGGTGGAATCGAACACGGTCACGTGCACATTCACAAAGGAAAAGCCATGCCTTGGATGTTGTTTATTTCACTTTCGATACATTCAATCGTGGAAGGAATTCCATTGGCAATTCCTGCGGTTGTAGAAGCTGGACAACATCATTCTCATCTTTCTGGTCATTCGTTGTTGTTGGGAATTATTTTTCACCAAACGCCCGTTGCAATTGCTTTGATGACTTTGCTTCGAAGTTCAACTTTCAGTCTCAAAAAATCGTGGTTTGTTCTAGGGCTTTTTGCCTTGATGACGCCTTCAGGATTGATTTTTGGCTATTTCACGCAAGGTTCTTTAGGATTCATCAACATGGATATTTTGCTTGCGATTGTGGTTGGAATGTTTTTGCACATTTCCACGACGATTATCTTCGAAGCAAGCGAAAATCACCGATTTAATCTAGCGAAATTGGCAAGTATTTTTGTCGGAGTTACATTGGCTTTATTGATTCAATAACCAATTTTCCCTAAAAGATTTTGGGAATTCTTATTATTGGTGAACCCTAAATTTACAATATTTAATCACAGAACCTTTCGCAGTAAACAATTGCTCATAATGCGTTTTGATATGGAAAATTTCCTTCGTTTTTTCATTCAAATCCGCAGGTAAAGTTCCGTACAAATCCCAAGTCAATTCCAAACAATCGTAGTTGTATTTTTTGATTTCATTTTCTGTAGATTCAAATAACAAATCGCTGTCAGTTTTTAAATGAACGATGCCATCTTTTTTCAAAATTTGGCGGTATCTGTCGATGAAAAGCTTTGAAGTCAATCGCTTTTTAGGTTTGTTTGGCTGCGGATCCGAAAATGTCAACCAAATTTCGTCCACTTCTCCTTCAGCGAAATAATCTAGTATAAAATCAATTTTAGTACGCAAAAAAGCAACATTTGACAAATTTCGCTCTACTGCATCTTTCGCACCAACCCAAATTCGTGCGCCCTTAATGTCAAGACCAATAAAATTTTTATTTGGGAAATGATTGGCTAAACCAATTGTATATTCTCCTTTTCCACAGCCTAATTCAAGCACAATTGGATTTTCATTTTTGAAATAATCCTTATTCCATTTTCCTTTCAAATCAAAAGGTATCGAATGATCTGAAACCAAAGTTGGTTCGAAAACATTCGACCATTCTTTCATTTCATTAAATCTTCGGAGCTTATTTTTTGCCATATTATAAATGTGGGCGCAAAGATACTGTTTCCTCGGAAATATGAAAAATTTAACTTTAGCAATGCTTTTTAAATGAAATCAATTGTTCAATTTTATTAACTTTACTTGCGATGAAAATACTGTTGGCAGAAGATGATTTGACAATGAGTCAAAATATTAAAAATTCACTCAAAGAATATGATTTTGAAGTTGAAGTAGCATTTGATGGCTTGATTGCAGAAAAACTGCTTAAAAAGAATAGCTACGAATGCGTAATTCTTGACATAAATTTGCCGCACAGAAACGGATATGAAATTTGCCAATTTTTTCGAACGTTCAATAAATCGACACCAGTACTTTATTTAACTGCATTTGATGATTTGGATGATAAAGTTCAAGGATTTGAAAGCGGGGCAGATGATTATTTGACTAAACCTTTTTATATGAAGGAATTGGTTTTGAGACTGCAATCTTTAATTAAAAGAAGTCATACGAATCAAAATGAAATTCATTCTGAAATATTGGTTTTTGGAGACATTGTGATTCACAAGAGAAACAAAGTAGTGAAGCGAAATGAAGTTGAAATCATTTTAACCCCCAGGGAATATCAAATTTTACTAAAGTTACTTGAATCTCGCGGTGAAACTGTGAGTAAACAGGATATTATCAAAGAAATTTGGGGAGGATCTTTTGATGCAAATACCAATACGATTGAAGTTTACATTAATTTTTTAAGGAATAAAATAGACAAACCTTTTGATAAACATTCAATCAAAACGAAGGTCGGTTACGGCTATTATTTAGATTTTGAAAAATGAGAATTAGGAATAAAATATTGGTTTACTTTTCATTTTCATCGATTACTTTGATGGGAATTTCATTTTTGCTGATTTATTCTCTTTTTTCAGAATATCGAATTGAACAATTTCACCAAAGAATATCAGATCAGGTCAAAACAACGATCAAATTATTGGCAAAAACCAAAGCATTTGACCAGGAATTAATTCAAGCATTAGACCAATTCACAATCAATAATCTTTACAAGGAAAAAATATTGATTTACAACAGTAAGAAGGAATTAATTTACTCGAGTTTAGATGACACAAAAATTGCATTTCCTCATTTTATTTTGCAACAGCTTTCTGCTAGAAGAAAACAAATTGAGACTTCAGATTATGGTTATGATTTAGTTGGAGTTTATTTTTCATTTAAAGGGAAAACCTTTTATGGAATTGCAAAAGCATTTGATAAAACTGGTAAACAAAAGATTCATTTTTTGAAATATGTGTTGGGTTCACTTTATCTAATCATTTCTTCTGTGATTTTATTAGTTTCATATTTACTTTCTAAACAAATTTCTAGACCACTGAATAAGATGGCTGATGACATGGTGAATATCTCCATCGGAAATCAAAAAAACTTTATTGAAGTTCCTGAAAGTAAAGATGAAATAAATGTTTTAGCGAATCAATTTAATGCATTGATGTCTAGATTAAATGAAGCATTTTCTTTCCAAAAGCACGCTGTGCATCATATTTCACATGAACTCAAAACGCCCATTGCTATTTTGGTTTCGAACTTCGAACAAATGGAAAATGAAACCAACGTTGATAAAATACAAAATTGGCTTAAATCCCAAAAAGAAGACACCAAATATCTCAGTGAAATTATCAATGCATTGTTAGAGATTTCAAAAGTTGATTCAGGAAGTCAGGTACTTTCAGAGAAAATACGAATGGATGATTTAATATTTGATGTAATTGAAGAACTGAAAATGATACAGCCATCTTTTCAGTTTGAAATTATTTTAAGTAATTCAATTTCTAATGAAACCGATTTAGTTTTAGATGGAAATAAAAAATTGTTGAGAATGGTGGTTTTAAATCTCTGTGTAAATGCAATTCAATACAGTTCAATTTCCAATGCAAAAATTGTTTTGTCAACAGAGAATAATGCTTTAAACATTGATTTTATTAATCAAGGGAAAGTAATTTTAGATCAAGAAAAACAGTACATTTTCCAACATTTTTTCAGAGGAAAAAACAGTTTAGGAAAAAGAGGATTTGGTCTTGGTTTGGTTTTAATTGGCAAAATCTTGCAAATCCACGGTGGTACAATTGAATATAAAACACCAAGTGAAAACTCCAACGTATTTTCAATTGGTTTTCCAGCAGCCAACAAAGGTTAAAAACCTACTAAATTCGGTAGTTTTAAGATAACTTTTATTTTCTTTAAGTTTTTTTTAAGGTCGTTGAACTGAACTTTGTGGCTCAATTACAAAGCGAAGTTATGCGATTTTCAAAAACACTGTTTTTACTATTTTTGCTAGCCTTTACAAGCAAGGCTTTTTGTAGCGATACACTAACCCTTTCATTGCAGCAAGCTGACAGTACTTTTTTAATCAAAAATTTTGATTTATTAGTTGCAGGATTGAATATTGATGCCAAAAAGGCCATGATCATTCAAGCGAAATTATATCCCAATCCTATTTTTACAACAGAAGTAAACGCATATGATCCTAATGCACAAAAAGCATTTCACATCGGACCATCAGGGCAAAAAGGATATCAGCTGAGTCAGTTAATTCTTTTAGGTGGAAAAAGAAAATCTTGGATTGATTTGGCGAAAAAAGAAACGAATATCGCGGAGCTTGAATTTCAAGATTTGTTGAAAAACTTAAAATATCAACTTCGGACAAGTTTATATTATTTAGACCAACAAGCTTCCTTGATTCATAAATACGACAACCAAATTGGTTTACTCTCAAAAATCATCGAAGTATACGAAGTGCAATCTCAAAAAGGAAATTTGCCGCTCAAAGATGTTGTCAGACTCAAAGGATTGAGTTTGAATTTACGCAGTCAAAAAGCTGAATTGATTAGACAATATACTGATGAAATGCTCAAAGTGCAATTATTATTGCAAACAGATCAAATTATCAAACCAAATATTTCTACAGCCTATTTTTCTCAGAAAATCAAAGTGCTTTCTGAAACAAATTTACTTCAAGAAGCGAGGGCAAATAGACCAGATTTTTTGATGACAAAAACCTATAAAGAATGGGCAGATCAAGCATTGATTTTGGAAAAAAAGATGGCAATTCCTGATGTAAATATATTCAGTTCCTACGACCAAAGAGGAGGAGCTTTTGCAAATCAAGTAAATGTTGGTTTGAGTATCGCTTTACCCACTTGGAATCGCAATCAAGGAAATATCAAAATGGCAGAGATTGTTCAATCGCAAAAAAGCATTGAAATTCAGCAAAAAGAAATTCAAGTTGAAACAGAAGTAAAAGGATATTTCTCAAACTACAATCGCGCTGTCAAAGATTTTGAATTGGCAAATCAATTATACAACGATGATTTTGATTTCACTGCACAAGGAATGATTCAAAGTTTTCAAAAAGGAAATATCGGGCTCATCGAATTTGTAGATTTTTTCGAGTCTTACAACGAAGCTTTGGGAGATTATTCTAAAATCAAAGTGCAACTCGGAATCGCGTCGGAACAACTGAATTTTACAATTGGCCGTGACGTTTTGTAGTCACTTCTACTTTACATCAAAATAAAAACAAGCATAAACATGAACAAAAAAACAATTATTTTTCAAACATTGGTTTTCTTTATTTCAACTATTTTCTCAGCATGTACAAGCAATAAAAATACACTTGAAAAGGACGTTGCTTTCAGAATGAGCGACACGATGATTAAAAAATGTCCGATAGAAACTGTTCAAAAAAGTCCTGTATTGAGTGAAATGCGCTTGTTTGGGAAAATTGAACCAGACAACAATAAAATGGCACAAGTATATTCTGTTTTGGGCGGAAATGTCGTTAGTATTCATGTTGAATTGGGTGATTACGTTCATAAAGGTGAAGTTTTAGCTGTCATCAAAAGTACTGAAGTTGCTGAATTTCAGAAGGAATTGATCAATGCTAAAAGCGATTTAGCCTTGGCTGAAAAAAACCTTCAAGTTGCCAAGGAATTAAATACAAGCAAACTGAACTCTGATAGAGATGTTCACATTGCAGAACGTGAAGTTGAAAATGCCCGCAGTGAATTAAATAGAATTAAAGAAGTTTATAGCATTTACAAACTTGACAAAGGTTCAACATTTAAGATTGTTGCTCCCATGAGTGGTTTTGTGGTTCAAAAAGCAATCAATCAAAATGAATTGATTCGACCTGATCAAACTGGAGTTTTGTTTTCAATCGCAGAAATCAATGAAGTTTGGGTAATGGCTTATGTCAATGAAAGCGATATTTCAAACATCAAATTGGGCTACGAAGCTGAAGTGAGCACCTTAAGTTTTCCGGATGAAATTTACCACGGAAAAATTGACAAAATTTTCAATACGATTGATCCTGAAACAAAAGCGATGAAAGTGCGCGTTCGAATTCCAAATGCATCTTTCAAACTAAAGCCAGACATGAATGCAACCATTGTTGTTAAAAACACAGAAAAAGAAACCATGGTAGCGATTCCTTCATCAGCAGTGATTTTTGATAAGAACAAAAATTGGGTGATGGTTTTTAAAGACCGATCAAATATTGAAACTAGAAAAATTGAAATTTATCGCACTGTGGGAGATGTTTCTTTTATTCAACATGGATTAAAATCTGGCGAGCAAATCATTGTGAAAAATGGACTTTTCATTTACGATGCATTGAATGATTAATCATCTTTCAAAAGCAATTTATTTCCTTAAAAATTAAAGCATCATGAATAAGTTCATAAAAAATATCCTTTCTTTTTCCCTGAAAAACAAATTCTTTACTTTTTTCTGGGTGGGCATTTTGGTGATCAGCGGAGTCATCAGTTATATCAATATTCCAATTGAAGCTTTTCCAGACGTTACCAATACACAAATTATAGTTGTAACAGAATGGAACGGTCGATCTGCTGAGGAAGTGGAAAGATTTGTCACAACGCCAATCGAAATTGCCATGAATAGTGTGCAAAGAAAAACGAATGTGCGTAGTGTCACAATGTTTGGATTGTCGGTTATCAAAATCATTTTTGACGATGATGTTGACGATTTTTTTGCCAGACAGCAAGTCAACAATCAACTTCGAAATGTGCAATTGCCTGAAGGAATTGAACCAGATGTGCAACCGCCTTATGGACCAACAGGTGAAATTTTCCGATATTCATTGAAAAGCAGCGAGCGAGATTCGAAAGAATTACTGACCATTCAAAATTGGACGATTGATAGACAATTGAGAGCAGTACCCGGTGTGGCTGATGTTGTTGCTTTTGGTGGACGAGAAAAAACGTTTGAAATTGCTGTTGATCCAGTAAAACTTCAAAAATACAATCTTACACCTTTGGAATTGTATGATGCTGTTTCAAAATCAAATCTCAATGTTGGTGGAGATGTAATTGAAAAAAGTGGACAAGCATACGTTGTTCGCGGCTTGGGTTTGTATACTTCTATTCGCGATATCGAAAATACCATTGTTGATGATTTCAACGGAAATCCTTTGTTGGTCAAGAATGTGGCAGATGTGATTGAAAGCAACAATCCTCGGGTTGGACAAGTTGGTTTAGACAAAAACGATGATGTCGTAGAGGGAATTGTGGTGATGCGCAAGGGCGAAAATCCAAGTGATGTTTTAAAAGCAGTAAAAGATAAAGTCAATGAATTGAATACCGAAATTTTGCCAAGCGATGTCAAAATGGAAACTTTTTATGACCGAGATCGATTGATGACGTATTGTACTGATACCGTGATGCACAATTTGTTGGAAGGAATCATTTTGGTGACTGTAATTGTATTCATCTTTTTGGCAGATTGGCGGACAACTTTAATTGTTTCTATCATTATTCCACTAGCATTGCTTTTTGCTTTCATGTGCCTAAAAATGATGGGCATGAGTGCGAATTTATTGTCACTCGGCGCTGTTGATTTTGGGATTATCATTGACGGAGCCGTCGTCATGGTCGAAGGACTTTTTGTGATGCTTGCGCACAGAGCTCAAGAGGAAGGAATGTCGAAATTTAATAAACTCTCTAAATTAGGAATGATTAGAAAAACGGGTTCTGAAATGGGCAAGGCGATTTTCTTCTCTAAATTAATTATCATTTCGGCACTTTTACCCATTTTTGCTTTTCAAAAAGTAGAAGGGAAAATGTTTTCTCCTTTGGCATTTACCTTGGGATTTGCATTGCTTGGCGCCTTGTTATTTACTTTGACTTTAGTTCCTGTTTTGAGTGCAATTTTACTTAAAAAGAATGTCAAAGAAAGAGAGAATTTTGTGATTCGATTTTTCAATGTAAATGTGAGTCGTGCTTTCGCTTGGACTTTCAAAAATAAATCAATTGCAATTACTGTTTCCCTCGTTTTATTTGCATTGACGATGTTTTCCACCCGATGGCTTGGTTCAGAGTTTTTGCCACCGTTAAACGAAGGTGCTTTGTGGGTGGAAGCGAAATTGCCAATGAGTACCTCTTTGCCAGAAACGGTAAAAATGGTTCATATCTTAAGAAATGAATTGAATACATTTCAAGAAGTGAATGGCGTTTTGTCTCAAACAGGAAGAAGCAACGATGGAACTGACCCAAGTGGATTTTATTACGTTCAAATGCAAGTAAATCTAAAACCAAAAGAAGAGTGGAAAGAGAAAATCACCATGGATCAGTTGGTAGAAAAGATGGACAAAAAACTCAAAAAATACCAAGGCATCAATTACAATTATTCTCAACCAATTATTGACAATGTGGCGGAAGCTGTGGCAGGAATGAATGCTTCGAATGCAGTCAAAATTTATGGTGACGATTTGGAAAAATTAGACCATTTGGCAAACAAGGTACTGAGTCAAATCAAAAAGGTGCAAGGTGTGAAAGATGTTGGAATTTTGAGAAACATTGGTCAACCAGAAATAAGCATTTCTTTGGATGAAGAAAAAATGGCGATTTATGGCATAACCAAATCGGATGCACAAGCTGTAATTGAAATGGCAATTGGAGGAAAAACTGCGACGATTATGTATGAAGGTGAAAAGAAATTTGACCTTCGTATTCGATTCAAGCAAGCATTCAGACGCAATGAATCTGACATCATGATGTTGATGATTCCAACTATTCACGGAACTAAAATTCCTTTGAAAGAAATTGCTTCAATTGGAACATTTACAGGTCCGGCATTTATTTACCGCGACAATACTAAACGATTTATTGGTGTGAAATTTTCAGTGCGCGAGCGAGATTTGGGAAGCACGATTGCAGAAGCACAAGCTTTGGTTGCGAAAAATGTAAAGTTTCCCGATGGTTATACTGTAAAATGGGCAGGTGAATTTGAAAATCAAATCAGGGCGAGTGCCAGATTGGGGCAAGTTGTACCAGTTAGTTTGATTTTGATTTTTGTCTTATTGTTTGTGATGTTTGGAAACGCCAAAGATGCAGGTTATGTCTTGATTAATGTTCCTTTTGCCTTGATTGGAGGAATTTTAGCTTTGCACTTAACTGGAATCAATTTTGGGATTTCCGCAGGAGTTGGATTCATCGCTTTACTTGGGATTTGTGTGCAAAATGGGGTGATTTTGATCAGCGAATTTCAAAAACAAGCAAAAAAAATGAATTCACTTGCTGAAGCAATTCAAGTTGGAGTGAAGAACAGAATTCGACCAGTTGTGATGACAGCATTGATGGCAGCCATTGGTTTACTTCCTGCTGCGATGAGTTCAGGAATTGGTTCAGAAAGTCAAAAACCGTTGGCCATTGTTATTATTGGCGGATTGGTTACAGCAACACTTTTCACATTGTTGATTTTCCCAATTATTTACTTCAAAGCGTTAACAAGAAGGCATAAATAGAAATGAATTTGAATTAAAAGTAATTTTAGCAAGTTAAACAATCAAAGAATTAAATACCTTTGATTTGTGTTACCAGAATCGATTTCAAATCAAAATGTGCTGATTTCTCCTTTGAATTGGGGAATGGGACACGTTGCGCGATCGATTGCGATAATACAGCAATTACTTGACCAACAAAATCAAGTTTTCGTGGCTTGCGACGATGCTCAAAAAGCGGTTTTTGAAGTCTATTTTTCAAATTTGAATTTCATACTGCATCGACCATATCCGTTTCAATTTTGGGGAAAAGGAAAATGGGCTTGGGATTTATTTCAGCAACGCAAGAAACTCTTGGAACGATTTGCACAAGAACAAAAAGAAGTCAAACAATACATCGCGGAATTTCAAATTGATGTTGTACTTTCAGACCACCGCTATGGTTTCTTTTCGAAGAAAATTCCAAGTGTTTTCATTACGCATCAATTGCATTTACCGTTGAAATGGTTTCAAAAACCGATGCAATACATTCACCAAAAATTGATTCAAAATTTCAGTTCAGTTTGGGTTTTAGATGATGAAAAAAGTACTTTAGCTGGGAAATTAAGCGAAAAAATCAGGCACCCAAATTTACATTATATTGGTTGGAAATCTCGGTTTCAATTGCCAGGCAACGAGCCTAAACCTTGTGACAATTTATATCTTATTAGCGGACCTTTGCCTTATTCGCAAGATTTTTTGAATGCGTGTATCGAAATGGCCAAGATACAATCGGGAAATAATTTTTGCATTTATCCAAAAGAATTGACTCTTCCTTCAAATTTACCCGAAAAATTAATTTGTTTACGATCGAATGACTGGAAATTGATGGATTCATATATCCGAGGTGCAAAATTTATTATTTCTCGATCTGGTTATTCTACGCTCATGGATTTAAAATTTTTGAATGCAAACAGCAGATTAATCCCAACTCCAGGACAAGCGGAGCAGGAATATCTTGTTACTTTGGTGTTAGCTAGTTTGAAGTAAAAATGGATTTTGAATCCTAAGTAAAAATACTTCACTTTAAATTAATGTAATGTTGACTTTAATAAAACCGAGTTTCTTTTTCGATAGCATAATTTTTCAGGACATTTGTGCCTGAATAGCAAATATTAAAAAACAATCATGGGAAGAATAACGCTTAACAAAGAAGACAATTTATTTGAATTCTTCTTGATTCGAAATGCAATCTATTTTTTCGGGCCTTCGAAAAAAAATGTCTTTCCTTTGCAATTTTTGATTGGTTTATTAATAAGTGTTTTAGCAGTAAATTTCTGCCAATCACAAACTGTTTTGACGCAAAATGATATCGCAATTATTGGATTTAATGCTTCTGGTACAGATCAATTTTCAGTTGTGTTACTTCGAGATATAGAACCCAATACATCAATAAGTTTCACCGATAATGGCATGAATTCCCCAATATTAGGTAGAACTGGAGAAGGATTTTTGAATTACAATTCAATATCAGGTGATTGCGCGGGCACCGTTTTGACTTGGACCAGCGGTATGAGTGTTATAGGCACAGGCTGGAGTGCTGGTTCGCCTGCCAATTTTGCATTCAACGCAAGTGGAGATCAATTGTTTGTTTTTCAATGACTCGCTGCCGATTGGGCGACGCAAAATAATGTTACAATCATTTATGCAATCAATACAAACGTAAATTGGTTAACAACAGGAACTGCAGCGGCAACAAGTTCATATTTTCCTGATCAATTGCTGTTAGGTGGTTCATTATTAATTAATTCACCAAATTTCTGTTATACTAATTCAACGATTTCTGATACACGAGCAAATATTTTAGCCTCTCTCGTCGATGCCGCGAATATCAATTCAAGCAATAGCCAAATTATTTTTCCAAGTTATGCCAATTTTGTGGTTAATGATGAACTTGTTTCGACTGTCAATTCAGATAACCAAAATATTTGTTTGGGTGAATCCATCAATACAATAAGTTACCAAATTGCTGGTCAGTCGGTAAATGTGACTGGCTTACCCACTGGTGTCAATGCTGATTTTGTAAATGGAATTTTGTCAATTACTGGAACGCCGTCAACTTTTGGAACTTTTAATTACGCTGTATCAATTATTGGTTGCAACGCTTTGTCGCAAAATGGAACAATTACGGTGAATGATTTAAGCGCGCCTACTGCCGTTACTCCTCAAGCATTTTGTTCTTCCACTGCCTCGATTGCAGATTTAATCGCATCAGGAACAAATATTCAATGGTTCGACGTGCCTTCAGGAGGAGCCGCGCTACCTGGAAATACAATACTAACAAACGGAAATTATTATGCGCAATCAATTTCAGGTGCGTGCCAAAGCACTCTCACCGCAGTTGCAGTATCCATAGGAAGTTCTCTTGCAGCGCCTGTTGCTTTTTCTCCGCAAGCATTTTGTTCATCAACTGTCTCGATTGCAGATTTAATCGCATCAGGAACAAATATTCAATGGTTCGACGTGCCTTCTGGAGGAACTGCGCTACCTACAAATACAATAGTAACAAACGGAAATTATTATGCGCAATCAATTTCAGGTGCGTGCCAAAGCACTCTCACCGCTGTTGCAGTATCCATAGGAAGTTCTGTTGCAGCACCTACTGCCGTCTCTCCGCAACTATTCTGCAATTCTACAAGTACAATTTCAGACTTAAATGCCACTGGAACAAATATACTTTGGTACACTTCTTCAACTGGAGGTTCGGCATTGGCTGCAAACGCATTTTTGTCATCAGGAAATTACTATGCTTCGGATGTGGTGAACGGATGTGAAAGTACATTGAGGACGCTTGTTGTCGTTGATTTTAGTCCAACTGCTGCACCACTATCAGCTACGCAATCTTTTTGTTCGTCATCTCAAGCAACAGTTCAAAATTTGGTAGCTGTTGGGTCGTCAATTCAGTGGTACAATTCTAGTGTTGGTGGCTCGCCGCTGCCTTTGTCTCAGATATTAAATTCAGGTGTTTATTATGCAAGTTCAACTACCGGAAGTTGTGAAAGCATTACCAGAACTGCCACGAATGTTTTTATTGAACAGGCTTTATCGCCAGCTGTATTATCAGGAAATTCTGCAATTTGTTTAGGACAAAACGGGCAACTTTTCGCAAGCGATCCAGCAGGTTTTTGGTCTAGTTCTTCACCAAACATAGCCGTAAATGCTTTAACCGGCCTGATTTCCACTTTCAGTGTCGGAAATTCGTTAGTGAGTTACACTTTGACTGGAAATGGTCTTTGTCCAGTGGTTGTTTCTGATTATGTTGTTGCGGTCATTGATATTCCTTCAGTCTTTTTAGGAAACGACACCAGTATATGTATCAATAATTTACCATACATACTATTCGCAGCGACTGCGGAGGTAGGATTGAATTTTACTTGGAACGATTCACAAACAACACAGGGAATTAATATTTCAAGTGCTGGGATTTACAGTGTAACAGTTGAAAATGCTGCTGGTTGTGTTAATACCGATGAGATTCAAATTCAGACTCAAATTCAGCCGCAATTGACGATTCTCGGATCAGCTATTGATTTTTATACTTACAATGGTCAAACATATACGCAAGCTGGAACTTACGCGCAAAATATTTCAAATGCATCAGGTTGTGATAGTTTGATAACATTGATTTTGACCTTTGATTATTTGGGCTTAGAAAATACAGAAAATGATTTTTTAAAATTTTATCCCAATCCTGCGCAGTCCAATCTTTTTGTCGAAAATAGTCATTTAGCTGGAGTGGAAATAGTTGTTTTGAATACCGAAGGTAAAGTCTTAAAGCAGATTTACGCGGAAAACGGAACAACGATTATAGATTTGAGCGCACTAGAATCAGGCGTTTATTTTCTTTCATATTCAAACATCGAACGCACTTTATCAAAAAAGTTTATCAAACTATAAGTTTTTAGGCACCAATAGTGTTAATGTTTTTCTTAATGGTTTGTCATAAAGAACTGACTTTGCCTGAATATTTACGTCAAAAATTAATTTATTTGCCATCAAATAACTAGAAATTGACCAATTCATATCTCCGAGTGGCAAAATTCTTCATTTTTCAAGGTAGTAATTCAACGCTCGCGGATTTGGAAAATTCGAATGTAAACAACAGATTAATACCAACTTCTAGACAAAGTGAATAAATGTAATTTAAAATCTCCAATCTGCTGAAAAACAAGACTAAGAGAGCCACCAATTTTTTATTTTTAAATGGGTTTTTAATTCGAAATTAAATAATCATTAAGTTACAGAATCCCTATTAAATAATCAATAAATGTAATGATTGTGTAACTTTTTTCGAAACCATATGGCGTAACTTTGCGTCGCCGAATAGATAATGTCCTTTGCTAATTTCATTTAGTAAACTGTCTTATTCGAAAAAATATTTTATGGTTTGCGATGAAAACAATTTTATCTAATAAAACAACTAATTTTTACCGAAATTTTCTTTTTGCAGTTTGTGCTGTGTTTTTTGTGAATGTGAATGTGGGCTGGGGGCAGACGACAAGAACATGGAGCGGATCAACTAGTACCGCTTGGTTAACTGCAACAAATTGGGGTACTGTACCTGGTGCGTTTAATACTACAGGCAATAATGATATTGCATACTTTAACAATAATACTAATACAGGGGTTGTAATAAATATGAATAATGGTTCGCCTAAAGGAGAATATTATTTAGGAGCAATAAACTATGGTACAAGTGCAACAACAGCAAGAACACTTACTAATAGTGCAGGATCACAAACTGGAAATATGTATTTTAATAGTGTCACCCTCAATAGTATTGCCAATACTATAATTTGGAATCAATCCTCAGTTACCCACACTTTTTCACTTAGTAGTCCAAATATAAATTTTGTTCTAAATAATACAACTGATAATGTAATTCAAATTACAGGTACAGGAGGTTATACTATAGCGTCTCCAATCACAGGTTCTAATAAATTAACCAAAGCTGGCTCTGGAGCAGGAGTTTTAACTTTAAGTGGCGTAAATACTTATTCAGGAAACACAACCATTTCCGAAGGAACGTTGGCGCTTTCGGGTTCAGGTTCAATTGCGAATTCACCTGTCATTACAATAGCTTCAGGAGCAACATTTAACGTGAGCGGTTTGACAACTGCTCTGGCTCTGGGGACACCACAGTCAATAAGCGCATCAGCTACTGGAAGTAATACGACTGGTACACTAACTGTTGTTTCTGGAAAAGGTCTGACATTATCTGCAGGTGGCTTGAGCTTTTCAGCATATGGTGGAGGGGCAACAGCACCAATAACAGTTAGTGGAGTTTCTGCTGGGAGCTTAGTCTTGAATAGTGCTCCAGTTACAGTAGCTACAACAACTGCCTTGGCGGCAGGAACTTATAAATTGGTCGCAAAAGGCGGTTCTGCTACTGTGACTGGAACTCCTGGAACCTTGACTGTAGGTGGTTCAGGTTTGGCATCTGGTACAACTGGCGCTTTGTCGGTGGTAAGTGGAGAATTAATTTTGACAGTTTCAATCGCAGCACAAACGGTCACATTTGATGCTAACGGTGGAACAGGTTCAATGTCAAATCAATCAGCTTCAACTGCAACCGCGTTGACAAACAATTCATTCACGCGTGCCGGATACAATTTTGCAGGTTGGAATACAATCGCAGGCGGCGGCGGAACAGCTTATGCAAATGGAGCAAGTTTCCCTTTTACTGCCAATACAACTTTATATGCGCAATGGACTGCGAATACTTTAACTGTAACTTATGACAGTCAAGGAGGAAGTGCCATTACTGCTGGTTCAACAACAACTGGTGGAACAATTGCTTCGTCTCCCGGAACACCTACAAGAGCTGGATATACTTTTAATGGTTGGTTTGCCGCTTCAAGTGGTGGATCAGCGATTACTTTTCCATATACACATGGTCAAACAGCAAACTTTACTTTGTATGCACAATGGACGCTGATTACTTATACAGTTACTTTTAACTCCAATGGTGGTGCAGGTTCAATGTCAAACCAAACTGCTGCAGTAGCCACAAATCTAACAACAAATGCCTACACTCGTTCAGGTTATACCTTCTCTGGATGGAATACAGCTTCAAATGGAAGTGGAACAGTATATGCAAATAGTGCGAGTTATGCATTTACAGCGAGTACAACTTTATATGCACAATGGACGGTGGTTTCCACTCCAACAATCAGTATTTCAGGAACTTTGTCAGCACTTTCCACTACCTACGGAACTGCGAGTAGCAATACTACTTTCTCCGTTTCAGGATCTGCATTGACCAATGATATTATCGTTACGCCACCTGCAGTATTTGAAGTTTCGCTTTCAGCAGCTTCAGGGTTTGGTACTTCATTGACATTAACACAAACGGCAGGCGTTGTTTCTTCCACTACGATTTACGTGCGTTTGGCTTCAACTACCAACGCAGGAACTTACAGCGGAAATATCGTTTTGTCGTCTACTGGCGCAACAAATGTGAGTGTTGCAACGGTTTCAAGTACAGTGAATCCAGCAACATTGACTGTCACAGGACTTTCCGCTTCTGGAAAAACGTACGATGGAAATACAACCGTTTCAGTTTCAGGAACGGCAGCATTTTCAGGTTTACAAAATGGAGATTCATTTACGCCTTCAGGTTCAGTTACTTGGGTTTTTCCTTCAGCGAATATCGGTTTACAAACATTGACAAGAACTGGTACTTATACGTTGGCGAGTTCGAACTATACAATCACACAACCAAGTTTAACAGCAACTATTACTGCCAAAGCATTGACAATCACAAGTGCAACGGGAAACAACAAAGTTTATGACAATACAACAACCGCAACTTTCATAGGGACGTTGACAGGTGTAGTTTCGCCAGATGTGGTAACTTTCACAGGTTCAGGAACATTTGCTTCCGTGAACGTTGGAACAGGAATTGCAATTACATCTACCGCAACTTTGGGTGGAGCAGGAGCAGCAAATTATACATTGGCGCAACCAACAGGAATCGCGGCAAACATTACAGCAAAATCACTCACAATAACTGCTAATAATGTGACAAAAGAAATTGGAGCTACTTTAACAAATGGAACAGGTTCTATTGATTTTATTTCATCAGGTTTATTAGCGGGCCAAACAATTGGCTCTGTCACGATTACTTACGGAGCAGGTGCTGCAGCCGGTGACGCTGTTGGTTCATACTCAAATCAGGTAACACCATCCGCAGCAACAGGTGGCACTTTTTTAGCATCCAATTATTCAATTTCATATACTTCAGGAAATATTACAATTCAAAATACAACTGCTGTAGTAATATCTTCCTTATGTTCGCCCTTCACGGAGAACTTCAACACACTTGCTAGTTCCGGTGCTTCTTCTGCTACTCCAACAGGTTGGTACTTTATTGAATCCGGTAGTAATTCTGATGTGAATTACACCGCAGGAACCGGTAGTGCTAGTGCTGGAGATAGCTACAGTTTCGGTACAGCATCCAATTCAGATAGATCGTTTGGGGGGGTGCAATCAGGAACTTTGGTTCCTACTGTGGGTGCGAAATATATAAACAGCACAGGTTCAACTATCAACGCTTTGACGATAAGTTATACAGGGGAAACATGGAGGGTTGGTGCTGCTAGTCGTTCAGATCGTTTAGATTTTCAGTATAGTACAAATGCTACGTCATTGACAACTGGCACTTGGACAGACGTAGATAATTTAGATTACACAAATCCGGGACAAGCAACTGGTTCAGGAAGCTTGCAACACAGCGCATCAATATCTAGCGGGATATCGAGTTTGAGCATAGCAAACGGTGCAACGTTCTGGATTCGTTGGTCGGATCTTAATGCCTCAGGAAGCGATGATGGAATGGGTGTAGATGATTTTAGCATTACTGCTTGTCAATGTGCTTCTCCAGATGCTTTAGCGTTTGTTCAACAACCAACAAATGTAAGTCAGGGTCTGGCAATGGCTCCCTCAGTTACGGTTAAAGCAATCTGCTCTTCTTCAGGTGGAACTGCGAACAGCTATACTGGAAATATTACACTTACGGCTAGCGGTGGAGGTTGCGGCTATGTAAGCCAAACAGTTACTGCGGTGAACGGAGTGGCAACCTTTAACAATATTGTTTTTACTCGTAGCACACAAACCGGAATTTCCTTGACTGCCTCGGCAAGTACTCTAACTGATGTCGTAAGTAGCACCTTTAATGTTACTTCAGGAGGCGGAATCAGTACATCTACTGATATAAAAAACGACAATTTTAGCGGTTCAACTCCTGGATGGTCATGGTCCTCAGGTGCAGTTTCCGTTGGATCAGGGGGAACTTCTGGAAGTGATGTTACAGGAGTAATAACAGCAGGTAGTAATACTTATTTGAGAAAAAGTTATTCTGCAAATAATACTTCATCAGAAAAAGGAACAAAGACAACCATAACTTTTGCAAATACTACCAGCTTGTCTAGCTATAATACACTCAAGTTTACATTTAAAATTGCTTCATTGAATTCGAGTGGAAATGTTTCTGCTTGTAACGGTTGTGGGGTAGATGGCCCGGATTCCTTATTTATTGAAACTTCTGTTGATGGGGGGACTTCATGGCAACGTATATTAACACATGTAGGTGCTTCTGATAAGTTGTTTGCATTTGGAGGTTCAGTGCTCAGTTTAACCTACGGCACGAATACGATACTAAGTGCATCATCAACTCAAAGTGCGTTCAGTGTGTCCATACCATCAGGTACCTCTCAGTTTCAATTTAGAATGATAGCCAGAAACAATAGAACTGGAGAAAATTGGTGTATTGATGATGTTAAGTTGGTGGGAGAGTCATATTCAGGAGCTGTAACCAGTCCTTTGCCCACTGTCAGTGCTTTTGGTGCGACAAACATTTGCGTAGGAGGCTCAGCTTATCTATACTCTTCCTTAAGTAATACAGTCGGAGCTTTAACATACAATTGGGCGTCAGCAATAGGTTTATCAGCAACCAACACAAGTGATGTGACAGCAACGTTAAATGGTACCCAAAGTTATACCGTTACTGTTACAGATGGTGATAATTGTATTGCATCTTCAAGTGCCGTTACAGTGACTGTAGATTCTCCAAGCACTCCAGCTGGAGATTGGTTGGGAACTTATAGTAACGATTGGTTTGATTGCCGAAATTGGAAAGGCAAAGAAGTGCCTTCAACTACAACCGATGTAACAATTTTAAGTGGGACCCCCTATGCACCTTTAATATCGCAGGCAGGGGCTAATTGTAGAGCGCTTACAATTCAAAATGCAGCAACACTTACCGTTAATGATCCATCTTCTGCACTTGATGTTTATGGAGCATACACAAATAATGGGGCACTCTCTCATACGAATGGCGAAATTACATTAACTGGAACTGCCGCTTACAATGCAGATTGTGGAACTTCGAGTCCGTTTTATAATCTTAAAATCAATAATTCATCTTCCGAAGGAATAACCCTATTGAACAAAGATATGGTCGTATCCAATCAGCTTTCGCTGCTAGATGGAGTTATTACTACCAATAACAACAAAGTAATCTTGACTTCTACGAATGCTTCCGATATGTTGCACTCAACTGGAAATTCAAGTTTCATTTTCGGGACTTTGAGACGTTTTATTGCTTCAAATACTTCTGTTTACGAATTACCTGTCGGATTGTCTTCAGAAACATTTGGTTATCGTCGTGCTGATATTATCAATAACAATCTATCTGGATTAACGTTTATTGATGCGTCCGTTCGATTAATCCCAGAAACGGCAAATAACATCGATAGTCGCCTTTCAACAACACAAATTGGCAGTGCCTTAACAGATGTTTTGGGTGGTTCAGTTTGGTCGTTTATCCCAAATACACAGCCATCCGATGGAACATATGGGGTTAAATTATATGTTGCGAACACTGGATTGTCGGCGGCAGATGATAATACTTTTTGCCCAGTTAAAAGAAATGACAATTCGACCGATTATGCTGATTGGAATACTTTTGAGCAAACCACTGCCATCCCGTCATTAGGATCACAAGGAAGAATTTACGATTCTGGAAATGGTTATGCCCAACGTCTTGGATATTCGTCATTTTCAGAACACGCTTTTGGAAAAACACCATCAAAGGAACCATTACCAGTAGAACTGACATTATTTGACGCTTCTTGCCAAGAAACGAATGACGCAAAAATAAATTGGACAACTGCCTCAGAGAAAAACTCAGATTATTTCGAAGTAGAAGTTTCAACCGATTTGGTTTCATGGTCTGAAGTCGGACAGATTGACGCTGCTGGAAATTCAAGTAGTAAGAGAGAATACACGATTTCAGATAACCTTTCAAGAGGTTTGAGATATTACCGCCTGGTGCAAGTTGATTTTGACGGAAAACATAGAACTTACGATCCAGTCAGTTTGAATTGCGGTGGTTCAGAATCTGTTTTCTTGATTTATCCAAATCCAACAAGCGGTGATTTTGTGGTGTCGATTCAAAACGAAAAGCTATCAGGCGAAATCGCTGTGACTTTGAACACAGCCGATGGTAAATTGATTTCCACGAAAACGAGCGAAGCAACGAGTGGTGTGCAATCGATTTATTTTGAGAATAATCTTTTGCCTGCTGGGATTTATTTTGTGAACGTAAGCGACCAATCTGGGAATCAGCTTTCAGGGAAAATTGTAGTTCGTTAATTTGAGAATACCCCTCAAATAATTGAGGGGCTAGCCTACCTAATTCGTGTGCTTAATTTTATTACTTTGGTTGTTTATTAATCAAAATTCCACAGTATGAAATTAACGATTACACAATGCAAGGCATTTTTTGCCACATTTTTCTTTGTGGTGTCCTTTGGGACGCTGAGTTTTAGTCAAGCTGCAACGGCCACTTGGGCATTGACTTCCAACGGTAATGCTGCTGTTTCTGGAAATATTACTGCAACTGTTGTTACGCATGGTGTAGGTTATAGAAGTGGCGGAATTAGTTCGATGTCTTATGGTTCAAATGGCGTGAGTTCTACCAATTGGATTAGTTATTCGTATCTGTCATTTGACATTACAAGTTCTTATTACAATCAAGATTATTATCAATATACGGTTTCTCCAACTGCTGGAAATAACTTAACCGTTACTTCAATAAATTATACTGCTTCGGCATCTTCGTCTTCACCTTCTTCATTTTTGTACTATTCTTTGAATAATTTCGCAACATATACAGCTGTTGGCGGAGTTGATAGTTACACCAATACTGGTTTAAACATTGTTGTTCCTAGTGGAAGTACGCTCACTGTGCGTGTTTTTGGAATGGACTTGGTTGCTTCAACCACTGCTTTTAGAAATAAGAATGTAGTGATTTCAGGAACGACGACTTCGAATTGTGTAGCACCAGGTGTTCCATCCTTTACTTCAGGTGCAACAACTATTTGCGAAGGACAATCTTCGACTTACGCTGCTTCTGCAACCGGAACGACTCCAACAATGTCTTACAGCATTTTATCTGGAGGAGCTTCAATTGATGCTAATTCTGGTGTGGTGAGTAATGTTGCTTCATCTTACACGGTGCGTGCTACGGCTAACAATGGCTGTGGAACAACAACCAATGATCGAATTGTGACCGTAAATACCAATCCTTCAGCGCCAACAATTTCGGCGGATGGAGCGACTAATTTTTGTGCAGGTGGAAGTGTCAATTTAACTGCTTCTTTGAGTAGCGGAATTACTTGGTCGAACACCGCAACAAGTCCGCAAATCAATGTTACAACTTCAGGTAATTATACTGCCACAGTTACCGATGGAAACGGTTGTACTGCTACTTCATCACCATTGTCAGTTACAGTCAATCCAAATGTTACGCCTTCGTTTGCACCAGTTTCACCGATTTGTAGTGGTTCGTCTTTATCTTCTTTGCCAATTATGGACGGATTTGGGGTTACAGGAACTTGGTCTCCTACGCTGAATAACACGCAAACCACAACGTATATATTCACTCCTGACGCTGGTCAATGCGCGACTTCTGGAACTTTGACGATTGTTGTCAATCCAAATCCTGCAATTCCAACGATTTCGGCTGACGGACCGCTCACTTTTTGCGAAGGCGCTGATGTAGTATTGACATCATCTGCTTCAAATGGAAATGCTTGGTCAAATTCTACTTCGAATCAATCTATTACTGTTACAACAGCTGGAAGTTATTCGGTAACTGTGACAGATGTGAACGGATGTACGGCAAGTTCGACACCAACTGTTGTTAACGTGAATGTAAATCCTGCAACACCGACTATCAGTGCTGATGGACCTTTGACTTTTTGCGATGGCGCTGATGTAGTATTGACATCCTCTGCTTCTAATGGAAATACTTGGTCAAATTCAACTGCTACATCATCGATTACAGTAACAACGTCAGGTAATTATACCGTAACTGTATTAGGTGGAAATGGATGTTCAGCTACTTCAGCACCTACTGCTGTAACTGTAAATCAAAGTCCAGCTACGCCTACCATTTCTGCTGATGGACCACTAACTTTTTGTGCTGGAGATAATGTTGTTTTGACTTCTTCTTCTGCGATAGGAAATACTTGGTCAAATTCAAGTACGACGCAAGCAATCACTGTTTCTACTGCAGGAAATTACACTGTTACAGTAGCAAATGGTAACGGTTGCTCAGCTACATCTTTTGTACAAACGGTTGTTGTGAATGCAGTTCCAGTTGCCGGTGCTTCTTTAACAGGAGCGATCACTATTACAGCAACTCCTGCAGGACAAAATTACCAATGGATCAATTGCACAAACAATCAAGCGGTTTCTGGTGCGAATGCGGTAACTTTTCAAGCAACAGCCAATGGAAATTATGCGGTGATTGTAACGAATTCAAATGGTTGTAAAGACACTTCATCTTGCGTAACCGTTTCTAAAGTTTCGGTTGATGAGTTGAATGCAGATTTAGGTTTGACGCTGTATCCAAATCCAACGAATGGAAAAGTTTCTGTTTCCTTGGAAAAAGGTGGTTTTGTGCAAGTTTCAGTGTATGACTTTACAGGTCATTTGGTGCTTGATGCAGGAAAAATGCAAAACAATGAAGTCATTGATTTAAGTGCTTTTTCTTTAGGTGTTTATGTTATGAAAGCGACCAATGAATCTGGAGCAAATGCTTTTAGAATTGTAAAAGAATAAGTGATATTATTCCAATAAATGCAAAAGGCTGTCTTGTTGGTGACAGCCTTTTTTTTGTTTCTATATTTTGATGAGGTAATCAAATTTGCGCCAATGCTTGTTCAATATCCGCGATGATATCGCCATGAAATTCAACTCCAACGGAAACGCGCACCAATTTTTCTGTAATGTGCATCGCTTGTTTGTCAGCAATTGGAACATCAGCGTGTGTCATTGTTTGCGGATGCTCTGCCAAACTTTCAGTTCCACCCAAACTAACTGCCAATTTGATCAATTTCAAATTGTCTAAAAATGCAAATGCTTCTTTTTCGCCACCTTTCACATCGAATGCAATCATGGCACCTGCTGATAAATATTGTTTGTGGTAGATCGCTTTTTCCACTTCAGTTCCAACTTCGTCGATGAATCCCAAGAAATAAACTTTTTCCACTTTCGGATGATTTCTCAAATAATTGGCAACTTCTACGGCGTTTGTCGCTTGTTGGTCCATGCGGACTTTCAATGTTTCCAAACTACGCATTAATAACCAACCTGTCCACGGTCCAGCCATGTTTCCAAGGAAAGTTCTCAATCCTTTGATTCTTCCCATCAAGGCTTTTGAACCCAAGCAAGCACCTGCGATAACGTCTGAATGACCGCCAATGTATTTGGTTGCAGAATATAAAACCAAATCAGCGCCGTGTTTCAAGGGATGTTGCCAAATCGGGCCCATGTAAGTGTTGTCAACCGATAAAATGATTTCGCGATCTGGCTGTGCAAAGTGTTGTTTGATTTCAGCACACATTTCTATGTCAATCAACGCATTGGTAGGATTTGCAGGTGTTTCAATGTGAATCATTGCCAATCGATGTCCCAAACCACTCGCTTCGATTTTCGCAATGATTTCTTCTTTCGATTCCGTTGCCAAAAATCCGATAGACTGAATCTGCATTTTTTTCAAAAAATGATTGATGAAATGATCCGTTCCGCCATAAACTGGTCGAGAATAAAGTAATAAATCTCCTGGTGACATGAATTCCATCATCGCAGTAGAAATGGCAGACATTCCGCTTTCAAAAACAGCACAATCTTCCGCGCCGTCCCACAAACAAAGTCGATTTTCTAAAATCTCCAAATCTGGATTATTCAGACGACTGTAGATCAATCCCATCACTTCATCTTTGCCTTGTTCTCTCAAACCATAAGCAACTTCGAAGAAATTTTTTCCTTCTTGAGCAGTTTGAAATACAAATGTCGAAGTTTGAAAAATCGGACATTTCAAAGCTCCTTCAGACAAAGCAGGTTTGTAACCATAACTCATCATCAAACTTTCGGGGCGCATGTTTTTTGGATCCATTGTAATATCTTTAAATTTGAAACAATGTAGAAAATAAATCTATACAGGATTAAATGAAAGAAAATAGAACTTTATTTTCTGTTTAATAAAGAATTTTTATCTTTGAAATTCAATTTTGAGTAATGGAAAAAGAAAATTATTCGCCCGAATATCAATTGGACCAAATTGATGAACAGATTTTGGCGTTGTTGGTAGAAAATGCCAAATTAGGCTCAAAGGAAATTGCTGCGCACGTTGGATTGACTGTAACGCCCACGTATGAGCGCATTCGACGCTTAGAAAAACGAGGATTTATCAAAAGTTACAAGGCGGTCTTGGACAAAAAGAAATTAGGTAAAAATTTAACTGTTTTGTGCAATGTTCAGCTTAAATCACATGCAGCGGAATTGTTAGAATCATTTGAATCGCAAGTTATTGAATTACAAGAAGTGACAAGTTGTTATCACATCGCAGGGAATTTTGATTATTTGTTGATAATAGAAATAGAAGACATGGATGAATATGCAGAATTTTTGAAAGGGAAATTGGCATCTATTCCACATATTGCGACCGTTCAAAGTTCATTTGTGATGCGTGCATTGAAGGAAACAGGACTTTAATTTGGATTAATTCGAATTGCGATATGAATGTTAAAATGCCATTTGGTTTTAATATTATTACACTTTAATAAATGATTGGATAAATAATCAATGATAATTCATAATAAACCAACTTATAAGTATATTCGACGTCTATAGGTAACTAGAAAATTAAAGTCTTTTCACTTGAAAAAAAGCATTCTTCTCTCTCTCTCAATGTTTCTGTTTTTGATGGATGCTTTCACGCAAGTGATTGATCCATTTAGTATTCGCTATCAAAATCAACAAAAAGGCGGAATTACAATGCTGGCAAATGTGTCTGTGAGTTGCACTAATTGTAGCTCAACAACAGCAGAAGTTCCTCCAAATGGAACAGGAACAGACAATGGTTTCACCATGGATTATGTTGATATTGATAATGTTGCCAGCACTTTCATGTCGTCGAGTGACAGTTTAAATCTTTCAAATTGTAGCGAAGTTTTGTGGGCAGGATTGTATTGGACTGCAAGGCTTAGTACAAATGGAACACCAGGAGCAACAACCAATTATTCCACGAGGAATCAGATAAAGTTAAAAGTCAATAATGGTACTTATCAGTCATTAACGGCAGATGAGTTGTTAGACAATTCAACTGGACATCAAACTTATCACTGTTTCAAAAATATCACAACGATCGTGCAAAGCAATGGAGGAAAAGCTAGATACACTGTGGCAGATTTAGTTACTAGAACCGGTATTTCAGCAGTTTATGGCGGTTGGACAATAGTAGTAGTTTACAAAAATGTCTTTGAATCCATGCGAAATTTGACTGTTTTTGATGGATTAGCAAATGTGAGTACCGGAAATACGGTAACCATTCCTATCAGTGGTTTCGTTACGCCACAAGTTGGGCCAGTTTCATTTGAATTGGGCGTTGTTTCACACGATGGTGATCGCAGTGAAGTCGGAGATCAATTACGATTTAATGGAGCAGGTTCTTACGTGAATGTATCAGATGCATTACATAGCACGAATGATGTTTTCAATAGCACGATTGCAAACAATGGCGTTTTAACTCCCTTTCGAAATCCGAGTTATAACAATACTTTAGGACACGATGCTAGTATTTTTGTTCCTGTCAATACCACTTTAAATTACATCGGAAACAATTCTAGTTCCGCAAATATTCAAATTACTACTGGAGGCGAAACGATTTTAACTACGGTTGTGACCTCAGTTATTGATGTATTTGAACCAGATTTGCGCGCTACCGTTCATGTTACTGATCTCAACGGCGGTCAAGTAAATCCTGGTGATCAATTGGAATATACTATCGTTGGCAAAAACATTGGTTCTGACATCTCTTTGGGAACATTTATCACCGATACGCTTGACCCGAGAACGGTTTATGTTCCTAATTCTCTGAGTATTTCCTATGGACAAAATCTTGGTCCAAAAACCGATGCTTTATCAGACGATCAAGCGGAATACGATGCTGTGAATAAAGTTGTTAAAGCCAGAATAGGAACAGGAGCAAATGGTGTTTCTGGCGGTTCAGTAGTTAACTCTTCAACTGGAGCGGATAGTACAGTGTTGAAGTTTCGCGTTACAGTTCTTAACGATTGTTTGATATTTCAGTGCGACCAAACGATTGAAAATAATGCCTATATTTTCGGGACTGGAAATATTTCAGGAAATAGTTACAATAACAATGGTTTGTCAGATTTGTACGATGCGCAAGGTTGTCCCGTAAATGCTTCGGGAATTCTCTCAGTCAATATCGCAAGTTGTCCGACTCCTACCATAACATACGATAGTCCAATTTGCGTAGGTGAAACAATTCATTTTTCATTTCCATCGTCTTCAAGTGCCACTTATGCCTGGACAGGACCGAATGGATTTACTTCGTCGATTCATAATCCAACGATACCGAATGCTACGCTCGCCAATCAGGGAACTTACAATCTTCAAATTACCTATATTGGGTTGGATTGTATAATCAATAAATCGGTTGCTGTTTCAGTTTATACTCCTCCTACAATTCAATTAAATTCAATCACAAACGTCAATTGCTACAATGGAAACACTGGAGCGATTTCGATCACAGCTAATGGAGGAGGACCGTATACGTACGCTTGGTCGAATGGAAACACGACAGCAAACCCAACAGGATTAACCGCAGGAACGTATACAGTTGTTGTCACAAATGCAGCTACGTGTGCAGTAAGTCAAACGTTTACCGTCACTCAAAATGCACAATTAGCGGGCAATATTCAAAATCAGTCCAATTACAATGGATACAATGTCAGCTGTTTTGCCAATGTTTCTGATGGTTCAACTTTAGTATCTGTCTCTGGTGGTTCGCCGGGTTACACTTATTTGTGGAACAATGGCATGACATCCGCATTGATTTCAGGATTACAAAGTGGAAATTACTCTGTTTTGGTTACGGATAATTTGGGATGTACTTTGAATTTGTCAACAACGCTTACAAAACCTCCTTTGCTGGAAGTTCAACTTGCTGAAACTGATGTTTTGTGTTTTGGAGAATCAAACGGAACAATTAATACAACGCCGACAGGAGGCGTTGCTCCTTATTCTTTTGCATGGAACAACGGTGCAAATTCACAAAATCTCACAGGACTGCCAATTGGAGTTTACACTTTGTCCATGTTGGATGCCAATAATTGTCCAGTTTCTGCAACTACAACGATCACACAGCCAGGAACTCCAATTTTAATCAGTGAGTCTCATTCGGATGTCTTATGCTATGGAAATTCGACAGGTTCTATCGATGTTTCAGTCACTGGTGGAACTTCACCTTATACTTACAGTTGGTCGTCTGGACAATCAACTGAAGATTTAACTTCTATCGGGAGCGGCTTATTTACAGTTACCGTTACAGATAATTTGGGTTGTCAGGAGGCGCTTTCGGTGAATGTTCAACAACCTGCTCAAGCGCTGACTTTAGTTGAAACACATACGGATGCGCTATGTATCGGAGGTCAACAGGGAACCATCAATTTACAAGTTTCTGGTGGCACAACGCCGTATTTGTATTCTTGGAATAACGGTTCTACGATTGAAGACCAAACGAATTTATTGGCTGGAATTTATACTGCGCAAGTTACTGATAACAACAATTGCCAATCATCCATCAATATTGAAATTCTCGACCCTAGCAATACAACAGTCCTTTCAGAAGCACATACAAATGTTGCTTGTTTTTCTGGAACAACAGGTGCAATCGATTTGTCTGTCACTGGAGGTTTGCCGCCTTACGTTTTCGATTGGACAAATGGCGCAATTACGGAAGATGTTTTCAATCTTGCTGCAGGGAATTATGGGGTCAATGTGGTAGATTTGAATGGTTGCGGCGAGTTTTTATCGGTTCTGATTACTCAACCAAACACTTTTGTTTCTGGAACGATTTCACAAGTAAATGTTTTGTGTAGCGGTTCGAATACTGGTTCTATGCAGGTTATTCCAGCAAATGGCGTTCAACCTTACACTTTTCTTTGGAGTACTGGTGCAACAAATGTTTCGATTTCTAACTTAACTGCAGGTAATTATACCGTAACTGTAACAGATTTCAATGGTTGTGCCATTTCAATTTCATCTCAAATTACGCAACCTCCAAGTCCTGTTGTGATTACAGAAACGATCTCGAACGTTAGTTGTTTTGGTGGAAATAATGGCTCAATTCAAGTGGCTGTTGTTGGTGGAGTCCCTGGTTATATCTACAGTTGGAGCACAGGTTTAACTTCCACAACTATTTCTACTTTAGTTGCTGGAAATTATGATGTAACAGTCACAGATCAAAACAATTGTGTTTACACTGAAAGTTATGTTGTTTCAGAACCATCTGCGCCACTTTCTTTTAATTTCACAACGATTGACAATGTTTGTTTTGGGGGTTCAGCAGGTTCAGCAACTGTTGCAATTTCAGGCGGTACAGCTCCTTATACTTCCATCTGGGACAATGCAATAAGTGGAATTAATTACTCCAATTTATCTGCTGGGATTTATTCATTTCAAGCGACAGATGCAAATAATTGTGTACTTACAGAATCCATTGAAATCTTTGAACCTACGCTAATTTCGTTGATTGATTCAGTCGTTTCAGATGTGACTTGTTATGCTTATTCTGACGGAGCTATCAATCTTACCACTGCTGGAGGAACGGCACCGTTTACTTACTTGTGGAGTTCTGGTCAAACATCAGAAGATGTTGCTAATTTGACAGCTGGAAATTACGCTGTTACTATTACAGATGCAAACAATTGTCAGAGAAATTTTGGTTTTGTGCTCATTCAACCTCCAGTTTTAGCAGCAGCTTCATCTATTGATCAACCGACTTGTTTTGGCTATGCTGACGGTACAGTTTTTACAACAGTAATTGGAGGAACTCCACCTTTTAGTTTCCTTTGGAACAATGGGGTAATTAACGCGGACAATGCAAATATTGCTCCTGGCGTTTATGATGTAACAGTTACAGATAATAACAATTGTTCTTTCACGTTGAGCACAGTATTAACACAGCCAGCGCAAATTCAAGTTTCCTTCATTGCGGATGTTTTGGTAGGATGTAATCCTTTGGAAGTAAATTTAACGAACGATTCGCAAGAGCAATTTTCCAGTAATTGGACTTTCGGCGACGGAACGGATGGTGTTGGAAACCAGATCGAGCACACTTTTTCTGGCGAAGGTTGTTTTGATGTCAATTTACAAATTACCGATATTGACGGTTGTACTAACAATGTAACTTACAGTGATTTTATTTGTGTGCTTGAAACGCCCGATGCGGAAATTGGATTAAGCCCAAATTATGTTGGAATTGCTAGTCCAGATGTTGAAATCACGAATCTAACAACAGGTGGGGATACTTACAGTTGGAGTTTTGGCGATACAGTAGTTTACAATTATTTCCAACCTGGAATTGTGACTTATCCGACCTATGTTTCAGATCAATATTATGTCTCACTCATTGCATACAACGAAAATGGTTGCGTAGATTCAACGTTTAGAATTATTAATTTCGACAACAGTTTGGTCATTTATGTTCCCAATGTATTTACGCCAGATGGAGACGAATTTAATAATGTTTTTAAACCGATTTTTGCCGCGCCAGTCGCATCGTACAATTTAAAAATTTACGACCGTTGGGGAGAAATACTATTTGAATCTAACGATACAGAAGTTGGCTGGGATGGAACGTACAATGGCACACTTGTGCAAGACGGCGCCTATACTTGGGACATTTTAGTGACAACTTTTGAAACGAGAACTTACCGCAAACAAGGAACGGTGAGCATCTTGAAATAAATTGAAAGCTTATTCGTTAATTTCGAAAATCAATTCAGAAATCACTTTTTCATCAAAATATTGCGCCGCAATTTCCTGCAATTCATTGGTGGTCAATTTGTCAATTGCACTGTAAATCTCTTGTATTGAATCAATTTGATTGAAAAGCAACAAACTTTTTCCTAAACCAAGCATAATTCCAGAATTACTGTCCAATGAAAGTGCTAAATGACCTTTCAATTGTTCTTTTGCTTTTTTCAATTGAACTGCTGACAACGCTTGATCGCGCATGATTTTCAATTCTTTGTAGACCAATTTCAAAGTTTTGTCCAAGTATTTTTGGTCTGTTCCAAAATAAATTGTCCAGTAACCAATATCAGCGTAAGGCGAATAATTTGCTTCAATGTTGTAAGAATAACCGTACTTTTCTCGAATCGATAAAATCAATCGTGAATTCAATGCTGGACCGCCCAAAACGTTGGTCAACAAAGTCATTCCTCGGCGAGTTTCGTCGTTGTAACCGGGAGCAATTCCACCAATCACAGCATGCGCTTGAAAATTGGCTTCTTTGGAACGAATTTTAAACGGTTCATAACCTGTAAAAGGTTTTGGTTGAACCATTTTCGCAGAGTGTTTCAATGGGCCATAATCTGCTTCCAAACGTTTGACCAATCGATCCAAAGGAATGTCGCCCACGAATGAAATTACGATGTTTTCAGCGAAGAAAAAACGATTGGTGTAATGCAATAAATCATTTCTGTGAAATCCTGAAACGGATTCTTTTGTACCTAAAATATTGGTTCCAAGTGGATGATTTTTGAACAATAAAGCTTCGAAATCATCGAAAATTTTATCGCCTGGCGAATCCAAATAGGAATTGATTTCATCCAATACGATTTCCTTTTCTTTCTGAATTTCTTTTTCAGGGAAATTAGAGTTCAACACAATGTCTGCCAACAATTCAGAAGCACGATTCAAGTGCTCTTTGGTGAAAGATGCGTACACGCAAATTTCTTCTTTTGTCGTGTAAGCATTTAATTCTCCGCCGACTGAATCCAAACGCGAAAGGATGTGCAGCGAGCGGCGTTTTTGCGTTCCCTTGAAAATACAATGTTCGAGGAAATGTGCCAAACCTTCTTCGTTGCTTTCTTCATAGCGCGAACCGGCTAAAATAGTCACTCCTAAATGCGCAACTTGTGCTGGAGCGTGCATGTAAACCAAACGGATTCCATTGCTCAAAGAAACAATACTCGGCGTTAATTCTATCATGCTTGGAATTAAGGGTTTTTTCTAAAAACAGTCCAAGAATCGTTTTGTTTTTCAAATACGATGCGATCGTGCAAACGTGACGGTCTTCCTTGCCAAAATTCAATGGATTCTGGAACAATGAAATAACCGCCCCAATGCGGAGGACGTGGCACTTCATTAGGAAATTTTTCGCTCAAGGCTTCCAAACGGGACTGTAAGGATTCCCGATTTTCAAGCAAATCACTTTGGTGAGAAGCCCAAGCACCCAATTGACTTTCTCGAGGACGAGAAGCGAAATAGGCATCGCTTGTTGCTTCGTCGATTTTAAGTGCCACACCTTCAATGCGCACTTGTCGTTCTAGCACATTCCAGAAAAACAACGCGCAAATCGCAGGATTTTGATCTAAATCTTTTCCCTTGTGGCTATGATAGTTGGTGTAAAAAACAAATCCTTGTTCACTCAATTCTTTCAAATAAACGATGCGCGAACTCGGTTTTCCGTCAGCACTCACCGTGGCGATTGACATCGCGTGTGGCTCTGCTTGTGTAGAGTTGAACGCTTCTTTGTACCAAGTTCTAAAAAACGCCAAAGGATCATTTCCGACATGGTCTGAAAGTACTCCTTTGTCGAAATTGTGGTGATCATTGCGCATTCTGTGAAGAAAATCTTCCATTTTTTGAAATTAAAATTGAATGTTGAAAAAATTAATTCTCAGAATATTCATCGTCTAAATCGCTGTCGATTTCTTCTAAATCTTCAGTATCTAATTCCTCTTCAGTTTCTTCGAAATCTTCCTCTTCTTCTTCAATTTCATCGTCTAAATCACTTCCTGGCGCTGAATAAACACGTTTTCCAGTGGTGATGATTGGCTCATCTTCCAACAATGGACGACGAGAAATTTCTTTGTCTAATTCTTCTGTGTAAGGGAAAATATCCACAATTGGAGAAACGATGATCGAAGGAATCAAGAAATCTACCAACATCGTTGACAAACTTTCATGCATGCGGTCGTATGCTTCTTTCACAGAATGTGCTCCAACAAGGAAGTTTTGAGATACTTTTTTCGCTTTGTCAGAATCTTCAGTTGCACTTTCGAAAGAGATTTTGCATTTGTACCAAGTATCACTGTCTTCGTATTGGAAAATATCGTGGTAATCTGTTCTTGCAATGTTTGTTACAGTAAATTCTCCGCGGATAATTGCACCTAATTCTTCGTATATTCTCGCTTCAGCGTCTGTGAATGTCATTGCAGCCAATAAATAAGGCTCCGAAACGCGCTTAAAAGCACCATTTTCAAGTTGTTTGGTATATTTTACTTTTACCGTAAACCAATTGTTCATGTTGTGTATTTTGTTTCAGATTACAAGCATCTGAAGGATTATAAACTCAATTTTTCGAACTACAAAAATACGTAAATGATTTGTGATAAGATTGCTTTTTTTGTCAACAATTTGTGGGATTTGTTTGGGGTTGGGATATGTAAGTACCAGTTTGGATTTGATTTTAGTGGAAATGTTTTTGAATAATTTTTGGAACTGTTTAACTTCCTTGTATATTTGTTGTTAACGAGTATGCTCATTAAACTGTGTCAAATATTTTTTTTAGGTTTAATTATAAAAGATATTTTTGACAAATGGACACGAAATTTGATTTTGAGCAATTCTCAAAGGACCTGGTTGCCAGCGTAAAAAGTGGAAAACCCTTAACGGGAGTTGATGGTGTTTTTACTCCTTTGATAAAAATGGTTTTGGAAGCCTCTCTCGAAGGTGAA
>CANFUT010000030.1 GCA_947450325.1 Flavobacteriia bacterium
AATCGGATAATTTTTTAATTAAATTTGAAAATAATTAAGACATGAAAAAAGTAGTTTTTGATGACAAATTTTAGGTGGTCACTTTCAATTGGAATTACATGGTCAATTTAAACTGGAATGAGGTGGTCAATATAGCTGGAATTAGCACACTGGTAAAAGTGAACGATACTCCCGTGAAATTTTGCGAAAAATAAAGACACTTCATAACAAGCAAAAGCATCAGCTGGTTTCTCTTCAGGAATTTTGTGATTTTATAGGTTTGAATATTGAGGAAGTAGAATTATTGATAAGGTAATTTCGACCAGTTTTTTATGTGATAAACTGGTCAAATTATTTTGTCCTGTTATGATTTATTATTAAACATTTTGTAAGTAAACTAATTAACCCAAATAAATTAAACCTTTTATTATTATTACCTAAATGTTTTTAAGCTACAGATAAATAAGGGATTTCAATAATTTTAGTAAGATGTTTTGTAAATTAAACATAAAAACCTAATTTTGACACAACACTAAAACAGAATTTATACACAACACTAAAACAGAATTTATACACAGCATTAAAACATAATTTTAATACACAAAAAATGGCAACACCAAATGAAAAACTAGCTGAATCACTAAAGTTTCTACAAGAATTACAAGACCAAGGATTAATTGCCCTAAAATCAAGCTATTTCACTCGAACACATCGTGAACGTTTGGTGAAGCATAATTTTATACAAGAAATTTTAAATGGTTGGTATATCGTTACCCCACATAATTTAAACCAAGGCGATAGTAGTTCATGGTACACATCTTATTGGAAATTCTGTGCTCAATATTTGGAAGACCGTTTTGGGGATAAATATTGTATTTCTGCGGAACAGTCGCTCATGCTTCATGCAGGAAACGATAGCATTCCAAATCAAATGGTCATCAGAGCTGAAAAAGGAACAAACGATTCAACCAATTTTCCTTTCTCAACTTCACTGTTCGTGATGCGCTCAACTTTGCCTAAAAAAGCTGAAATTATTTCAAAAAATGATTTAAGAGCACTATCAAAAAGTTCAGCACTCCTATATGTAACACCTAGTATTTTTACCACAAACCCAATCGAAGTAAAAACCGTGTTATCTATGTTTAAAGATGCATCTGAAATCTTAGCGCTTCTTCTTGAGAGTGGTCACAGCGTTAAAGCTGGGAGATTGGCAGGAGCATTTAGAAATGTTGGTCAAGTAAAAATCGCAGATGAAATTTTAAAAACTATGAAAGCCCTTGACTATGACGTCAGGGAAGTGGATCCATTTTTAGAAAAGGAAGAACTGAAAATTTCACTACGAGAACAGTCTCCATATGCAACAAGAATTCGCATGCTTTGGCAAGAAATGAGAAAGACCATTCTGCAGAATTTGCCAATCCAAAAATTTGAAGCATTAAACAAAGAAATCTATCTCAAACAAATTGATGACATTTATGTAACGGATGCTTATCATTCACTTTCAATTGAAAAATACCAAGTTACACCTGAACTCATCGAACGCGTGCGATCTGGTCAATGGGATTTAAAAGAAAATGAAGCAGACAAGCAACAACGCGATGCTATGGCAGCAAGAGGATATTGGCTAGCATTCAACGAAGTAAAGAAAAGTATAAGTTCAATATTAGATGGTCAAAACCCAGGGAAAATAATAGATGAACAACTATCGAGTTGGTATCGAAAATTATTTGCTCCAAGTGTTGCTGTAGGCTTGCTAAATCCGGCAGACTTAGCAGGATATAGAAGACATCAAGTTTACATAGCACAATCTAAGCATGTTCCTTTGAATGTAGATGCGATTAGTGATGTTATGCCAGTTTTCTTTGAATTATTAGCACAGGAAGAAAATGCATTTGTTAGAGCTATCTTAGGTCATTTTATATTTGTTTACATTCATCCATACATGGATGGAAACGGAAGAATTGGGCGATTTTTAATGAATACAATGTTGATTTCTGGAAATTATCCTTGGATTGTAATTCCATTAGAGAAAAGGCAAGTTTATATGGAAGCTTTGGAACAAGCTTCAGTTAATCAAGATATTTTGCCTTTAACGAATTTCCTATTAATTTTATTGGAAGCATCTGCAAATGGAATACCAATTGCTCAATTATAAATCATGAAATTTACTTCAAATTACCTTGTTTTATCATTCCATTTTTGTATTTTTGTAGTGTATGATTAGTTCTTTAAAATAAAACAAATTAACTCAAATTTAATGCATGTTTTAAAGCTAGCGTTTTTTGATTTTATTTGTATCTAGTTGAATATCAGATTAAAATTCGGGTCAGTAAATTCCCTCCGACTCCACTTTTTAAAGTGGTCATTACGATGATAAAACCAAAAAGACATTGAAACTCCTCAATTTTCCAGATTATTTGTTTGGTGGTTGGGGAGTTTTTTTTTTGAACTTTATTACAAAGTGTTTTTAAACTGAGCTTATTGATAAAAACACGCCGTCAAATCCCATAAATTTAGAACTAACATCTTAGCATTTTTTCTAGTTTTTTAAATTGTTCAAATTTAAAACAAGTGAAAATTTAAACAATTGCCTTTTCAAGCTTGAAATCAAGGCCGTAAGTTCGTATTAAATGATATATTTGTGTTTGGTAAAAAAAATGAAAGCTAAAATTCATGAAATTTAACGAAGATACTCGTGTAAAAATCCCTACAATTATTCATTTGAGTAGATTGGGCTACAAGTATTTATCATTAAAGAATTTGAATTGGGACTCATCAACAAATATTGTCACTGAGATTTTTATAGAAAATATCCTAAAACTTAATCCAGACTTATCTGAGAGTGATGCAAAAAGATATTTTGATGAAATTTCATTAACACTTGAGAATGAAGATTTAGGTAAAGCTTTTTATGAAAAATTGACCAATACTTCAGGAATACGATTGATCGATTTTGATAACTTTGAAAATAATCAATTCAATGCTGTAACCGAATTCACTTGCAAAAAAGATGACGATGAATTTAGACCTGACATTACACTGCTAATCAATGGAATGCCACTCGTTTTTATTGAAGTCAAAAAACCAAACAACTTAGACGGAGTTCAAGCAGAACAAAAACGAATAAATAGTAGATTCCAAAATAAAAAATTTAGAAAGTTTGTAAACATCACTCAATTGATGGTGTTCTCAAACAATATGGAATATGATGATTATTCTCATACTCCGCTAGCTGGAGCCTTCTATGCAACCTCTTCATACAAAAAACCAATTTTCAATTATTTTAGAGAAGAAAAGGAAGAACTTTTTTCATCTATTTTGTCGAAAGACCTAGATGAAAATGAAGAACTCTTGGTTTTAAGAGACACAAATTGCCTTAGTATTAAGAATTCACCAGAATATATAACCAACAAAAATCCAAATACGCCAACAAATAGAATTTGTACTTCACTTTTTGATTTAAATCGTTTGGCGTTTGTTCTTCGTTACGGAATTGCATATGTTAAAGAAAAAAATGGAATTCAAAAACACATAATGCGCTATCCTCAATTGTTTGCAACAAAAGCAATTGAAGCAAAATTAAATGAAGGAATAAAAAAGGGAATCATTTGGCACACCCAAGGAAGTGGAAAAACTGCACTAACCTATTATAATGTAAAGTTCTTAACTGATTATTTCCAAAAGAAAGGTGTTGTTCCCAAATTCTATTTTATAGTAGATAGACTTGATTTACTAATTCAATCCGCCAGAGAATTTAAAAGTCGCGGTTTGGTTGTACATGAAGTTAATTCAAGAGAAGAATTTTCGAAGGATATCAAATCAACCAATGTAATACACAATAATTCAGGTAATACAGAAATCACAGTTGTAAATATTCAAAAATTTGAAAATGACCCAAATGTGGCCCGAAATACCGACTACAATGTGAATATTCAACGTGTATATTTCTTGGACGAAGTTCATCGCAGCTACAATCCCAGGGGAAGTTTTTTAGCTAATTTGCATGAATCAGATCAAAATGCAATCAAAATTGGCTTGACTGGAACACCTTTGATTGGCGCAGATTATTCTTCCAAAGCAATATTTGGAGATTATATTCATAAATATTATTACAATTCTTCAATCGCCGACGGTTACACTTTGAGATTGATTCGGGAAGAAATAGAGACAGAGTATAAACTTTATATGAAAGAGACTCTAGATGAGATAAAAATTATCAAAGGAGACGGAAATAAGAAATATGTTTATGCTCATCCAAAATTTGTTGACCCTCTATTAACATACATCATTCAAGATTTTGAAAAAACTCGAATTGCCATGAATGAAAATTCTATTGGAGGAATGGTTGTTTGCGATTCATCGGAGCAAGCAAAACAAATGTTTGAAATTTTTCAAGAAAGATATAATCCGCAAGAAGAAAGTAGTGAATTTATGTTGATGGCGGCTGGATCTCCACTGCCATATGACAATCCTGTTCTTTCTGAAAGTAAAGTGAAAACTGCCGCATTGATTTTGCATGACGTGGGTTCAAAACAAGATAGAAAAGAACAAGTTGAAGCATTTAAAGAAGGAAAGATAGACTTTTTGTTCGTTTACAACATGTTACTAACTGGTTTTGACGCGCCAAGATTGAAAAAATTATACATTGGCAGGGTCATAAAAGCACACAATTTGTTGCAGACATTAACTCGAGTAAATAGAACCTATCAAGATTTTCGTTATGGATATGTAGTCGATTTTGCTGATATTCAGAAAGAATTCGATAAAACCAATCGAGATTATTTCAATGAATTACAGTCTGAATTAGGAGACGAAATGGAACACTATTCAAATCTATTCAAAACTAAAGAAGATATTAACAATGATATCCAGAATATCAAAGAAGTTCTATTTCACTATGACACCAAAAATGCAGAGAATTTTTCAAGTCAAATTTCACAAATTCAGGATCGCAGTGAGATGCAACGACTAGTGAAAGTTTTAAATGATGCAAAGAGTTTGTATAATTTAATTCGTTTATCTGGAAATTATGAATTGCTAGACAAATTAGACTTTCATAAACTTACCATTCTTTCGCGAGAAGCCAGTAATCATTTAGCATTAATCAATACCAAGGAAGCATTAGAAAATAATGTTGATACCACAAATTTATTGAATATTGCTCTCGAAGACGTACTTTTTGCTTTCGTAAAAGTCAAAGAAGAAGAAATGGTACTTGCGGACCAATTGAAGAATATATTGCAAAAAACGCGAGAAGCTTTGGGTGGAAATTTTGACCCACACGACCCGCAATTTATTTCTCTAAAAGAAGAATTAGAGCGCCTTTTCAAGAAAAAAAACTTGAACGAAGTCACCAAAGAAGAAATGGAAGCAAATATCAAAGCACTGCAAGATATTTACGACAAAGCAAAAGAATTGGAGCGAAAAAACCAATTGCTACGAGCGAAATATGATAACGACGAAAAATATGCGCGCTTGCACAAACGTTTGATGGAAAAAAATCCATTAACAGAAAGCGAAAGCAAATTATTTGAAGCTTTACAAGGTTTGAAACAAGAAGTAGACAATCAATTACAACAAAACGCACAAATTCTTGAAAACGAAAATTATGTAGAACGAATGATCATGCGTTTTGTCCTTGAGCAATTTAAAAACAAACAGAATATTCCCATGGATTTAGAAACTTCGAAACGAGTGAATGCCATGGTTGTAAGGGAATACATGAACGAATTTTACGGCAGAGTTGCATGAGTACCTATTCTCAAATATACATTCAAATCGTATTCGGTGTTAAACATCGAAACGCCCTAATATCACCAAAGTGGGAAGATGAGCTGTACAAATATATAACGGGGATCATTCAACAAAAAGGACAAAAAGTAATTGCAATAAACGGTACAGCGGATCACCTGCATATTTTAATTGGTATGAAACCAAATTGCAACCTTTCTGATTTAGTAAGGGAATTTAAAAAAGCAAGTAGCGTTTTTGTTCGAGAAAAAGGTTTTTGTCCCTTCAAATTTGAATGGCAAGAAGGATATGGCGCTTTTTCATACAGTCATTCAGCGCTGGACAATGTGATTCGATACATAGATAATCAAAAGCAACACCACAAAAAAAGTACTTTTAAAGAGGAATATGTAGAATTTTTAGAAAAATTTAATGTCGATTTTAAAAATGAATATTTACCAAAATTTATTGAAGAAGAAATGGAATAAGGGCTGCTATACGACCCACTCCGGGGTCGAGTTGCCTAGCGGGATTTTTTTTTAGCGCTATATCATCCCTTCGGGATGAACATACGAGTAAAAAAACACAAAGCACAAGATCCCGAAGGGATCACATTGATATAGTAAAACAATAAAAGATCCCAAAGGGATCAAATAGTTATAATCAAAAGCGAAGTATGTCGCACCCGACTCCAACGCGGGTCGCGTAGGAATAAAAAAACACAAAGCACAAGATCCCGAAGGGATCAAATAGTTATAACCAACAGAGATATATGTCTCGCCCGACCCCAACGTGGGTCGCATAGATATCCCCCTGAAATGGGTCAAAAAAAAGAAAATATGACAACAACAATTCAATTCGAACGCCAAACCAAAGCCCTCATCGACGACCTAAAAAGCGTCTGTGCCAACTACGGCTTAGGAAACGATGGTAACGAATTCAAAATCATTACCCAGGTTTTCCTATACAAATTCTTGAACGACAAATTTGCACACGAAGTACAAAAAATCGACTCCAAATTGGCGCAAGCCGAAAACTGGGGAGCAGAATTAAAAAAATACTCCAAAGATGATTTCGAAATGTTGACTTTCCAATTGAGTGAAAGTACCGCAATTCTGAAACCAGAACAGTTTATCTCTTCCCTATTCGAGCGCCAAAATGAAGCAAAGTTTGCTGATTTATTCGACAACACTTTGTTAGACATTGCAAAAGAAAACAGTGCATTATTCTCCGTAATTACAGAAGGTGGCGAGAAAATTACCTTGTTTGAAAACATCAGTAAATATGTGACCGATAAACGCGACGAATTCTGCAAAGCGATTATCAATAAATTGATCAATTTCAGTTTTGAGCACATTTTCCATGAGAAGTTCGATTTCTACGCAACGATTTTCGAATATTTAATCAAAGATTACAACACGAACAGTGGCGGAAAATATGCGGAATACTTTACACCGCACGCTGTAGCGAAAATCATGGCGCGTTGCTTGGTGCAAGGCGATGTGAAAAATGCGATGTGTTACGATCCATCTGCAGGTTCTGGAACTTTGTTGATGAATTTAGCGCACCAAATTGGCGAAGACAAGTGCACCATCTATTCTCAAGACATTTCGCAAAAATCTTCGAACTTACTGCGTTTGAATTTGATTTTGAACGATTTGGTGCATTCTATTCCAAACATTGTAAAAGGAAACACCATTTTGGAACCTTACCACAAGGACAAAAGTGGCAAACTACAGAAATACGATTTCATCGTTTCTAACCCGCCGTTTAAACTGGATTTCTCCGATTACAGCGCGGATTTAGATACCAAAGAAAACCACGACCGCTTTTTTGCAGGAATACCTAACATTCCAAAAGCGAAGAAAGATTCCATGGCGATTTACTTGCTATTCTTGCAACACATCATGTTTTCATTGAAAGAAAACGGAAAAGCAGCGATTGTGGTGCCAACCGGTTTTATTACCGCGCAAAGTGGTATTGACCGCAAGATTCGTGAGAAAATGGTGGAAGACAAAATGTTGGCGGGCGTGGTTAGTATGCCAAGTAACATCTTTGCAACCACGGGCACCAATGTTTCCGTGATATTCTTGGACAAGCAAAACAAAGGAGATGTAATTCTGATTGATGCATCCAATTTGGGAACAACCATCAAAGAAGAAAAAAACCAAAAAACAGTACTTTCTCATGAAGAAGAAGATAAAATCATTGACACATTCAACAAAAAAGAAGCCATTGAAGATTTCTCTGTAGTCGTTTCTTACGACGATATCAAAACAAAGAACTACTCTTTGAGTGCTGGACAATACTTTGAGGTAAAAATTGATTATGTGGATATTACCCACGAAGAGTTTACTTCCAAACTACGAGGTTTTGAAGAGAACTTGAAAGATTTATTCGCAGAGTCGAAGATTTTGGAGAAAGAAATTGAGAATAATTTGAAGGGATTGAATTATGGGGCGTAAGGATTGGCAAATTACAAATGTTGGAAACCTTTGCTCTAGAATTGGCGATGGACTTCATGGAACACCAGAGTATAATAAAGAAGGAGAAATATATTTTATTAATGGAGTAAACATTAAAAATGGGCGAATAGTTGTTTTCGAAGACACAAAAAAAATTAGTATTCGAACATTAGAAAAACACTTTATTCCTCTTGATGAGAAAACATTACTAATGTCAATAAATGGAACATTAGGTAATCTAGCTTTCTATTATGGTGAAAAAATCATGTTGGGTAAAAGTGCTGCCTATCTGAACTTTAAAACTGAAATTAACAGATTCTATTATTATTACTTTCAGTTATCGGGAGTTCAAGAATATTTTTATCAGGTTGCTACTGGTTCAACGATAAAAAACCTGGGATTAAAATCAATTCAAGATTTTGAAGTTCCTTGTCCTGAAGAAAAGGAATGGAGACCAATCGCCAAAGTTCTTTCCGACCTAGACGCAAAAATAGAACTCAACAAAAAGATCAACTCTGAGTTAGAAGCCATGGCCAAACTCATTTATGATTTTTGGTTTGTGCAGTTTGATTTTCCGAATGAAGATGGCTTACCGTATAAAAGTTCGGGCGGAAAGATGGTTTGGAATGAGGAATTGAAAAGAGAAGTACCTGAGGGTTGGGAAGTGAAGGAATTAGGGAAGTATGCCAATATAAAAAAAGGAACGTTAATAACTGGTAAGACATCAAACTCAATTGGGAAAATCAAAGTTGTATCTGCAGGTCTTGATTTTTCTTACTACCATGATGTTTCTAATTATCCTGAAAATACAATTTCAATAAGCGCATCTGGAGCTAATGCAGGTTATATTAATTTTTGGAGAGAACCGATCTTTGCATGCGATTGCACAACTGTTAGAGGTTCAAATGATGCTGATACAATCCATATTTTAGGTTTTCTTAAAATGAGACAAGAGTTTATCTATCAACAAGCAAGAGGCTCAGCTCAACCGCATGTTTATCCCAAAGATATAGAAGCACTTTTAATTCCTACTCCACCGTTTGAATTAATTACGAAATTTTCAAATAAAGTTATTTCAGGAAATAAAAAAATATCAATCAATTTAAAAGAAAACCAAAAACTCGCCGAACTCCGCGATTGGTTGTTACCGATGTTGATGAATGGGCAGGTAAAATTCAAATAATAAAATATGAAAAACATCCAAATTGAACTTAAAAATAAAAGAACTATTTATGTTATTGGTCTAATTAATCAATTCAGAGAAAGTACAGAAGTACAAAATATTTATAATTGTTATGAATATGTGCGATTGGTACATGAATTTAATGGTCTTTCTAATTTTCGAGAAAGTTTAAATGAAGAAGAAAGGACACTATTGAGTCAAAATCTAAATGTTTGGTTTATGTGTTTTGAATCGTTAAGTACATTTAACGTTTTCATTGAAAATCAAGGTGTAATTTTATAAAAAAATAAACTATACTCATTGGAAATGATAACACAAATAATTTAGGATGTATCAAGAAATACCATTTGAAAAAATAGCACATCTAAAAGATCAGTCAATTTTAATAGTTACTGCTACAGATATTGAAACAGAAATTTTACATAGTGTTTTAAAGCCAATCTCAAGCGATGGCTTGATTTTAAAATCACATAATGCAGATAAAACATACTTTATCGCGGTTTTTGGTGTGTATTCTTGTTTTCATATTCAGTGCGGCACTATGGGTTCTATTGGGGTCAGAAGTTCAATTGTCACAGTAATGGACGCAATAAGTTTACTGTCGCCAAAAATTACAATTATGATTGGAATTGCCTTTGGAGTAGATTCTGAAAATCAAGAAATTGGAGATGTGCTGGTTGCTGATACAATAGTCCCATATGACAATAAAAAAATTAGTCAGGGAGAAACAATAATACGCGCTTCAACAATTCCAACAAGTCAATTATTACTAGACAAGTTCAAAAATTTACGTGATTGGGAACACCAATTAAATGAAAGACCCGCTAAAAAAATAGTGTCTCCTGTGTTCTCAGGAGAAGAATTGATAAATGACATAATAAGAAGAAAAGAAATAGAAGAAATTAATAAACTTGCAAAAGGAGGAGAAATGGAAGGGGCGGGACTCTACGCCGCAGCCAATGGTAAAAGCGAATGGATTCTCGTAAAAGGTATTTGTGATTTTGCAGATGGGAATAAAGATCAAAATAAAGACGAAAATCAAAAAATTGCTATGCGTTCAGCAGTTTCTCTCTGCCTTGAAGTGTTTTCAAGTTTACATGCTTTTAAATCATTGAATTTATCTCCTTTTAAAGATGTAGAAATAAGAAATAATGAAATTATTTTTGATCCACTAATAGTAAATAATGTACTATTCGACATCTATGATATTAAGAAAGAAAAATTTTATTTAATTCGTGATAAGGATACTGAAATAACCAAAATAATTAATTTCTATTCAATCTGGATTAGTGGAGATTCTGGCAGGGGAAAATCAATTTCAATTCTTCGAAATTTAATTAATTCAGAATTCGAGTTTATACAAGTTAACCTTGCAAATTGTTTGGGTTTATCAATAGATGATTTTTTCTTTGAAATATATGTGGAAATATTGTCAATCCTTGATTCTACTAGTAAGATTGATACTAAAAAAGATTATCAGGACTCTATCCGAAAAATAAATTCGCTATTAAACACTGATAATAAAGGAAAAACCATTTTTATATTAATTGATGAAATACCACTTGGTAACGATGAAAAATTTTCTGAATTCGTTCAGAAAATCTGCTCATTATTTATAACATCTTCACAAAATATCAATGGTACAAACATTAGATTTGCATTATCATCGATATATTCACCGGAAAATCATATTCCCGAATTTCAAAATAAGGTGCGCGCAAATCTTCAGTTTGTGAAAATTGAAAACTGGACTGAATCCGAATGTATGGAATTAATTTCACTAATTGAGAATGAATTGAATTTCAAATTGGTTCAATCAAGTAAGGAATTGATTATTAATCAATCTAATGGCTCACCACGATGGATAAAAAACGTTTTAAAAAATCTAATTATGTTAGGTGATTTTTCAGAAAAAAATGTCGAAGTAGCGATTTCTCATACAAAAAGTCAAAATGTAAAGTGATGGATAAGATATTAAGACCGTATACGATAGTGCCCGCTTCACTTTATGTAGAGCGATCAGCAGACAGGCAAGTTAGTGATATTATAAAAGAAATGGGACGACCAGGCTACGTTCTTGTTTCAAGGCAAATGGGGAAAACAAATTTATTATTAAATGCTCGGCGAAAATTTTCTACAGACGAGGATAAGTTTGTTTACATAGATCTAAGTAACTTGTTTGACACAGATTTAGATTGTTTTAGAAATATTATTGATACTGCAATTGAGACGAATCTTGATTCCTTCGTTGGTTTAGATTTAGAAATTAATAATTTCAGAAAGGACTTTTCAAATTTACCGCCTCATAAACAACATGAAAGAGAATTAAGAATATTATTAAATAAAATAAACGGGAAATTAATTGTTGTTTTAGATGAAATTGACGCTTTAACAAAAACTGATTATTCAGACAGAATATTTTCACAAATTAGAAGTATATATTTTGCAAGAGTTAATTACCAAGAATTTAACAGATTAACATATTTATTATCGGGAGTTGTCGAACCCTCAGACCTAATCAAAGATCCGAAAATTTCACCATTCAACATAGGTGAAAAAATCTTTTTAAATGATTTTACTTATACTGAATTCAGTTATTTTATCGTAAAAGCTAATTTAAATAATTTAAATCCATCGGTTATAGAAAGGATTTTTTATTGGACTAATGGAAATCCTCGCATTACTTGGGATTTACTTTCAATAATTGAAGACGACAAAGAGTCTTTTAATATTGCAAAAGATGTTGATAACGTTGTATCAAAGCATTATCTAACCTCATTTGATAAACCCCCAATTGATAATATACGGGAGATCGTAAAAAAAGATCAACAACTGAAGGATGCAATCTTTGAAATTCATTATGGAAAAGGTAACTTAATTACCGATTCAGTTAAACAAAAGTTGTATTTATCAGGAATAATAAATCTAGAAACTGAAAAAGTTGAAATTAAAAATAGGATTATTAAATCATCACTATCAGTTAGTTGGATAGAAACCTTAGGAGGTAACACTATCGATTACTTCCAAAAAGGAATTGAGTATTATGGCAATTCAGCTTATAAACTTGCTATCGAATCTTTAAACTCAAGTCTGTCAACGCAAAATCTAGAAAGTAATGATATAAACCTAGCGAAACTATATATTGGATTAAGTCACTATTATAATGGTCAATTTGAAACGGCAAAATCGTTTTTAAAGGAAATAACATTTGATAAAAAAGAATTTGGCAAATTATTTTCCTTACTAAAACTGCATTTAGGGTACGTTTTTATTTTAGAAAATGAGTATGAAAATGCTTGGGATGTTTTAAAGGAATTGGTGGACTTTGAACCAAAAAATGAATTTGATCTTTCTGCAAAAATCAATTTAATTCTAATTGGCAACATTTTAAAGGATTCTGAAAAAAATCAAATTATTGAAAAATATATTAAGGAACTAATACACATTGAAATTAGCGAATTCGAACTTGAAAATTTCAATATTTTTTATGAAGCAAAATTTGTGGCTGGAATCTCGTTGAATAATTTGAATAATGAAATATTGAACAATATAGACCTTGTTCAATATCTAGAAAATTTAGAACAAAATATCTCAACAGAGTTCAAAACGAATTTATTCCTAAAACTTTATGAAATACATCCAGATGCTGAATTAAGAAAAAAATATATTTCGAAATCATTTAATAATATTATTGAGAATAAAGTCAAACTTAATCATTCGCGTTTACCAAGTGCTCACAAATTCAGAACAAAACAACTCCGTTATTTGGAATATTATTTATTTAAAGAAAAACTTCTTTCAGATTTTAATGAGCTAATTGAATATGAGTTAACACTAAGAAAGTCTTATACAAAAGAAAAAGTTTTTGATAAACTTATCGGGTTTATCCAAGAAAAGAAAATTCCTGAAAGTGATATTTTTTCCTTAGCAGAATATTTTTACTTGAGTACTCCACCATTGGACCTAGATATAAAGAAAAATTTATTGACACTGTTAAGTAATTATTCTTTCACTCATGGAAATAGAATTAATTCTAAGTACGAAATTGAATTATTAGAATTTATTTTTCAAAATGAAGGTGATGAGATTTCTTTAGAAGTAGTTACATTTCTTATGGTCGCAATAGATAAATTATTACAAGAAAAAGATTACAATAAAGCAAATTATTTCATTAAAATGGGATATGCAATTGAATCAAGAATTCCAGTGGAAATAAGGGATTCAATTCTACTAATTAATTTCTTAGAACTGATATATCTAAAGAAATCTGGCAATTTTGAAGATGCGAAAAATAAAGCATCTGAAATATTAGAACTTTCGAAAAGAAATAAGGCAGAAAATTCAAAAAACCCGCTTATTATTAATAATTTGAAAGGAATTATTAATGAATGTTTCTCGACTATTAATGAACTTAAAAATAGAATTCCCATATTCAAATCGAATACACCTAATAGGAATGAGATCGTAAAAGTACGTTATAAGAATGGGAAAGAAATCACGACAAAATATAAAAAAGTAGCACTTGATATTGCAAATGGTAATTGTTTAGTTATCAAATAATTGATTTTAATTTTTTGATGACAATTTTAATGAAATTGTAAAAACAATCATTCTCTATTTTTAAAATATTGGCATTAATCTTAAAATCTAATTCAACTATTTGATAGTTAAAGTAAAAAAGTCTTTAACCTCAAACCCCAAAAACCTTCCTCAAATGCCCATTTAAAAACACTCCATTCGGATCATGCTTTTCCCGAATCGACAGGAAATCATCAAATTTTGAATAAACTTTCTTGAAAAAAGCAGCGTCTTGGGTGTGCAATTTTCCCCAGTGTGGCCGACCGCCGTGAGCTACAAATAAATCTTCTAAATTTTTGAAATACTTGGTGTTGTTCATGCCTTTGAAAACATGACTGGCGATGTAAGCAGATTTTCTTTCGAAAGCGGGACTCAAATAAATATCGTCTGCGTCCACAAAACGATGTTCTTGCGGAAAACTGATTTGGTAGTTGTTTTTTTCGATCAATTGCAACATTTCTTTCACAACCTGCTGGTAATTTTCAAGCGGAATATTGTATTCCATTTCAGTGAATTTCACGTTGCGCACGGTACTGAAAACTTTGTAACTCTGTTCAACTTTCGTTTCGTTCGAAATGGCAGCACCGATGATTTTTGAAACTGTTTTTGAACTCGATGGTATCACTTTGTTGATGTTACACAAAAATTGCAACGCCCAGTTTTCGAGCACAATATCATTGATGAACGAACTAAACTTTGAAGTGTGACCTGCTTTTTCATCCACGATATTGGTTATTTTCGTTTGCGACCAAGGAGAATTAGGAATCGAATAAAATTCAAAATGGCGGTTTTCGGCAATAATCGAATCTAGTTGAGTCAGCACATCTGATAATTTCTCTTTGCGGATGTCTAATTTTAAATTATAAGCCTCTTGACAGCGTAATTTCACCCGGGTAATCACTCCCAAACTTCCCAATGAAAGTTGTAAACATTTGAATTCATGCAAATTATTCTCAGGATTGATGGTAATGATTTCACCCAAACCATTGATAAAAGTAATTTCTTCAATTTGCGTCCCAACGCTTCCAAGTGTAATTCCAGTGCCGTGTGTTCCAGTTGAAATCGCTCCAGCAACGCTTTGAACGTTGATATCTCCTAAATTTTCCTGCGCCAAGCCGTTTTGCGCCAACTCCTCACCCAGCCTTTTCAATTTTGTTCCAGCCCAAGCAATTACGCGTTTATCATCTTCGATGGAAATGACGCCTTGTAAATTGTCCAAGCTCAACGAAATGCTATCTGTGGATAACAATGGCGTGAACGAATGGTGAGATCCAACGGTACGAATGGTTTTACCCGATTTATTCGCTTTTTTGATTAAATCAGCTATTTCTTCCTCAGAATTTGGTTTCAACACTTCCTGCGGTGTCCATTTTACATTTTCAGCCCAATTTTCCATCATAAAAAAGATTTTTGTTCACCTCGATAAGTGGGCACAATTTGTTCAATTTTACCATTTCTGACCAAGGTTAATTCGTTGAATCTCTCGCACAACTCACCTGCTTTTGCATGTCTAAAAAATACCAAATCACCTACTTTCAAAGGAATTTTACCTCGATATTCAAAAGGCGTTTGTACTTCGCCAGCTCCTTCATTTTTGATTAATTTCATTCCCTCGGGCCAAAATGGTTGCGGCTGTTTGTTGGAATCTGTCGCTCCTGACGCAATGTATCCACCACCCAACGCGGTGAAAATTTGCGCTTTGGGATTTCTTACAATTCTCAAGGCATAAAAAACCGCTGGTCGATGGGTGAAATTGGCATAATTGTCAAACAAATGCGATTGAAAAAATCCGCTTCCGACAGTGATTTCAGTAATCTCTTTTTCTTTCAAAGTAGATTCAATACTTCCAGTTCCTCCACCGTTAACAAACTGCAATTCAATCCCTTTGTTTTTGAATACAGCCAAACATTCAGCGCGTCTTTGAGCGATTTTAGGCAAAGATTTCCGCTTCAAAAATCGAATGATGCCATTCATCAAAGTATTTTTGGGAAAATTGTCGCCAACACCCGCAATTTGGGCTTCGTAACCCATCAGTCCTTTCCAAGTAATGTTTGCAAAGTCTTTGGTTTTTTCGAGCAAATTCTCCAAATCACGATTAGTTTGAATGGAAGAACGATAAACTCCAAAATAGATTCCTGGAAAATGCGTGCTCATGTCCACATCGACACAAATATTTGCTTTCATTTGGTATTTTGACGCCGTTTGATTCAAAATTTCAACATGTTCCAAGCGGTCCACCATGAAGCAAATCGCTGCATTCAACTGCGGATTTGAAACCACTTTTTTGATCAAATCGACTTCAAGTGTTGGATATCCAAGCAAAATATTGGTAAATCCTTTTTCTGCTAGCCAAATTGATTCTTCAATTGTAAAAGACATTAAACCAAAAGAATAAGGTAATTTATCTAAAATATAACTTAAAATAAATCTACAACGAATTGATTTGGTTGCCAACCTGATATTTTTGCTTTTCGCTCTTTCCGCAATAGTTAGAATGTTTTCGTCGAGCGCATCCATTTCCACCCACGCAAATGGCGCTTTTTGTGTGTGAAACAAGGATTGATAAGCAGCGAAATTCATGGTTGACTAATTGGTGATGAAATTAGCATTTTTTCTTGATTTCCAGAAAAATTTCCACTCAATCTTCATTTCATTCTCACTTTTTCCCTTTATTCCCAATTTTCCCAAAAACTGGCTTTATCCGCCTTCACCAAATGCGTCGTCTTTAAAAACGGATGCACAAACTCCAACGATTCTGCATGCAAAAAAAGATGGTCGTTTTGAAATTCAGTGATGAACATGTGGTTGTGGTGTCGATTACCGTGTTTTGGGTCGCCGATGATTGGATGACTGATTTTATTGGCGTGGATACGCAATTGGTGCATGCGTCCGGTTTTGGGCGTAAATTCAACGAGTGAATAGCGCGAATTTGGATATGGTTCGACAGGAATTTCCAATTCAAAATGCTTCAAACAACGAAAATGGGTCAACGCTTCTTTGTAATTTCCACGTTCATTTTTGACTGGTGTATCGATGATTCCATTTTCAATGATGTGTCCGCGCAGCAAAGCGTGATAGACTTTTTGCACTTCGTTTTGCTCCATCATTTTTTGAAACGGCGCGACAAATTCTTTTGCCTTCGCTAACATCAAAACGCCCGAAGTTTTGCGGTCTAGCCGGTGAATGGGAAAAACGTCGTAACCATTTGATTTCAGGATTTCCATCAAGGATTCCTCTTCGATGTTGCGCGCATAATGTGAATGATGAACCAATAAATTGTTTGGTTTATTGATACAGAGGTAATATGCGTCTTCGAAGATGATTGGGAGCATTTGGTGGTGTTTTAAAAAAGTTTTATGATTGACTACGTCGGTACTTCGCGCTCGCTTTGTAGTTGAATTCGTAGACGTTAGATGGAATCATGATTGTCAATTTTTTCAATTTCTTTCTTTAATTCGTCTATTAACTGTTTTTCTGTTGGTAAATAAAGTTGGTATTTACTAGCTACAATTTTCGTGTTGTTTTCTGGTAAACTAAATTTAACCATAGCATCATTTTTATCTGCGCAAAGCAAAATACCAATACTGTTATTTTCGTGTTTTAGTTTTTCAACACGGTCGAAATAGTTGACATACATTTGTAATTGACCTACATCTTGATGCGTTATTTTATGCGTTTTTATTTCAATTATAACAAAACATTGCAAAATGCGATTGTAAAACACCAAATCCACAAAAAACTCATCATCTTCGAGTAGAATGCGTTTTTGTCTTGCGACAAAAGAGAACCCGTTACCCAATTCCATGATGAAATCTTGTAAATGAGTTATAATTGCACTTTCTAAATCTTTTTCATAGTAGGCACTTTCGCGTTTTAACCCCAAAAATTCCAAGGTCATTGGGTCTTTGATAATTTCTTTTGCTTCTGAAGGCAATTTTTCTCCACGCGCTACAGCTAAAACGCTTTCTTTGTCGTTACTTAACAATAGACGTTCATATAATCCGCTATTTATTTGTCGTTCGAGTTGTCGGGATGTCCAATGATTTTTGAGGCTTTCGGCAATGTAAAATTCTCGTTTGTCTTCATTTTCTAATCTAGAAAGTAGTCGATATTGCGTCCAATTCAATTGTGAACGCAGCGCGTTCACAATTGGAAATGAATTATAAAATTGAATAAAAAAATATAAATTTCGTGTAGAATAACTACTTCCGTAAATTGGTTCAAGGTTTCTTGAAAGATACTTTATTAAATACTTTCCATATTCCGCTCTTACTTTTCCCTGTTGCTCATCTTCAAAGATATACCGACCAATATGCCAATTAAGTTGTACGCGATGAAAATCGACAGAACGAATCGCTTTTTCCCTCGTTTCTTCTATTAAAGAAATGATTTTATTTAGCAATTCTTTATTTTCAATTTCTTGCATATCGAATCAATTTATTGGATTAGCACCTTTAGTATTCATTTGAAAAATCAATCCAATTCCTCCGATTCTCCAGGCAATTCAAGCGCTTTGACGGATTGAATCGCATTTCCAGCAATTCCGCGGATGCTTGCATGCATGTCAATCGTGTTGATGATGACTTTCTCTATTTGCTTTTCGCGTTCTTTCCAAATGCGGTTCATGGCGCGTTTTTCGCTTTCAAGTCCATCTTTCATAGCAGTAAAACCTTCTACAATGGCTTCTACTTGCATGCGGAAATTGTTGCTCGTCAGGTATTCATACAACATGTGCATTTTATCACCTTTATTTTCTTGCGAACTCAGCGCGTTGTTCACTTGAATGATTGATTCACGCAAAACGCCACACAATCCTTTAAATTCTTCGTAGGTACAAATCCAAACGCCATTTCGAAATCCCATGCGTTCCATGTCTGAAGGCATCGCTTCGGTGACTAAAACACCAATATCAGCGCTTTTAACACGCATGTCGGCTTTGAATTTTTCAATCCACGATGGCTGAAAATCTTTGGTGCGTTTACTTTCGTAGTAGATTTTTCCGCAATTTTGAACCGAACGTGTATTTACGATTTGAATGCAATCGCCACCTCGTGCGCCTTTTTTGATTTCTTCAATGGTATCGAGCGGAAATTGTGCAGCAATCCATTCTTCAATGGCCAATTCTTGCACTTCGCCTTGCATTTGCATTGAACCTTGCTCCTGCTTGCGTTTCATTTCTTCGGTCAAACGTTTTTGATCTTCCAATTGCTTTTGCAATTCTTTGAATTTCAATTCGTTTTTCTCTTCTTCTGCCTTGCGGATTTTGTCTTTTTCGAGAATTAATTGCTCGCTCATGCGTTGTTGCGCTTCCAAATCCGCTTGACCTTTGAGTTCATCTTTTTCACGTTTCAACTTTTCGATTTCAATTTTGGTCAAATTGAGTTCTTTGATTTGTTCTGATTTTTCATTCAATTCTTTGTTCAAAGCAGCGAACTGATCTTGTTGTTCCTCAACAAGTTTGAATTTTAATCGCTCTTCAATTAATTTCCTTTCTTCTTTGATTTTCTTCTCAAATCGCTCTTGAAAAAGTTCATTTTCCTGCTTTTTCTTTTCTTCAAAAGCTTCTTTTTCGCGGTTCAATTTGTCAAATTCAGTTGAAAACTTCTGCTTTTCAGCAATCAATTCCTGGTTGTATTTCTGTTTGATTTCCTCTTCTAATTGATGTGCAAGAATGTCTTGAACGTCAATGGAAGTCCCACAATTTGGACATTTGATTTGAGAATTATTTTGCATGAACTGAATTTTATTGATTTACAAACGAGCGTCTCTACAAAGATAATTTTTTAGCTGAAATAAGAGATTCATAAATGATTTACATGATAAAAAAACAAGAAAATCTTTAGATGAAACTCAAAGCCAACGCTCTTTTTTCTTTTTTCTACCTTTTTTGCTCGGCGGAACTTGTGGGATTTCAGGTTTTCTAATCTCAGTGCTGTAATGAAGTCTCGTATCAGATTTAGTAATTTCACCTTTTTCGTTCACCCAAATGATATTTTCGTCATTCACAAATTGAATTTCTTTTTTCTTTTGGTCAGGAACGGTATATCGGTCATAAATCGGCTCAATTAGAATATTGCCATTGAAATCCATCAATCCCACTTTTTTCTCATCGTGGAACCATTTGTGATTTGCATCAAATCTGTAATTGAAACTTTTGTAGAAAGGAATCAATCCAAATTCTGGTTTTTCGAAACCGCCAAATAAAGTATCGGCAATCATTTTTCCATTGTAATCGAACAGTCCCCAATTTCCTTGCTGCCTTCCAACTTGTATCAATTTATCGTCACCTGATAAATCGTACAAATATTTATATCTCAATGGAATAAGAATATTACCTAAAGTATCAATTACACCTCCACCAGTTGTGTCTGAAATTCTAAACGTGTTGTTTTTGAAGTCGCTGATATACAAATATCGGCAAGGAATCACATATTGTCCGTCCCAATTTTTAACGCCGTAGCAAACATGATTGACGTTCAAATTGCAAGGCTCTTTCACGATTTCAAATCCTTTTTCGTAGTTGTTGACTACCTCCAAAACATTCTTTTTGTAATCAAAATTGTAAAAATAGCGCTCAACTTTCGTTCTTTTGGTTAATTGCATGAACGCGAAAAATCCATCGCTTCGCTTTTGCGCTATACTCGCGTAAGGACTGATTTCAGCGCAATAATCAAATTCAAAAGGATAAATCAACTCATTTTGAATGTTGATGATTCCATATTTACCATTTCTTTTTGCACCGATGTAATAATTTTCTTTATCACTAACCACAAATTTGATTTCATCATAAATCAATGGCACAGTAAATTGCCCTCGTTTGTTGATAATTCCATGTTTTTGATTTTGCACCACATGAGTATAACCATCAGAAAGTGGAGTTGATACATCAAATGTTTGAGTATTGATATACTTGCCAGTTAAATCAATCATTTTAGATTTCCCATTAATTTGCACAGTTGCAACACCATCTTCAAAACAAGTAACGAAATCTGCAATCAGTGGAAAAATTACGTTGTAGGATTCATCAATAAATCCCCATTTCTTGTTGTTTGTAACCGCAATTCGATGTTCTTTAACACATTGCAAATTTTCATAAGCTGCAGAATAATATTGTGGATTGGCTAAATCAATGAAAATGTGCTTATTGTCTCTTTTGATTTTATACAAATGTTTATCATATTTGTACACATCTTCGACCTGAAATCCCAAAGCATCTTTTCCACGATCATCGATAACCGTAATTCTGCCTTTGCTGTCATAAACCTTCAGATAATTTGAGTCTAATATTTGAATATTGGTATAGATTTCATCATTTTTGGTTTCCCCATTTGGATACAACAATTGCCATTTCGTTGACTTTTTAAGCTCTGAAACATCGATTACTTTTACGTCGAAGCCAGCCAATAATGTATTTTCATTTACTCGCCACAAATCGTAATAAACTCGTTTAGAAACAATTTCTCCACGATTATTCATGATTGAACGCTGATAACCCAATTCTCGATCATATTTGGTGACGCAAAAAAGTTGGTCTGACAAAACCAAATACATTTCCATCGAAGATTTTAAGATTTCGTGACCATTTGCGTCCAAAACATGCCAAACTTTGATCTCATCTAAATATTCAAAATAACCATCTCTCTCGATAATATTCGGAGAAGGCGAAAAAGGAGGTAAAAATCTTGTCAAACTCCAATCTAAAAATCCCCACAATCCATTCTTTTGAAATTCGTAGTTCATGTATTTGAACTTTGAATTTCTAATTACATCATATTCAGTTGGAAGAATATAGGTTCCATCACGGTGAATTAAACCAAATTTACCTCCGTTTTTGAGTAAAATGTGGTCTTTGTAAGTACTGATGTACTCAATAGAATCGTAATCTTGAAGCAATAGTTGAAAATCATAACTATACAATTGAAAATGATTATTTTTCTTTGTGATAAATACAGAATCAATGTATTGAATGCGGTCAAATTCCACTGGAAAAACAATTTTCCCTAAACTGTCCATCAAACCAACTTTTCCTCTACCACCTTTGGTGTTTTTAATTTCATACACTGGATATAAAATATTAAACCCAGAATTATCGGCTCCAACAGTTTGTGCAGAATTTTCAGTTTTCAGCTTGTGAATTTGGGGTTTAATTTCAACTGTTTTATTTACTTGTTTTTTTTGAAAGTAGGTTTTCAAAGAACCGTCAAAATCATTGTAAATTTCCTGAACATCACCTTTTTCATTCAAAATGACATATTTAGAAACAAGGATATTTCTAGCCAAATTGATTTCAGTTTCATTGAATCCTTTCAAGTGATATTTGTCTTTATTTGACTTTAACTCAACCAACCTTTTTCCTTGAAAATAAGGATGATAGATTGTATCGTACTTTTCATTCTGACTAAAAGAATTGCAAACAATCGAAAGAACAAAAACAACCAGATAATACTTCATAGGATTCCTTACAATTTCAACAAAGTTTGGTTCAAATTAATTTTCACAAATTTCTCTTAAACGCCCCAAAGCCAAAGGAAATTTCTCTTCCATATAACTTTTATAATCAGCAATTGTATCGACTTCTACTGTCAACATGGTTCCAGTAGAAATTTCAGTTAATCGGTAATTTTCATACGATCCAGTCCATGTTTCAGTTTCTTTGTCTAACGGCAATTCTTCTAAATCCTTAACCATACCAATATGCTTAAACATCATCAATTTATTTTCAATTAGAAAAGCAACATCGCTGTACATTCCTTCGCCGTTTGGAGAGAGAAAGTGTACACGGTTACCTTGCTTGAGTTCTCCTTTTAGATAACTCCCTTCACAAAAAGGTTCCGTCCAAATTGAATAGTTTTCATTTTCCCACAATTTTCGCCAAACGGTTTCTGGCAAAGCATTAATTTCCAAATCAAAAATCAGTTTTTCTATACCGTAAAGAAAGTTTCGCAACATTGTTTTGAGAAAAGCATTCCAACCCATTTCAAAATTAGCAACTGAAAAATCAGGACATGCGTCTTCAAAATTTTCTGCACCTGTGTGAGTCAAAGTAACTTTTGTCCCATTTCCTTCAGATTCAAGTTCCCATTTAAGGTTGGATGTACCTTTTGAATCATTTGGATGCGTCCATGTATGTTCCAAAATTTTCTCTGGAACGATTTGCAAAAAAGTACAAGAATGAAAAAACCTAGTTCCTTCCTCACTTTCATAAAAAGTGAAGGTTTTACCTACTTCCAATTCAAAATTTTTGACAGGAAAATACCATTTCTTCAAGCTATTTACTTCTGTTAACGCTTTCCAAACCTCTAAAATTGGTACGTTGAATATTTGTGTTACAATAATTGGTTTCATTTTAATTCGAATTTAAGCAATCAAGGTTTTAGGTATATTTTTGGATGTAATAAATTAATTTTCAGCGTATTTTTTAAAATTATCAAGAATGCTCTGCCAACCAAATCTTTGAAGTTCTAACGTGTTTTGAGTTTCAGCATCAAATGTTTGAATAATTTTGACTTTACCATTTTCTTCAGAAAAATCAATCACTACTTTTCTATTGTCTTCCAAAGTATATGCTAAATGTTTGTTGGTTTCAACGGCAGTATAAATCCACTTAAAATCAAAGCCCATACTTCCATCCTTTGCTTCCATTCTGCAAAAACTTGAGCCGCCAACTTTTAGTTCATTTGACGCGCGTGGCGTATGCCAATCTTCAGAGGCTGCGTTCCATTTTACGATATGCTCAGGTGAATTCCACATTTCCCAAACTTGAGAGATTGGAGCAGCGACTTCCGTTTCAATTGTTATTTTTTCAAAATTTGATTCCATGCTTTTTAAGATTATTGGATTTTTGGACTATCAGAGTGTTCGACAATTTGATTTTTTTTAAAAACTAAAATTTCTTCAATTAAAGAATAGGGCATTTCTTGATTAATTGGGAATTGAACAGATCCTTTTCCTTGTTTGTAAGCAGAAAGCTCTTTTTCGAATGCTTTGTGTCCATCAGGAGTTGCATACAAACCAATGTGATTTTTAAAAGCTGCAAAATAAATTAACGGTTTTTTATTCAATTTATAAGCAGGCATGCCATAACTGATACTTTCAACTGCTTCAGGTACAATCGTCAGCACAATTTCTCTGATTTTATTCAAAATTAATTGAACTTCTGCATTATACAGCTCCATATATTCTTCAACAGAATTAATTGATTTCATTTTTTGAATTAAAAATAATGATTTAAAGTAAATTTTAAAAATACTTAAAAATAATTATCTAACAAAAAAAAGCTACCTAAAATATTAGATAGCCTTGGGTTCTTAATTCAAATTGAACAATACCTTTTTGTTCTTAATTTTTTTCGAAACAACAGATTTACTGTAATTCAATAACGCGTATACTGTCAATTCAGATGGACTCATTTTCAACTCCACAGTCCTAGGAGCAGTTTTTTCTGGGTAATTTTTTAACATAGGCAAAGAACATTTAAAATCGTTTCAAATGATAACGGTGTTTTATTTAGATTAGTATGTATTTCAAAAATAAAATTGAAATGTTCAAAAACTCCAAAAATTCCTTTCTGTTTTTACGTTAAATATTTAACTTAGTGCAAAATTAACCCCGATGTATAAAAACATTTTCACCACGTTTATTTTTAGTTTTTTGATTTCAATGCTTGGATTTTCCCAATGTAGTGTAGGACAAAAAGAAGTCATCGTCGAAATTTTTCCCGATGATTATCCAGACGAAATAAGTTGGAATTTAAAGGAAAATGGAATTCAAATAGCTGCAGGAAATTATTTGTCTGACACCGTGTGCATTGGTGAAAATAGCTGTTTGCAATTTACCATTTTAGATAGTTATGGTGATGGGATTTGCTGTGGACAAGGAAACGGATTTTATAATCTTTACATCAACGGCTTAAATGTGCAAACTGGTGGAAATTACACAACTTCAGAATCTTACGCAGAATCTTGTGCACCAGGATCAATTTGTGAAACTGCAATTCCTATCACAGAGGGAATTTATGCAGCTCCGACTTACAATACTTTTTACGCTTTTACACCAGATACAACAGGAAATTATTATCTAACAACTTGCAATCAATCTTCTTGTGACACCAAACTTTGGATTTATGAAAATTGTGGCCCAGCGGTTTTGAACACAGATGGAAATGGCGCTTTTTTATACGACGATGATGGAGCCAATTGCGGCTACGCAGCTGGAATTACGGCTTATTTAATTGCTGGTACAACCTATTATTTAAAAATTGGTTTGTACGACAATCAAAGTTGTCCTGGAACAATTGGATTTGAATTGTCATTTTTGGGTGAAATCGTTGGTTGCATGGATCCAAATGCATGCAATTACAATCCTTTGGCTACAGTCTCCGATGGCATTTGCTATGGAAACGAAACAATTGATTGCAACGGCATCTGCAATGGTGGTGCAGTTGTTGGAGATATGAACGGGAATCAACTAGTTGAATTGACTGATATTGATGCATTCATTACTGGAATTTTAGATCAAAACATTGTTGGTTCAGATTGCAAAGATTTAAGCAACGATTCCTTTATATCAGTTTGGGACGCTGCCCTTTCAGCAAATTGCGCATTAAATTCAGCAAATTGTACTTTTCCGAATGAAAATACAAATTTGAATGAAACTATTGAAATTGGATTTACTACAATCAACTCACTTGAACAGTCAATTGATATATTCATCAAAAATCCACAGACTTCAATAAGTGGCTATGAATTAAATGTTTCAGGAATCGCAATTTCAAATGTTGAAAGTTTAATTGATCAATCGCAATTTCCAAACAATCCTAGATTTAACATAAATGGAACCAAAATTATCGCGCTTTCTATTAACGACAGTTTAATTGATCCTAACAATCAAAACACTCCTTTTTTAAGAATTCATTTTGATAGTATTACAAATCATTCTATTTGTATTGAAAGTGTAATTCATTGCTTAAATCAAAATTTCCAACCGACGAAAGTAAATTTGATAGATGCTTGTGTTCAATTCGCTACGCTGGATGAAAATCTCATTTCAAATTTTGGTATTTACCCAAATCCAGCAGATCAAAATGTAAATGTTGAATTATCAGTGAAATTGGACGAAAAAGTAATCGTTTCTATAACAGATGCGATGGGAAGAACTGTGATTTCAAAAACAATAAATCCACTTGAAACTGAATTGACTTTCAACACTGAAAAATTAGCTGATGGATTTTACAATGTTGTTTTGAACACTGGAAATGTATTAAGCGCAAAACCATTCTTGGTAAAACATTAAACTTTTAAAAGTATTTTTTGGAAGCCACTTAAATTTATTTTTAAGTGGTTTTTTCATTTAACGACGTTCTGTTTCGTTTTCTGATTTATTACTCGTTTATTTGTACCCGAAAATGCATTTTGTAATTTGTGATATAGAAACAACTGGTGGGAGTCCAAAATCGAGTAAAATCACGGAAATTGCTATGTACAAACACGATGGAACGAACTTCATTGATGAGTTTGTAACATTGGTAAATCCAGATATGCCTATTCCTGAGTTTATCGTCAGATTGACAGGAATCAGCGACAAAATGGTGGAAGATGCACCTCGTTTTTACGAAATCGCTAAAAAAATCATTGAATTTTCAGAAAACTGTGTCTTTGTTGCGCACAATGTTGGTTTTGATTACGGAATTGTAAGACATGAATTCAAATCATTGGGTTACGACTACAGACGTCCACATTTATGTACAGTGCGCGCTTCTCGATACATTTTACCTGGACATGATTCATACAGTTTAGGAAAGTTGACCCGTTCATTGGGAATCGAATTGAAAGGAAGACACCGAGCTGGCGGAGATGCGCACGCTACTGCTCTACTTTTTGAAATGCTTTTTGCGAAAAGTGAAAAAAATCTGATGACTTTCATGCAAGATGATTTGAATCCAAAATCACTTCATCCGAATTTAGATTTAGAAGCCCTGGAAGAAATCCCAAATAAAACAGGAATTTACAAGTTCTTTGATGATGCCAACCGTTTGATTTATATTGGAAAAAGCAAACACATTCGCAAAAGAATCGATCAACATTTAAAAAATACAAAAACCAAAAAAGGCATCGAAATGATGACTGAGATTTGTAGAATTGAGTTTGAATTAACCGGTTCAGAATTGATTGCACTTTTGTATGAATCTAATTTAATCAAAAAACACAAACCAATATATAACAGGACTTTACGTAAAAATCTATATCCTTATGGACTATTTTATTTTGAAGACTCTAATGGATATTTGCACTTGTATATTGACAAAACCGATAAAAAATTAGAAACACCTTTAACCACTTTCACTTCCAAAGCTGACGGTGTTAGCTATCTGACATTTCAATGTGAAAAATTGAATTTGTGCCAGAAACTTTGTGGGTTATATAAAACGGAAAGCGCTTGCTTTGGCTATCAAATTAAAAATTGTCAAGGCGCTTGCATCCAAGAAGAAAAACCGGATACTTATAATTTACGAGTTCAATCGTTGATCAACCAACTTTCCTTCGATGATTCTAATTTTTATATTGTTGAAAATGGTCGTGAACGAAACGAAAAATGCATCATTTTGATTGAAAATGGAAGTTATCGCGGCTATGGTTTTGTGCCATTTTATGTCATGAAACACAACAATAAAACTTGGAAAAATCACATCGATTACATGCAAGAAGACCGAGATGCTAGAACTATTTTAAATTATTTTTTAAGAAAGAATCCAGAAATTAATATTGTCCATTATTGATTTCTAATTATTATTGATAAATTAGCGTCATTCATATTCCAAAAACTAAGTAAAGATGATTAAAAACGTTTTCAACCAAAATGATGTTGCTGAAATTATTGAAAGAATCAATAACCTATCGCCAGAAACTCAAGCACAATGGGGTAAAATGTCAGTTGGACAAATGTTAGCTCATTGCAATATTACCTACGAATATGTTTTTGAACCTGAAAAACATAAAAAAGCAGGAGCGTTTGTGAAATTTATGCTTAAATTATTTGTGAAAAATAAGGTTGTGAACGAAAAAATTTACAAACCAAATAGTCCTACAGCACCTGATTTCATTATAAAAGATGAGAAGAACTTTGAAGAAGAGAAATTTCGTTTAATCGCTTTTGTTAATCGAGCTATTGAAACTGGTGCAGATTTTTTTGATAATTATGAATCTCATTCATTCGGTAAATTGAACAAGAAAGAATGGAACAATATGTTTTATAAACACTTAGATCATCATTTACGCCAGTTTGGTGTTTGATTTTATAAGTGATTGTTAATTATCTCTTCTCCCAATTGGTCGTAATCAATTCCATCAAAATTGCCTGAACTCATCATTAATAATACTTGATTGTCCCAAGATTGATTTTTAATGAAATTCAAAACTTCTGAAGTTTCTGTCATTACTTTCACCTTTCCACCAAATGCTGCTTGCACTTGTTCTTTGCTAATTGGTTCTAGTTTTTTGTGTTTTACAACTTCTGGACTGAAATAAACAATGGCTTCATCTGCTTGATTCATTGCGCCTTCATATTGTGGTAAAAACTCTTTCTTCAAGGATGAAAATGTATGCAGTTCCATGCAAGCAACCACTTTTCGTTGTTGATATTGTTCTTTCACAGCTTTGGTTGTGGCTTTCAACTTTGATGGCGAGTGTGCGAAATCTTTGAACAAAACAAATGTAGGCGATTCAACCACTTTTTGTAACCGTTTTCCTGCACCAGTGAAACTTTCCATTGCTTTCAAAAAGTCAACAGATTCAATTCCCATTGATTTTGCCAAATGCATCGCACCCATCAAATTTTGCAAATTGTGTCCACCAAAAATTTTCAATGGATAATGATTTCCTTCAAACTCTAACAAAGTTCCAGTTTCAGTAACTTGATATTTAGGCGTTTCATATGCAACTGAATTGATTCTATCAGCATATTTCTCACCTAATTTCTTTACTTCTAAATCTTCTTGATTGTAAATCAAAGTTCCATTAGGCGTGATTTGCTGACAAAAAATATCAAACTGATCCACATAATTTTCAAACGTTGGAAAAACATTGATATGGTCCCAAGCAATTCCACTCAACAGTGCTACATCAGGCTTGTATAAATGAAATTTTGGTCGTCTGTCAATCGGTGAACTCAAATATTCGTCGCCTTCTAAAATCATGAAAGGTGCATCTTCTGTCAATTTCACCATGCAATCGTATCCTTCCAATTGCGCCCCAACCATGTAATCTGCTTGAACGCCCAATTTTGAAACCGCATGTAAAAGCATCGAAGTAATCGTCGTTTTTCCGTGACTTCCACCAATGACAATGCGTTTTTTATCTTTGCTTTGCTCGTATAAATATTCTGGATACGAATAAACTTGAATTCCTAATTCCCTCGCTTTCAACAATTCAGGATTGTCTTCCCTTGCGTGCATTCCCAAAATGATGGCATCCAAATTAGCTGTAATTTTTTCAGGAAACCAACCAATAGCTACAGGCAAAACACCTTGCTTTTCTAATCTTGTGCGCGAAGGTTCAAAAATTTCATCATCAGAACCGGTAACATTTGCGCCTTTTCTACTCAATGCAATGGCTAAATTGTGCATAGCACTTCCTCCAATGGCAATAAAATGAACGTTCATAAATTTGAATTTTTGATTAAATGAAAAGTCAAAAGTAAACGAAATCAGACTGAAAAACGCAACCGAAATCACGAACTTTCTCACATTGTATTGTTAGTCTAAATTGATATTAGTAAAATTTCAAGAATTAAAAATCGCAAAGCAAAAAGATAATCGTTTGAAGCAAAATCGAACCATCTAACAAATAAAATTGCAAATATTTGTTTTTCAAAGACTCACACAATTGAATGAACATAATAGTGATTCCAGCAAATAGCAAAAAAGGCAGTTGAAAAAAGGAATTATGAGCAAAGAAAAAAGCAATTCCTATCGCGAAAGCCATTAATATTTTCGAAAATAAAAACGCACGTTTCACACCTATTTTAGACGGAATCGTGACAATATTGTCTTCAATCAATCCCAAGACATCGAAAGGAATTGAAATCGCAGCAAAATATAAACTTTGAATGCCAATAAAAATCCAAACTTGATTATTTGAAATTTTTAAAGCTGGATTTAACAAACTGAAGATGCATCCCGAAATCACCCACACAAAGACAATAATCGGCAATTTTAAAAATGGAACTTTACGCAGATGAATTTTCCATATTAAATCAAATTTGTAGAAAAACGTCAAAAATCCAAGACAACAAAATGCCAGTTTTAAATCTATTTCAAAAAACAAAAAACAGATTAACGCAATTAAAAGACTTATAACAACAATCCAAAACCGAACACTTTGATTTCCGACAACAAATTGCTTAAAATCATTGTAATACCTGAACAGATTATAAGTTGCTAACGTCGAAAAGAATCCGAATAAATACAATTCGACTGGATAGGAAATCCCAAAAATTTGACTACAAAAATGAAAAAATGAAACGGTGCAAATGGCTATAAATAAATTATAGTCTATCAAGCATTTATGAATCAATTGCAGAATTTTCAAAATTCATAGAATTATTTCATTTGTAATAATTCGAAAAAGAAAGGCGAAATCACTCTTGATTTTCCCAATAATCATTCAAATATGCTTGAATTCTTCTTGAAATCACGTTGAAATATCTTTTGGTGCGATAACCGCCAACCCAAGAAATTCCACGAATGGCATTGGTTAAGAAAATTTCGTCTGCTGCCAATAAATTTTGCGGTAAAATGGTGCACTCGTACACTTTAATTCCATGATGTATCGCCAAATTTATGACTTGCATACGCATCGTTCCAGCCAAACAGCCTTCATCCAAACTTGGAGTATAAAGCACGCCGTTGCTAACCACAAACAAATTGGAATTTGAACTTTCTAGAATGCCGCCTTTTTCATTGCTCAACAACAAATCATCTAGGTTTTTCTCTCTTGCAGCGATGGCAGACATCACGTACAACAAACCGTTTTTAGTTTTGTAATTAGACAAGAAATTCTTTTGTTTTTTCATGTCCATGTAAATGTCCACTTCCAAACCTTTGGAATTCAATTCAAAATAATTGGCTTCATAAGGATAAACCTCAATGAAATAAGAAACTTCGTTTGTATCAGGAAAATAGGTTCCGCCAGCAGCACGATCAATCGAAACGCGGCACTTCCCTCCTTCTTGTAAATTGGATTTTTGTATTAAATCTTTGATTTTAGTCTCAAAAAATTCAGCGGTAAAAAACGCAGGAATTCGCATTTTCAAAGCCTTAGCACCTTCTTGAATTCTATTAAAATGGTTGACAAAATTGATTGGTCGCCCATTCATGATTCTGACACTTTCAAAAAGTCCATCACCATATAAATAAGATCTGTTTCCAGCAGCGATTGTTGCACCAGTATTTGGTAAAACTACACCATTATTGTTCACGTATAAAACACTCATTTTATCTGAAAATGTAATTGACTAACTCTTTTCCTTTGTCAATATTAATAATTAAAATGTAAATAATGCCAAAAACAGCTCCACCAATGTGCGCGTCATGGGCAATTTTACTTCCTCCTCGTTTAAATGCGTAATATTCGAAAGCCAAATACAAAGGTCCAAAAATGTAACCTGGAACCATTATTGGCAAAAATATCAATCCCATTTTTAACGGAGGATACCAAATAACAGAAGCGAAAATAACTGCAGAAACAGCACCAGAAGCGCCAACAGAATAATAAGTATCACTGTCTTGATTTCTGACATAAGGCCAAAGTGTGGCAAATAATCCTCCTAAAACATACAAACCACCAAAAATGATTTCTCCTTTGGCAACGCCGTAAGTAAAAACCAAATCCCTTTCCATAAATTCTCCAAACATGTAAAATGAAAACATATTGAAAAATAAATGTCCCCAATCCGAATGGACAAACATGTGGGTAAAAAACCTTTCCTTTTGATTGTAATGCTTCGCCAAATAAGGAGAAAATGACATTTTATAAGCAAAATCTTTGGAATTAAATCCCTGCATTGAAACAAGAACAGTAATTCCAATAATGATGTAAGTAATGATTGGCATTTATTATTAATGAATTGGTTTGTAGATTTTTACCTTAAACATGGATACATTTCGTGTAAAAATAACTAATTTCACGACGTTATGGTAAAAATTACATCTTTCATTCTAATCTTTTTATGCTTTTTTTTAGTTTTATTCAGCTGTAAAAATGAGCAGAAGAAAATTAACTTTCTCGATCAAAAAATCAGCGTTGAAAAGAAATTAGAGAAATTACTGGATGCCAATAACCTAGCAGAAATTGGAATTGATAAAGGTGGACAACAATTGCTTTTTGATTTTTACAAAGCAAGAAATTTTAAGCCAATTTGGTGTGAAAAAGAAAAACTCTCTTCGACTGGACAAATTCTCTCAAATTATTTAAAAACACCGATTGCATTCGGACTTCCAAGTAAAAGATTTTCGGTATTAAAATGGGATAGCGTTTATCAACTTAAAAATGAAATTATCATCACTGCGATGCTTGCTCGTATGAAAGTTGATTTAAAAATAGGCGTTTTAGATACTGCAACAAAAAGTTTGCAACCAATTCAATATGTAAATTTAGATTCTTTAAAAAGCACTTTAAATTTTCCATCAACTGAAAATGAGATTGCTGCGAAAATTATTTCTTGGGGTCCAGCTGATACCAATTATCAAAAATTAGCTTACGGATTATTTCATTTTGCATTTTCACATCCGCTGGAAAACAATGAATTGAAAGTTCCAACAGTCAAAAAAGATTCAATCAATTCAATCATTCAAGCAAAAAAATCACTATTTAATAAAGGTTTTTTAGCTGCAGAAAATGCAAATGATTCGCTATTCGTAATTGCGTTGAAAGCTTTTCAAGAGGAAAATGGACAGCAAAAAGATGGCGTTGTAGGAACAAGCACTGCTTTGTCGTTGGAGGAAACAAATCTTCACCGTTGCAGACGAACTGCTTTGGCGATGGAAAAATGGCGATGGAAAAATGCTTTCCCAGAAAAATACATTTATGTTAACATTCCAGAATTCAAATTGAGATTTTACAATGCTGATACGCTACGAAGTGAAAACAAAGTAATCGTTGGAAAACCAGATCATCAAACACCAGAATTCACCGCAAAAGTAAGAACCGTTGTCGCTTTTCCATATTGGAATGTGCCCTATTCAATTACAAGCAAGGAAATTTTGCCGGATGTGAAACGCAATCCAAATTATTTCAAACGCAACCACATGAAAATTTATCGACGAGGCGAAGAAATTGATCCTTCAACGGTGAATTGGAAGAAAATCAGGGAAAACACCTTTCCGTATGCCGTAAAACAAGATCCTGGAACACATAATTCTTTGGGAATCATTAAGTTTGAGTTTAGCAATAAATATGGTGTTTATGTGCACGATACGCCAAGCAAAGGTTTATTCAATACAACAGTCAGAACTTATTCGCATGGATGCGTGCGTTGCGAAAATCCTGTAGATTTGGCGAAAATCGTTTTAACCCAAGATGAAAACACCATGATTCCAGACAGTTTAGATAGCATTATGTCTCGAAAAGTAAATTTCCCTATTCAGTTAAAAAGATCCTTTCTGATTCAATTTGATTATATAACCGTAATTCCAAATAACAAGGGCGGATTATTGTTTTTAAAAGATGTTTATTTCAAAGATGAAAAGTTTTTGAAATGGATGTTTTAATCTAAATATTTTAAAATCAGATTTTTAATAATAATTCAATTTTCTTTCTTCAGTAAACATCCCTTTCATTCAAGAAAGCTTGATACCTTTGTGACTGAATTTAAACGCAAAATATGTCCATCAAATCACTTGTAATTCGCAAAAACAAACAAAATTCAGTTGAACGATTTCATCCTTGGATCTTTTCTGGAGCGATAGAAACTGACACTTCTGATATTGTAGAAGGAGAATTGGTTGATATTGTTGGTCATAAAGGACAATTTATTGCGCGTGGACATTTTCAGCCGAGTACAATCGCTGTGCGAGTTTTGACATTTATCGACAGGCCAATTGACCAAGATTTTTACAATGAAATGGTTCAAAATGCCGTTCAAATGCGTTTAAATTTGAATTTATTAAACGAAAAGAACAACATTTTTCGATTGATTCACGGCGAAGGCGATTCGTTGCCTGGTTTGATCGTAGATTTTTACAATGGAGTTGCTGTTATTCAATGCCACAGCATTGGAATGTATCGCGATCTAAATTTCATTTCTTTAGCACTACAAAGGGTTTTGGGAGATAAATTGATTGCAATTTATTCCAAATCAAACGATACTTTACCAGCACGATTAGAAATCGTAAACGAATATGTTTATGGTACTTGCGAAACACCTCACGTTGCTTTAGAAAACGGTGTGAAGTACAATATTGATTGGGTAAATGGTCAAAAAACAGGATTTTTTATCGACCAAAGAGAAAATCGAAATTTGATTGCAAAATATGCACTTGGAAAAAAGGTTTTGAACACTTTTTGCTACTCTGGTGGATTCAGTCTCTCTGCAATTTCTGGTGGAGCAACTTTCGCTCATTCATTGGATAGTTCCAAAAAAGCGATTGAATTGACAGATGAAAATGTAATTTTAAATGAAATGGGTTCCAATCACAAGTCAATCGTGGCGGACACCATGGAATATATCAAAGAATTACCTGAAGAATACGATATTATTGTACTTGATCCTCCAGCATTTGCGAAGCACAGAGACAAACGACATAAAGCCATTCAAGGTTATAAAAGATTGAATGCGCATGCGATTCGTCAAATCAAACCAGGTGGATTGATTTTTACTTTTTCTTGCTCACAAGTGGTAGATAAATTTCTTTTTAACAATACAATCATTGCAGCAGCGATTGAAAGTGGTCGTAAAGTGAGAATCATTGAACAATTGCACCAACCAGCAGATCATCCAATCAATGCTTTTCATCCTGAAGGTGAATATTTGAAAGGATTGGTTATCCAAGTAGATTAATTAAATGCTAGATTTAAGATATAAAACCATTTTGGGAGTTGCGCTTCCTTTGATGGTTTCCAGTTTTATTCAATCCATTGTACTGCTCACAAACGCTGGTTTTTTGAGTCGATACGACACGTTGGCATTTGACGCCAGTGGAAATGCTGGACTAATTTATATCACAGTGTTTGCAGCATTAATGGGAATGAGCGACGGATCTCAAATCTTAATCGCTAGAAGAATTGGCCAAGACAAAAGCCATGCTGTTGGTCGAATTTTCGGCACTTCTGTTTTCACGATGTTTCTTTTTGGAATCGTCATGTTTTGCTTGATTTATTTCCTGATGCCGATTTTGTTGCCGATGTATTCCAAACACAATGATTTGGCACAAGCACAAATTTCGTTTTTATCAATCAGAAGTTTTGCCATCTTTTTTGGCGTCATCACGCTTTCCATTCAAGCATTTTTCTATGCCATCGGCAAAACATGGGTTGTTCTAATCAGTGCAATCATCGTCGCTTTATCGAATGTTTTGATGGATTATCTGTTCATTTTTGGCTGGGATTTTATTCCAGAAATGGGACTAAAAGGGGCAGCAATCGCATCTACGTGTGCTGAAGGTCTGGGAATGTTATTTCTGTTGCTTTTTCTAATTTTCTCTAAAGAAGTCAAACAATATGGTCTTTTTTCGTATTTTGCTTTTCAGTTCAAATCGTTTATCGAATTATTGAAAGTAGGAATTCCCTTGTTTTTGCAAAGTTTCATGGCATTGGCCACGTGGACGATTTTCTTCACTTGGATTGAACAAATGGGAAAATCAGATTTGACAATCGCACAAAATATTCGAGCGATTTACTTTTTAGCATTTGTTCCAATTTGGGGATTTGCTGCGACAACCAAAACCTACATTTCGCAGTATCTTGGTAGAAAAGATTTTGGCTCGCTTAAAACAATCCAACGAAGAATTCAATTTTTGACCATCGTTTTCTTGCTCATTTTCTTCCATGGATCTTTTCTTTATCCAGAAAAACTAATCAGCTGGATCAATCCTGAAGAAGCATACATCGAAAAAAGTGCAGATATTCTGAGATTTGTCTCTGGATCAATCTTTATATTTGGTTTGATTTCTGTCAAATTTCAAACGGTCAATGGTTCAGGAAATACGATGGTGAGTTTTGGAATAGAATTTTTGAGCGTTTTCACTTATACTTTGGGCGCTTACATATTAATAAAGGTTTTGCATGCAGATATTTTTTGGGTTTGGTCGGTTGAATACATTTATTTTTGCACGCTAGGAACCGCATCTATTTTATACTTGAAATTTTTTAACTGGAAAAACACACAAATATGATGAAGAAAGATTTTCGCATTATTTTCATGGGAACACCTGATTTCGCTGTAGGGATTTTAGATGGTTTAATAGCCAATAAATTTAACATTGTTGCCAGTATCACCGCGCCAGACAAACCTGCAGGAAGAGGTCAAAAAATCTCTGAAAGTGCTGTAAAAACATTTTGTGTCGAAAATAATATTCCAGTTTTACAACCGACGAACTTAAAAGATGAAACGTTTGTGCAATCTTTGAGCGAATTAAATGCCGATTTATTTGTCGTTGTCGCTTTCAGAATGCTGCCTGAAGTAATTTGGAACATGCCACCAAAAGGAACAATCAACCTGCATGCTTCACTCCTACCGCAATACCGCGGCGCGGCGCCAATCAATTGGGCGATTGTGAACGGAGACACTGAAACTGGCGTAACGACTTTTTTCATTGAAAAGGAAATCGATACAGGAATGGTGATTGAAAGAGATTCTATTTTAATTGGAGAAAATGAAACCGCTGGCGAACTGCACGATAGATTGATGAATTTAGGAAGAGAATTGGTCGTCAAAAGCGTTGCACAAATCGAAGATGGTTCTGTGGTGCGCACTTCTCAAGATAGTTTGATAGAATCCAATTTACGTTCTGCACCGAAAATTTTCAAACCGATGTGTGAAATCGATTGGAATCAAAATGTACAAACGATACACGATTTTTGTCGTGGTTTTTCTCCATATCCTACTGCATGGACAACCATTAGCAACGAAGGACGAAATGAATCCAAGACAATAAAGATTTTCAGAACTGAAAAAACTGAAATTCCAATAGAAAATTCGAAATTATTAAAAAAGGATGCTGAAGGATTACTTTTCCCTTGCAATGATTTCTATTTAAGAATCACAGAAATTCAGCCTGAAGGAAAAAGAAGAATGACGCACAAGGAATTTGCTGCAGGCTACAATTTCAACGATTGGAAAATCTAGTTTCCCCAAATAAATCAAGGATTCAAGGGTTATTTTTCAGCTAATTTTAGCGATTTTTCAATGAACTTAGAAAAAAAGTGAAAAATACTTTTAGTAGCTCAAATTCAATGAATAAAACTAATAAAATTTTGATTTTTAATCACTTAAGCTAACCGTTGACCTTATTGTCTTATTAACAACTATTGACATTTTTCAACAAAACACTTTTTTTTTAGTAAAAAGTCATGCTAGGCATAGATATTCGGCTATATTTGTTTCGATAAATTAATAGAAAAATTTTCTAAAACCAAAAAACTATGAACAAAGCAGAATTAATCGATGCAATTGCAAACGAGTCTGGATTGTCTAAAGCAGATTCAAAAAAAGCATTGGACGCATTTGTAAGCGCTACTTCAGCAGCATTGAAAAACAACGATAGAATTTCTCTAGTAGGATTCGGTTCTTTTTCAGTTTCTGAAAGAGCTGCAAGAACAGGTCGTAACCCACAAACTGGTAAAGAAATTCAAATCGCTGCTAAAAAAGTGATTAAATTTAAAGCTGGTTCTGAATTAACTGACGGAGTTAACTAATCAGTTTTTACAAGAAATTAAGAGGTGTGCTTTTGTATACCTCTTTTTTTATACCTCTTTTTTTATACCTCTTTTTTTTAGACAATGTCTAGTCCTAAAATAGCGATACACAATTTTTATCGTTATGGAAAAAGAGAAAAGCTTTTATGAAAAGCGCAGTCAAAAGGATTATTCAATGTCCTTTAAATTAGCTGTTGTTAGTGAAGTTGAATCAGGAATTATTTCAGTAACA
>CANFUT010000031.1 GCA_947450325.1 Flavobacteriia bacterium
GGCATTTCGTTGAGTTCAACTCCAGCTGGAGCGACTTTTGCATGGACGGTATCACAGAATAATGCAACAGGAGCTACTTCAGGGAATGGCTCTAGTATTGCACAGACTTTAACAAATTCGAGTACGAGTGTTGGTAGTGTTACTTATACTGTTACACCAAGTTTTGGGACTTGTGTTGGGACTCCATTAGATGTTGTTATTACAGTTAATCCAGCTCCATCTGTTGTTGCTACCCCAACATCACAGTCTATATGTAATGGAACGAGTACAAGCATATCATTGACTTCTATTCCAGCGGGCGCTAGTTTTGATTGGACTGTTGTTCAATCGAATGTGAATGGAGGAAGTGCAGGAACTGGTTCTAGTATCAATCAATCTTTGTCGTTGTCCTCAGGAACAACGGGTTCTGCGACTTATACAATCACCCCTTCATCGAGTGGATGTCCAGGTGTTCCAACAGATGTTGTGATATCAGTTAGCACCGGACCATCAGTTATTGCTACGCCAGAGACTATTTGTTCAGGCGGTACTTCTGGTGTTGCATTGAGTTCCAATCCAGCAGGGGCGAGCTTTAACTGGACTTTTAATCAAACGGGAGTGATTGGTGCGTTTTCGGGTTCAGGCAATAGCATTGTACAAACTTTGAATGCAACGACCTCAAATGCGGGGAATGTAATTTATACCGTTACTGCCAATATTGGATCATGTATCGGAGTCCCACAGGATGTTGTCGTATCAGTTAATCCTTCACCAGTTGTAACGACTACACCTTCAATTCAGACGATTTGTTCAGGCACACCCGCCAATATTATATTTAGTTCAACACCAGCAGGAGCTACTTTTGCATGGACAGTAACGCAAACGGGAGCGAGTGGGGCAACTGTAGGTGCAGGAAATTCAGTTTTTGGCACCTACTCAGCAACAGGACCTACGGTAGGAACGATTGTTTATGATGTTGTACCGACATTGAATGGTTGTGTGGGTCAAACAGTTTCAGCGGTCATTAATATCAATCCAGCGCCAGTTGTGATAGCCACACCAGCATCACAGACGTTGTGTTCAGGAGATCAAACGAATATCTCACTAAGCTCTTCACCAGCAGGTTCAAGTTTTAGTTGGACAGTTGCTCAAAATCAAGTAACAGGAGCCTTTAATGGCATTGGCAATACAATCGCTCAAACCTTGAGTGGAACTAGCACAGCTATAGGCACAGCAACTTATACAGTTACTCCATCAGCGAGTGGCTGTCCGGGTATTCCATCAGATGTAGTGATTACGATAGGTTCTAATCCAACAGTTACAGCAACTCCTACGAGTGAAACACTTTGTTCTGGTTCAACAACTGGAATTACATTGACATCAGTTCCAGCGGGCGCAACTTTTGATTGGACAATCAATCAAGCCGGCGTTAGTGGCGCTGTTGCAGGCACAGGATCAGCGATTAATCAAACGTTGAATACCACAGGTGCAGCTCAAGGCACAGTGACTTATACAATTACTCCAAGCATAGGAACATGTGTAGGTTTACCTATCGATGTAATTATTACAGTGAATCCAGTACCGAACGTGACATCAAATCCAACTTCCCAAGCGATTTGTTCATCCACTTCAACGGCTATCAATTTAACATCCTCTCCAGGGGGAGCGCTTTTAGATTGGACAACAGTTGAGACAAATGCGACAGGATCTTCGGCTGGGAATGGAAGTGCTATCTTTCAAATCTTGAGTACAACGGGAAGTTCATCAGGAACGGTAACTTATACGATTACTCCATCGATGAGTGGATGTGTAGGTACTCCGATTGATGTACCAGTAACAGTAAATCTAGTACCAAGTGCAACAGCTACTCCATCAGTACAGACTATTTGTTCAGCTAGTGCAGCATCTATCGCTTTGAGTTCATCCCCAGCGGGAGCCACTTTTGCTTGGACGATAACAGAAAGTGGAACGACTGGAGCAACGGCTGGAAACGGCTCAGCTATCAATCAAACCTTGAGTACTACAGGTACATTCCAAGGAACGACATTTTATACCATTACACCAACCTTGGGAACTTGTGCTGGTTCATCCATTACAGCAATGGTGAGTGTTAATCCAGTGCCAGTAGTTACTGCAACACCATCTGTTGATGCTATATGTTCTGGTTCTACAACGAATGTGTTGTTGACTTCATTGCCAGGGACAACTTTTGATTGGACTGTTTCTCAAACGGGAGTTAGTGGCGCGAGTGGAGGCACAGGATCTAGCATCGCTCAGACATTAACAACTTTAGGTCAAGCGGTAGGAACGGTTACTTATACAGTGACACCAACGTTGAATGGCTGTGTAGGAACACCAGTAGATGTAGTGATTACAGTAAATCCAATTCCAACAGCCATTGCAACACCTACGGCACAGACGATTTGTTCTGGAGACGTAACAGGAATCTCATTGAGTTCAACTCCAGCGGGGGCCACTTTTGATTGGGCAGTTAGTCAAATAGGAACAACAGGAGCAGCTGCAGGAACAGGGAATTTAATCGCTCAAACGATTGATGCTACCAGTACCAATTCAGGATCTGTTACTTACACCATAACGCCTACTTTTGCTACTTGTGTTGGCTCACCGATAGACGTTGTGATTAGCATTGGATCCAATCCAATAGCCACAGCCACACCATCTGTTCAAACGATTTGTGAGGGAACGGCAACATCCATCGCATTGACTTCAGCCCCAGCGGGAGCGACTTATGCATGGACAGTTTCCCAAATAGGAGCTTCGGGAGCATCAGCAGGTAATGGCTCAAACATTGCCCAAACCTTAAATGCTATCGGAACAGTTCCAGGAACGGTTACTTATACGATTACACCAAATGTTGGAACTTGTGTAGGTTTACCAATTGATGTGGTGATTACAGTGAATCCAACACCAGTTGTGAGTTCTAATCCAACTTCACAAGCGATTTGTTCGGCTACATCCACCAACATAGCATTGACTTCAACGCCAGTAGGAGCAAGTTTAGATTGGACAGTAAACCAAACAGGAACCACGGGTGCAACAGCAGGGAATGGCTCAACGATAGCACAAACTTTGGATGTTACAGGTCTTGTTTCTGGAACAACTACTTATACAGTGACACCAACATTGTCAGGATGTGTAGGTTTACCGATTGATATTGTATTGACCGTTAATCCAACACCAGTAGTTTCGGCTACCCCAACATCTCAAACGATTTGTTCAACCACTTCACCATCCATTGCTTTGAGTTCTACTCCAACGGGTGCAGGTTTTTCATGGACAGTTTCAGAGTCAGGAACCTCCGGAGCAAGTGCAGCAAGTGGTTTTACGATCAATCAATCATTGACAGCAACAGGTCTTACGCAAGGCACAGCAATTTATACCATCAGTCCAACTTTGGGAGCTTGTATTGGTTCGCCAATCGATGTTCCAATCTTTGTTAATCCGATACCAGTAGTTACAGCTACACCAGCCTTGGCAACGATTTGTTCTGCTACAGCTACAGGCATTACCTTGAGTTCTTCTCCATTGGGAGCGACCTTTGACTGGACTGTTGTTGAGTCAAATGTATCAGGTGCAAGTGCAGGTACGGGGAATGGAATCAATCAAGTATTGAGTTCAACATCTACAGCGGTAGGTACTGCAACATATACCGTGACACCAACCTTGAATGGTTGTGTAGGTTCACCAATCGATGTAGTGATTACAGTAAATCCAATTCCAACAGCGATTGCAACACCAGCCTCTCAAACTATTTGTTCGGGCGATGTGACAAGCATAAATTTGACATCCTCACCAGCAGGTTCAACTTTTGGTTGGACAGTGAATCAATCTTTGGCTAGTGGAGCAACGGCAGGAGCGACCGCAAACATTGCACAAGTGTTGAATGCGACCACAAGCAATACAGGAACAGTAACCTATAACGTAACTCCAACCTTGAATAGTTGTGTAGGTTCACCTCTTGCGGTTGTTATTTCAGTAGCAGCCAATCCAGTTGTTACCGCAACGCCAGCTTCTCAAACGATTTGTGAGGGAACATCAACAGGTATTGTTTTGAGTTCATCACCAACGGGAGCGACTTTCAACTGGACAAGTTCAGAGACTGATGTTACAGGATCAAGCGCAGGAACGGGAGCCAGTATTGCACAAGTACTTGATGCCACAGCTTTGGTTCCAGGAACCGTAACTTATACTATCAATTCAAATATTGGAGCATGTGTTGGACTTCCAATCGATGTAATTGTAACAGTAAATCCATTGCCAACAGCGATTGCAACTCCAGTGAGTCAGACTATTTGTGCAACTACGGCAACGAGTATCAACTTGAGTTCTTCACCGGTAGGTTCTACTTTTGGGTGGACAGTTTCACAGTCAGGCACTTCTGGAGCAACACCTGGAGCAGGATCAACTATTGCACAAACATTGGGAGTTACCGGTTTGGTAGCAGGAACAACTACTTACAGTGTCACCCCAACTTTGAGTGGTTGTGCAGGCTCACCGCTTGATGTAGTTGTTACAGTAGATCCAACGCCAACAGCGATTGCTACTCCAACCACTCAAACGATTTGTTCAGAGACAGCATTTTCAATAGATTTAACTTCTTCACCCGTAGGTTCTACCTTTGGATGGACGGTAACAGAGCTTGGAGAAACAGGCGGGAATGCGGGAAGTGGTTCAACTATTTCAGAGACATTGACAGTAACAGGCATTACGCAAGGAACAGCCACTTACAGTGTGACACCAACATTGGGCGTTTGTGTAGGTTTACCACTCAACGTTCCGATTTATGTAAATCCAATTCCAGTGGTTACAGCTTTGGCTGCGCAAGACACGATTTGTTCAGCTACCTCAACTTCTATCACAATGAGTTCAGTTCCTGTTGGAGCGAGCTATGCTTGGACATCGGTTGATAATTTAGTAACGGGTTCAAGTGGGGGAGCAGGCAATAGCATTTCACAAGTCTTGAGTTCTACATCAACAGCTGTAGGATCGAGTATTTATACCATCACACCAACCTTGACGGGTTGTGTGGGTTTACCAGTAGATGTAGAAATTACGGTCAATCCATTGCCAACGGTTATTGCTACACCAAGTGATGAGACCTTGTGTTCTGGAGGGACGAGTGGAATCGTTTTGACGTCTTCGCCAGCAGGATCAACTTTTAACTGGACAGTATTGTCAGCAAACGTATTGGGAGCGGCCAATGGCGGTGGAGATACTATTGCTCAAACATTGACTTCTACGGTAACAGGAACATCCACTTACAGTATTACGCCAACCTTGAATGGTTGCGCAGGACCTATGTCAAATGTTGTGGTGACAGTGAATCCAAATCCGACGCTAGTTACCAATATTGGGCAGGGAACACTTTGTGTTGGAAGTTCAATATCTATGGATGTGTCTGGAGCAGTGAATTATGTTTGGAGCCCAGCGACAGGACTAGATACGAATGTAGGCGACTCAGTGGTAGCTACACCACCAGCCACTCAAACTTATTTTATAACAGGAACAGATATCAATAACTGTTCATCTATAGACTCTATTGCCATCACAGTGAACCCAATTCCAGTAACAACTGTTACTTTGAATGATACGATTTGTGAAGGAATATCCATCAATTTAGACGCTCATGGAGCAGATAGCTATGCATGGACACCATCTACAGGACTTAATTCAATTACTGACAGTAGTATCGTAGCAACTCCATTAGTGACTACCACCTATACAGTAACAGGAACAAGTTTGAACTGTTCAAGTGTAGCCACAGTCACAGTTTATGTGAAACCAGCACCAACGATCAATGCAGGAGTTGACTCTTTGATTTGTTATGGCAATAGTATTGTGCTTAGTGGAAGTGGCGCGGTATCTTATGCATGGAGTGGCGGTGTGGTGAACAACGTACCATTCTTCCCAACTTCAACCCAAACTTATACTGTTGTGGGAACGGGTGCCAATCAGTGTCAGGACAGTGATCAAGTGGTAGTCTCTATCACGCCACTACCGATTATTGATTTGGTACCATCGATTACTTCGGGATGTGTTCCTCAGGTAGTAGACTTCCAAAACAACACAATAGGTGGAGCCGTTTACAGTTGGGATTTTGGAGACAGTACAACATCCATGATGACCAATCCATCACACAACTATACATCTACTGGCTGTTATGACATTACATTGACAGCATCGACATTGAACGGCTGTACATTTACGACAACTTATCCAAGCATGGTTTGTGTAGAGTTGACGCCAGTTGCCTCCTTCTTTGCCAATCCATCATCCATTACTACTGATTATCCAGTGAGTACGATGGTAAATACCTCACATGATGCGGTAGCATACAGTTGGGATTTTGGAGATGGAACGGGTGGAAGTACTGATTTTATGCCAGTGCATACTTTTCCAGGAAGTGATGTAACAACCTACACTGTGGAGCTTGTTGTATATAGCTTAACAGGATGTACCGATACTGCACGAGTGAACATTCAGGTGTATGAAGACATCGTTTATTTTGTACCAAATGCCTTTACACCAGATGGTGATAATTTCAATCAAACATTCAAACCAGTTTTCACATCGGGTTATGACCCTTATGATTACTCCTTGTTTATCTATGACCGTTGGGGAGAAATCATCTTCGAATCACACGACGCCTCAGTAGGATGGGATGGAACTTATGGCGACGGACGAGGAATCGTGATGGATGGAACGTATGTTTGGACCATCGAATTTAAAGTTACCCAAACCAGTGTAAGGAAGAAAATCGAAGGACATGTGAATGTGTTGAGATAAAAGATCCAACAAATAACAGTTCTAAAATACAACCAAAGCCAATGCAGAAATGTGTTGGCTTTTTTTGTTGTTAAGAGTTATTAACGAATTCAATTTAATTAAAAACCCAGAATTCAATTTATCAATCTGAATTTAGTTTAATTTCGCTTTTTGAAATGTTCCAAAGACTTAAAACGAATTTGTGAAAGATAAAATAATTATTGGAAGAAAAGACAAGGCGGATTTACCTAGTTTACATCTACACAATGTAGCAGTTAAAATTGACAGCGGAGCATATTCCTGTTCGATACATTGCGAATCTGTTGAAGAAATCGAAGTGCATGGTAAACTTTTTTTGGAAGTAGTTTTTCTTGACAAAGAGCATCCAAAATATACTGGTGAAAAAGTCAAATTTGAAAATTTCAGAACGAAGAAAGTAAGAAGTTCAACTGGGTACCAACAAGAACGATATTTCGTTGAATTGGGTATCATTTTGTTTGACAATGAAATCATCACTGATTTTTCTTTGACGAAAAGAAATGGGTTGAGAAATCCAATCCTACTGGGAAGAAAATTATTGAGCAACAACTTTGTAATAGACACTTGTTTGACAAATTTATCTTTCAGAAAAAAACAACAAAAATTAAGAAAAATTAAAGACACATTATAAATGAAAATTGCCATTTTATCTCGAAATTCAAATTTGTATTCAACAAGAAGATTGGTTGAAGCTGCAGAAGCTGCAGGACACGAAGCACATGTAATTGACCACTTGAGATGTAATATTGAGATTGAACAAAAAGGTCCATCACTGTTTTATCAAGACAATTATTTAGAAGGTTTTGATGCAGTAATTCCTAGAATTGGAGCGTCTGTTACTTTTTACGGAACAGCTGTCGTTCGTCAATTCGAAATGATGAACGTTTTTACTGCAGTAGGTTCTCGCGGAATTGTACATTCAAGAGATAAACTTCGTTGCTTACAGGTCCTTTCTAAAGAAGGAATTGGACTTCCTAAAACGGTTTTCACCAATTATTCTAGAAATGTTGAACATGTTGTTGAATCTGCAGGAGGCGCACCAGTTGTTTTGAAATTGTTAGAAGGAACGCAAGGTTTAGGAGTCGTTTTGGCTGAAAATCAAAATGCAGCGCAATCGGTTTTGGAAGCATTCAACGGTTTAAAAGCAAGGGTGATTGTTCAAGAATTTATTCGCGAAGCAAAGGGTGCTGATATTCGTGCTTTCGTCGTTGACGGAGAAGTGGTTGGAGCGATGAAACGACAAGGGAAAGAAGGCGAATTTCGTTCAAATTTACACCGTGGCGGTTCTTCCAGAATCATTGAATTGACAGAAGAAGAAAAAGACGTTGCCATTCGCGCTGCAAGTGCTGTTGGATTAGGAATCGCTGGTGTTGATATGCTTCAATCTGAAAGAGGTCCATTGGTGTTGGAAGTAAATTCTTCGCCAGGTTTGGAAGGAATTGAGCGCACCACGCACAACGATATTGCTGGAAAAATTATCCAATATATCGAGAAAAATGTTAAAAAATAGTAGTTCTAATCTTAATTGATTTGACTGATGCGAAAACACAAAAAGCTGGTAATTTTAGGTCATGAAATTCTTCCTGGAAAAGGAGCAGAATTGAATTTAGATGTGGCAAAATTGCATACAAGTACGCCAATTCAGGTTCCTGTAATTGTGCACCGCGCTAAAAATGACGGACCTACTTTATTACTTATGGCAGGAATGCACGGTGACGAAATCAACGGTATGGAAATCATCCGTCGTGTAATTCGAAAAGGGTGGAATCGACCCAATGCAGGTACAGTGATTTGTATTCCTGTATTTAATATTTTTGGTTTTCTCAACGTTTCTAGAGAATTGCCAGATGGTCGAGATTTGAATCGTAGTTTTCCCGGCTCAAATTCTGGTTCTTTGGCCAGTCAGTTTGCTTATCATTTCATGAAAGAAATTGCACCTTTTGTAGATTATGTAATTGACTTTCATACTGGTTCAGCGCAGAGAAACAATTTTTCGCAAGTTCGATGTGTTTTCTCAGACGAAGAAAGTTTGGCCTTGGCTCAAGTTTTTAATCCGCCGTTTATCATTCATTCGAGCTATATTTCTAAGTCTATTCGAGAATCAATGAACAAGCGCAAAAAGAAAATTTTGCTTTTCGAAGGAGGAAAAACAAACTCCATTGAAGAAAAAGTAGTGAATGAAGGTTTGGATGGCATCAAACGCATGTTGGAACATTTGCAAATGCGCAATTTTAAAATCGACAATAGCTTAAATCGAGAACCGATTTACATCAAAAATTCAAGATGGATCAGGGCTTCCCACTCAGGAATGTTCTGCCTAATGGTCGAAAATGGCGCACAAGTTTCTGTCGGTACCGTGTTGGGAATCATCACCGATCCCTTCGGAAAAATCGAGCGAAAAGTGAAATCTTCTATCGAAGGTTTTGTGTTTTGCGTCAATGAAACTCCTGTGGTAAACAAAGGCGACGCACTTTTCCATGTCGGACAGTCTATTGAAAATCCAATTGTGCCAGATTACAAGGAGCTGTATATTTGATTGAAGTCGTTGGATTTCTTACTTACAAATTATGATGCGGAGGTAATTCAGTTGGAATTTTCGTCACGCGATCATTCAACACAATACTTCCCGTAACGGCAACATTCAAAGAAGAATTCCCTGGTAGTCGAACCAAATAATGGCACCTCGATTTCACATCTTCTGGTAAACCAAAATCTTCCGAACCCAACAAATAAATCGCTCTTTTTGGATGTTCAAATTCTCCCAAAGGAATCGCAGTTTCGTCGATTTCAATGCCAACCAATCTGCAATCATAAGGAATATTGTTCAGCAAATCCTCAAATTCATCGTAATGAAACAAAGGAATACGCGACCAAGCTCTTACCACATCTGAAGTCTGCTTTTTGTACTTTTTTCCAACCGTGAAAATGTAACTTGCACCTAGCACAAACGCCGAACGCCACAAAGTTCCAATATTGTGTTCCGTCTTGTGTTTATAAATTCCGATAGCGCAATAACCTTGAATATTTTTGGTTTTCATAGCGCAAAAATAGCAGTAATTTTATAAAAGACCCGCTTCGCTAAAGAGCTAAACATCGATTAATGGATTATTAGATTATTAGATTTTTGGATTGTCTTTTGTCTAATGTCTTCAGTCGATTGTCTTAAAATCATAATATCTTAACATCTTAATATCTTATCATCCAATTCTAACTTATTTAAAATATTTTTGTAAAAAAAACAATCACATGGAATTCATCGATGAGAAATTAGACCAATACGTTTGCAACCACACTGACAAAGAATCGGAATTACTGTATGAATTAAATCGTCAGACGCACATTCGTGTTTTGAATTCCAGGATGTTGAGCGGACAATTTCAAGGGCGATTATTGAGTATGATTGCGCACATGATCAAACCTCAAAACATTTTGGAAATTGGCACTTATACAGGATATTCCGCTTTGTGTTTTTGGGAAGGTTTGGCAGAAAATGGAAAAATCACGACCATCGATATCAATGAAGAATTGGAAGATTTTGTGCGTGAATTTATTCAAAAAGCGGGTGCTGAAAATCAAGTAAATTATGTGATTGGTGACGCCATGCAATTGATTCCCAAAATGAATGAAGAATTCGATTTGGTTTTCATCGATGCCGACAAAGAAAATTATTGCCATTATTATGATTTGGTTTTCGACAAAGTAAAAGTGGGTGGCTATATTCTCGCAGACAATGTTTTATGGTCAGGAAAAGTGGTTGGTGAATACGAAAACGCAGACAAAGACACCAAAATTTTGATGGATTACAATCGCAAAATCAATGATGATCCAAGAGTAGAGAACATCTTACTGCCGATTCGTGACGGATTGATGTTGGCGAGGAAAATTGCTGAGTAGAATTGTTTATTTTTGTAAAACTAAATATTAACATCCAATTTCCATGATAGATTTCCGAAGCGACACAGTAACCAAACCAACACCAGCCATGCGTGAAGCAATGTTTTCCGCGCTAGTTGGTGACGATGTTTTTCAAGAAGATCCGACGGTGAATTTGTTGCAAGAAAAAGCAGCTGAAATGTTTGGTATGGAAGCAGCAGTTTTTTGCAGTTCTGGTACGCAAACCAATCAAATTGCGATCAATGTGCACGTGAAACCTGGAGGCGAAATCATTTGCAATGAAGAAAGTCACATTTACAAATACGAAGGAGGTGGAATTGCGAAAAACTCTGGCGCATCCGTGCGACTTTTACCTGGAGATCGCGGAAGAATTACACAAGAACAAATTGCACAATGGGTAAATCCTGATGATGTACATTTTCCTGTAACTGAATTGATTTCCCTTGAAGACACATTTAATCGTGGTGGTGGAGCGATTTATGATTTTGCAGAAATTCAAAAAATTCGCAAGTTTGCCTTGGAACAAAATATTCCTTTGCACATCGACGGTGCAAGATTATTCAATGCCTTGGTTGAGAATAATGTACCAATAAAAACATACGCAGCTCAATTCGATTCAATTTCAATTTGTCTGTCGAAAGGTTTGGGTGCGCCTGTTGGTTCATTGTTGCTTGGAAAAGCAGATTTCATCAAAAAAGCACGACGTGTTCGCAAAGTGATGGGCGGAGGAATGCGTCAAGCAGGATTTTTAGCAGCTGCAGGAATTTATGCACTTGAAAACAATGTGTTGCGCTTGAAAGAAGACCACCAAAAAGCACAAATGCTTGAAAGTGCGTTGCTGAACTGTGCTTGGGTAGAAACTGTTGTGCCTGTAGAAACAAATATCGTTGTCGCGATCTTAAAAGATGCCAGTAAACGAGATGCTATCATTCAAGAATTCAAAGATTTAGGCGTATTAGTTATGGCTTTTGGTCCAGGAATGTTGCGCATGGTGACGCATTTAGATATCACCGATTCGCAATTGGAACAAACACTAATGGTAATTACAAAAATCAAAGCATGATTTTCATTCAGTTCAGATTAAGTCTTGCGTTTTTGTTGGTTTCAACAGGAATTTTTGCACAGAATATCAGAGAATGGTCTGATCAAAAACTGACTTTGCTAAATTTTCAAGGTGATGCAGTGAGTGGAATTCCACTTGATTTTAAATACGACATTGAATATAAACTCAAAAAGCAAAGAATTGACAAAACAAGACACGTACATTTTGAAGCTGTAGCGATTTTTAAACCTGAAGAATCATGGATAAAAAATGATTCGTTGCAAAACCTAAGATTGCAATATTGTAACGTTTTGTTTGATTTTGTTGAATATTACGCCAGAAAATCGGAAGGCAAAGCCAATATGCATGTTTTGATTTCTGAAGTGAAACGCAAAACATTGGAAGAATTGAATGATGCCATTGCAGTCATTTCAACGGAGACTAAACAAGGAACTTACAAACCCAGAATTGATTATTGGGAAAAACACATCGACAGTATTTTGAGAATTACTGTGTCTAATGAAATTCCAAATTATCATTTAGATAAACTTTCCATGGGATATTATTTGGGTGCGTCTTACGTTTCTTTGTCTGGAAATTTGGGAAAACAATTTTCCTCACCAGTCGCATTTTGCAATGGATTGTATTTCACTTGGAATCGATGGATGTATGCCTATCAAATGAATGTTTTGGGAAATTCTAAACCTTCCAAAGCTTATTACGACGAATTCAATCAATTTGGTGATACAGCGAGATTTAAATTGACGCATCACTATTTGTTTGTCGGCTATCAAATTGTGCACAGGCCTAGATTTTCAATAACACCTTTTGCAGGTTTTAGCACGCTAAAAATGATCATGATCGACAATGACATCAACAATAAAAAATACCATGATCCGCTAAAAGCTTCCATTTTAGTTGGTTTGGGAATGGATTTCAAGTCTAAACCATTTTATCAAAACAACAATGCGATGTTTCGTTATGGAATTTCGCTGCGCACCGGATATTCGCCTTACAAATATTTGCCGAAGATGAGCGGAAATTGTCTAACTTTCAGTCTCGGAATCAGCTTTTTTATGGACACCGTAAAGAATTATTTATGAAGTTTTGGTCAATTGTTCTTGGTATTTCATTGCTCTTGTTCGCGTGTAAAAACGAAAAAGAGGAAGTAGTGGATTTCAATTCGCTGTCCAAACCTTCAGGAAAAGACAATGTCGAAGATACAAGCAAGGTAAAAAATGCAGTTGTAGCAGGCTTGTTTTACGATTCAATTTCTAGTTTTTCGCAACAAATCATCGACAGTTTAGAATTTGACAAAAACTTGGTTTTTAAGTTAGACACTTTGATTTATCCCGACAGATTTGGTGCCTTGAAAGCAGAAAAATGGTATTTAAAAACCGCCAAAGATTCCTTGGTTTTCATGCGTTGGGATTTCAAAAACAACGTTATGTCCAAAAATACTTTCTACAATTGGCTGGATTGCTATGGCGCAAAATGCAAAAGCATCACAATTGGAAGTAAAGTCAGTTTCTCAAAACGCGCAACTTGCCTCTTTTTAGTAGATAAAACTTTGTTTTTCATTGAATCTGCGCAAAAAATGGACGGAGAACGCTGGACAGTTGTTTTGTCTAATATCAGAGAAAATAAGAAGTTTGATTTTTTCATGCTTCAACAACCACGCGGAAAAGGCGTTTGGAATTCCATCGACGATAAAGGTGTTTTGACACCAATAGAAATTTTACCGAATTAAAACAGACAACATGCAAATTGTAAACAGAGGATTTTTGACCATCAAACCGAAAAAACCATTTTTTGATTGGGCGAACAACATAGATAAATCAGTTTCATTTTCAGAAGAAGACGAAGTGGAAGGCACCAACTTTTTGATTGAAGAAGATTTTTTCGAAATTGAGCCAATCTTGGAAAAACACTTCAAGAAAATCCTAAAAAATGAGTTGTCAATGATTTCTGAAGACGAATCCATTTGGCCTCCGATTTCCATGGAAACGTTTTTAACTTGGTTCGACGTAGATTTAGGAACCATCGTTTTTGATCTTGAAAAATCAGATTTGAAGCGAAGTAAGATTGATTGATTTTAGATTGTTGGATGACTAGATTTATGGATAATTGGACTTTCGAATCCTTGTATAATCTACGTTTATTGCTCCTTCCAAAAATCTAATACCACCGAAGTTAGCCACGAAGTGAATCCATTATTCTAACACCGACGAAGTCAGCCACGAAGTGAATCTAAAGATAGCCACGGATGCACGGATTTGATTTGAATTAATATATAATTGGACTTTAGTTAGCCTACTGAAATTTACGTTTAATAAACAGTCCATTAATCCAATAATCTAACAATCCAAAATTAGCCACGGATGCACGGATTTGATGTGGATTAATATTTAATTGGACTTTCGAATCTTTGTATAATCTACGTTTATTGCTCATTCCAAAAATCTAATTAATTTTATAATCATGAAATTCAAAATATAAAACTATGATCGTTCTCTACATCATTCTAGGCATTGTTGCCATTCCTTTTGTTTTGGCACTTTTTGTCAATGCCAGCTACTTTATTCACAGAAGTCAAAACATTCAAGCGTCCAAAGCTGACGTTTTTGCGTATTTGAAAATCTTGAACAATTCACGGAAATACAGTAAGTGGGTAATGGCAGATCCGAATATGGAAACGCAGATGACTGGAAATGATGGTGAAGTTGGTTTCATTTTGTCGTGGGACAGCAAGGACAAACAAGTAGGAGCGGGCGCACAGGAAATCAAACAAATCGTTGAAAATGAAAGAATAGATTACGAAATTCGTTTTCTCAGACCAATGAAAAGTGTGGCAACTTCTTTCATCGAAATCAAAGGAATTTCCGAAAACGAAACCGAAGTAAAATGGGCATTCAGCGGTAAAATGAATTATCCGATGAATTTTATGTTGCTTTTCATGAGCGTTGATAAGATTTTGGGCAAAGATTTGGAATTGAGTTTAATGAATTTGAAAGGGATTTTGGAAGAGGAAATCAAAGGTTGATTTTTTTCTTCTAACGGTGCCAGAGGTACCACTCATTCGTAGCAACGGATGAAGTCCGTTGCGAGAATTGCAAAGAATGATCGTTTATGGCGTGGTTTTTTTTGAAAACCATGACAAAAACATTGCGAAAATTAAATGTTCGAAATCATTCCCAAAATTCACATTTTCAATTCAATCAGCCGCAGATTTGACATCAAATAATCCAAAATCGATTCGTCAAAAAGTTCTTTTGTAAAATCAAAATCCCCAATAAATCCATCATTTCCCACCAAAATTTCAACCACAAATAAAAACCAAATTTTTATTTCGCTTTACAAGCGTTTAAGTTAACTTTGTGACATGCATTTAAAATCCCTTTCTTTAATTAATTTCAAGAATTACGCGCAAGCTGAATTTGAGCTCAATGAAGGAATTAATTGCTTTGTGGGAAAGAATGGCGCTGGGAAAACCAATGTGTTAGACGCGGTGCATTATCTGAGTATGTGCAAATCTTACCTCAATCCTGTTGACAAACAAAATATCCGTTTCAACGAGCAGTTTTTTGTGGTGCAAGGTACTTGGCAAGAGGAAGATAAGGAAACGGAAATTTATTGCGGCGTGAAAGCGGGCGCGAAGAAGATTTTCAAGCGAAACAAAGCAGAATACGAAAAATTGGCAGATCATATCGGTAGTTTTCCGTCCGTGATTATTTCGCCTTACGACAGAGATTTAATCGCCGAAGGTAGCGAAGTTCGTCGCCGTTGGATGGATGGAATTATTTCGCAATTCGACCGAAAATACTTGGATTATTTGGTGCGCTACACTAAAATTTTGGACCAACGAAATGCCTTGCTCAAACATTTTTATGAAAACGGTTTTTTCGAACGTGAAAGCATGGATGTTTGGGATGCCCAATTGATTCACGCTGGAAAAGCAATTCACGAGCGCAGAAAAGCGTTTTTGGAAGAATTTATACCCGTTTTTCAGTCTTATTATCAATTTATTGGCGAAGAATCTGAAGTTGTTAAATTGGAATATCGTTCTGCATTGAACGACTGTTCATTCGAAGAATTGTTGGAGCAAAATCGCAGGAAAGATTCTCAAAGTCAATTCACTACCGGTGGAACGCACAAAGATGATTTGTTGTTTACCATCAAAGGTCATCCAGTGAAAAAATTTGGTTCACAAGGACAACAAAAATCGTTTTTAATCGCTCTGAGATTGGCGCAATTTGATTGGCTGAAAAAACATTTAGACAAAAAACCAGTCTTGATGTTGGACGATATTTTCGACAAATTAGACCACCAACGCGTGGAGAAATTGATGTCATTGGTTTCGGATCACGTTTTTGGTCAAGTGTTAGTAACCGACACAGAATCAGAACGAATCAAAACGGTTTTTAGCAAAATAGACATGGAATACCAGATTTTCAACATTGATTCAAGTACCTTTCAAGAAGTGATTTATGAATGAGGAAGATAAAAGAGTAAAAAACCAAACCACTTTGGGCGATGCAATCGACAAATTGATGCGCGCTTATGGATGGGACGGAAAAATGAAAGAAATCGATGTGCTTTCCAAATGGGAAGAAATGATGGGCCGCGCTGTTTTTTTACGCACGAAAAACATCTACATCAGAAATCGAATTTTGCACCTTGAAATTGATTCTTCCGTGATGCGTGAAGAATTGTTGTATGGAAAAAGCATCATCATCCAACGCGTAAACGAAACCGCCGGTGCTGAGATTATTACTGATGTGTGGTTTTCGTAAATGGAATTTGTTTACAATGTTGAAAGAATCTTGAATCCAATACCACCGCAGGTAGCCTCGCAGTGAATCCAATAATCTGTCAACAAAATTTATCTACTGCAACAACCGAATCACCTCCTTCGCTTCCTTCACATCGTGAACCCTCAAAATTTTAGCCCCATTCAAAATCGCTTTGGTATTCAAAATCGTTGTACCGTTTAACGCTTCTTGCGCGGAAATTCCCAGTTTTTTGTAGATCATTGATTTTCTTGAAAATCCGACCAAAATTGGACAACCTAAAAACTGCAAATCAGACAAGGTGTTGAGCAATTCATAGTTTTGTTCCAAGGTTTTTGAAAAACCAAATCCTGGATCGATGATTACATCGTGAATTCCCAATTTTTTCAACGCATTTAATTTAGTTGAAAAATATGCTGCAATGTCTTTGAAAAGAGAATCGTACGTTGTAAATTCTTGCATGTTTTGCGGTGTTCCGCGCATGTGCATCAGAATGTAAGGACAGTTGTATTTCGCAACCACATTCCAAATTTCTGGGTCAATTTCTCCGCCACTAATGTCGTTGACTATATTGGCGCCCGATTCCAACGCTTCTTTCGCAACTTCCGCTCGAAAAGTGTCAATGGAAATAATTATTTCAGGAAATTCTTTGCGAATTGCGGCGATAGATTTTTGCGTTCTTTCGATTTCTTCTGTTAAAGGTATGTTAAAAGCACCAGGTCGAGTAGAATATCCACCCATGTCAATGATGTCAACTCCTTCGGAAATGAACTTCTCAGTTTCGGTCAAAATCCCTTTAATAGTCTCATATCTACTGTCTTCATAGAAAGAGTCAGGAGTACAATTTATGATTCCCATCACTTTTGGAACAGCAAGACTAAATAAATTATCACTTATTCGAATGCTATTTTTTGAATGAAAATAACTATCTTCAACGCTTATTTTTGGCATAATACAAACAATGGTACAAACATCGCAACAATATACGAAAGTCATCTCAGCTTGTAGGGATATTTTTTCAAAGAAAACGAAAGATTATGGAACTGCTTGGAGAATTCTCAGACCTTCGTCATTGACAGATCAAATTTTTATCAAAGCCCAAAGAATTCGTACTTTACAAGAAACTGGAATCAGCAAAGTGGGTGAAGAAATTGACGATGAATTTAGAGCGATTATCAATTATTGCATCATGGCGTTGGTGCAATTGGAACAAAAAGAAAACGCCAATTTGGAATTGACTGCCGACGAAGCTTTGAACTTTTACGATCACTACAGCAAAGAAGCTTTTGAATTGATGGAACGTAAAAACCACGATTACGGCGAAGCTTGGAGAGACATGCGTGTAAGTTCGTTGACAGATTTGATTTTGATGAAACTGCTGAGAGTAAAACAAATAGAAGATAATTTAGGAAAAACAATCATGAGTGAAGGCATTGATGCCAACTATTTTGACATGTTGAATTACGCTGTTTTTGCTTTGATTCATTTAGATGAACAACCGAAAAACAATTGATTTTTAAGAAAAAATATTAAATAATTAAATATGAAGAACACATATACACTTCAAGGACAATCGTTTGTGTTTAATGCATTGTTTATTTTGATCAATCTTACTGGATTGACTTTGGTTACGATGGGTTTTCATGAAAATTTTGAAAACAGTAAATGGTTGCTCGTTATTTCTGGATTTTTATTGATGGGAGTCAGCGTTGCAGGCTTGGTCATTTTGAAAGGAAGATTATTCATGTCCTACGTATCAAGAGTACTTGTCGGAGGATTATTTATTGTTTCTGGATTGATAAAAGCAAATGATCCTTTGGGTTTTAGCTACAAATTGGAAGAATATTTTGAAGATGGCGCATTGGCTTTTAGGATCAAAGAATGGTTTGGCGCTCCTGGTTTTTCATTGGAATGGTTGATTCCTTTTGCTCTTTGGTTAAGCGTTATCATTTGCATCGCTGAAATCGTTTTGGGCGTTTTGGTACTGATTGGCGGAAAAGTGAAAACTGTCTCTTGGTTGTTGGTGTTAATGATGTTGTTTTTTACATTTCTAACTTGGCACACTGCCAATTGCGATTCAAACAAGAAGTTTGTTGACAGAGATACTTATGAACTGAAAAGCGAAATTGCCGCCATTAAAATAGAGGAAGCCAAGACCAATAAGGAGATAAAGATTGTCTCGAAATCGAACGGAGAACTTGTAGTTGACGAAATGAAACAACCGCAATGTGTTTCTGATTGTGGCTGTTTTGGTGATGCGATGAAAGGTTCGATTGGTCGTTCGTTGACTCCAAAAGAATCATTGTGGAAAGACATTATTTTGCTTTATTTGGTTGTTTGGATTTTTATCTCTCAACGAAGAATTGTTCCCAACACTGCGAGAGACAATAAATACATTATTCCAATTTCATTGCTTTTTGTGACTTTTTTCTCGTTCGTTTTTGGATGGTATTTCCCTTTGTTGTTCAGTATTGTTGCTATTTTAGGTGCACTTTGGATTTTGCGTGCCGGAGGAAAATACCTCGGAAACCACTGGGGAAGTGCATTGATTGTGACGATTTTGTGTACAATTATGACAACGTATGTATTACGTTACGAACCAATCAAAGATTATCGTCCATATTCAGTTGGTTCGGATTTGAAAGCCAAAATGAACGATGGTGTTGACGGAAAATATTTGAATATGTTGGTGTACAAAAACATCAAAAACGGTCAAACCAAAGAGTTTGATGGAAGCAGCCAAGCGTATATCAATTCAAAAATTTGGGAAAAAACCGATACATGGAAATACGATACAATGGTGACGAAGGAAATTATTCCAACCAAATTGCCATCAATCACACAACAATTTAATCCAATCATCGCTGCTTCTGAAATTGGAAAAGCTGAATTGAGTTTGAAATACATCAAAGAAAAAATGTCAGGAAGCATGATTCCTGGATATTTACTTTTAGATAAATCTTACCAAACAGAGATTGAAGTAGCACAAGACGCTTACAATACAGATGATTATGATACTTCAAGTTACCGAATCATCAGAGAAACCGAAATGGCAAATCCAGATTTGGCAGAAATTTCGATCAAGGATTATATTTTGGAAGCGCCAACCATGTTTATAGTGTTTTCAAGGGATTTGTTGACAGCTGATTTTGAAGATATTCAATCGTTTAAAACATTGTATAAGCAAGCGAAATACAAGAAAATTCCATTTGTTATGATCACTAGTGCTTCGAGAGAAGATATCAACGCTTGGAGAAAGAAAAACAATTTTGAAATTCCAGTATTTACGAATGATCCAACAGAGTTGAAAGCAATTTCAAGATCAAATCCTTCGTTGATGATTGTGCAAAAAGGAGTAGTCAAAGGAAAATATCCTTATCGCTCATTGCCCAAATTTGATTGGATTCAAAAACATGTTTTAAATAAAAAATAATGAGAAAGAAAATTGTTGCAGGAAATTGGAAAATGAATCTTACCAAAAGTGAAGCTTTGGCGCTTTACCAATCGGTAGATGCGCAAAATACTGCCAATGAAGTTGATGTAATCGTTTTTCCTTCAGCGATTTATTTAGATAGTTTGAAACAATTGAATGGTAAATTGAAAATCGGTGTGCAAAATTTTCATCCTGCTGAAAGCGGTGCGTTTACAGGAGAAAATTCAATCACGCAAGTCAAAGATTTGGGTGCTGAATACGTATTAATCGGTCATTCTGAACGCCGAATGTACTTCAATGAAGATAGCGTTTTTTTGAAAGAAAAAGTGGACGCTGCATTGCAACATGATTTGAATATTATTTTCTGCTGTGGCGAACCTTTGTCTATTAGAGACATGAACGCACAAGATTATTATGTTGAACAACAATTGATTGAAAGTTTATTTCACTTGTCTAATTGGGCAATTGAAAATATTGTGATTGCTTACGAACCGATTTGGGCAATTGGCACAGGTAAAACGGCAAGTAGCGAACAAACTGAAGCTATGCATGCTGCAATTCGTGGTTTCATCGAAAAACAATATGGAAAAAATACAGCAGAAAAAATTTCAATTTTATACGGCGGAAGTTGTAACGCTTCCAATGCTTCTGAGTTATTCGCATGCGAAAATGTGGACGGAGGCTTGATTGGTGGCGCAGCATTGAAAGCCAACGATTTTTTACAAATTGCAAATTCCTTTTAATGGATTATTTAGAATTAACAGTCAATATCCAGCCAAGAGCTCCTTGGGCAGAGATTTTAGTTTCGCAGTTGGCAGAACTTGGTTTTGAGAGTTTTGTAGACACAGAAAACGGTATTTTGGCCTACGCTCAAGTCGCTGAAATTGACATTGAAAATACCATTAAGGAATCGATTTTAGGTCATTCTGGAGATGAATTTCAGTTGGATTTTGAATCGAAAATTATTCCGCAACAAAATTGGAATGCTTTGTGGGAAGCTGATTTTCAACCAGTAGAGGTAGAAGATCGCATGACCATTTTGGCGCCTTTCCATGATAAAACCAACGCAAAAGGAATTATTGTTGAAATTCAACCACAAATGTCTTTCGGAACAGGACACCACCAAACAACTTGGATGATGTCGAAAGCCTTATTGGACCTTCCAACTGTTCCCAAAAACGTACTCGACATGGGAACAGGAACGGGTGTTTTGGCAATTTTAGCGGAGAAATTAGGCGCAGAAAATATTTTGGCGATTGACATTGAAGATTGGTCAGTTGAAAACACCAAAGAAAACGCCACAAGAAATGGCATGTCTGGAATCACAGCAGTGCATGGCGACATTGATTTGATTGAAGGCAAAACCTTTGATTTGATCTTAGCAAACATCAATAAAAACATTCTGAAAAGTCATTTGCATCAATATTCGGCTTCATTGTTGTCTGGCGGAATGCTGATGCTGAGCGGATTTTTTGAAACGGATGTAAATGAACTAGTTGAAGCAGCAAACGTTGAAAATTTCACTTTGCAAAAAGTCTTGAATAAAGAAACATGGGCAGCTTTGATTTTGATCAAAGACTAAGACGAGATACTTACTTTAATAATAGTGGCATGAGAACTTTAAATACTTTGAAAGGAAATAATTCCTTATTGTTTCAAAAAATGAATTCAAGCAAAAAAACGAGTATCTTAATTCTCTTTTTATTTTGTTCATTCTTTGCTTCATCTCAAACATTTCCAAATAATAGAGAGAAATTCCTGAAAGAATTTAAAAATTTGTTGTCATCATCTGCTACAGCGAAAGACATGAATTTTATCAATAAGCAATTGGAACCAATGTTGTTGGAAACGAAAGATTTTCCGGACAATTATTTTGAAAAAATGGTTGAAACTTGTAATTTGATGGATGTCAAAAAATTGAAGTATTATCCCGAGACTTTCAATTATGTTTTTTCAGTTTACTCGTTTATTAAGGCAAAACAAAGTAGCGCAAGTTACACTGCATGGCACAGTTCAGTTGATAAAATGTTGGACGCTAAAAACGTCAGTAAATTCAAGGATTTTATTGATTTTTCAGCAGGATTTTTCTCTGAAAGTAAATTGACAGAATCGTCCAATTTTAAATGGTTTTATAAAGGCGGAACGTATACATTTAATTATACAGACAAGCCATTTATCAAATTTGAAGGGGGTAAATTAATTTGTGCGGTTGACAATGAAGGGAAAGACCGAGGTACCAATCCATACATCGACAGTATTGTTGTAAGAGGTTGTGAAGGAACATTTTATCCAATTGCAAAAGATTGGGACGGAAAAGGAGGTGTTGTCAATTGGCAAAAAGTAGGTTTGCCAAAAGAGAAAACATACGCAAGTTTGAATTCATATTCAATCAACATGAAGTCTTCCAATTTGAATGTGGATACCGTAACATTAACGACTCCCTATTTTGAAAAACCGATTGTTGGACAGCTGAAAGAACGAGCGTTTAACATTCCCCGAGAGGAAGACAAAGTGTATCCGCAATTTACCTCTTTTGAAAGGCGATTGAAAATCAAAAATATCTCTGAAGATATTGATTATTCTGGTGGTTTTTCGATGCGTGGAGCTGATTTTATCGGTGTTGGAACCATTGCAGTACCAGCACAATTAATTGTTTATAAATCAGGTGTTCCTTTTATGAAAGTGAACACGCAAACGGTAATTGTTAGTCCAAAAAAGATTTCTTCTTTTCCAAGTCAAGTTTCTGTTTATTTCGCAGGTAAAGATTCAATTTATCATCCTGGATTGGAATTTATTTATGAAAAAGACACGAAAACTTTTGATTTAGTACGCGGTAAATCAGGGATTTCACAATCGCCTTTTTCTGATACTTATCATTCTTTGGACATGTATGTTCCAAAAATTTCTTGGGTAAAAGGCGCAGAAGATTTAGAACTTACTTACGGACGAGAAATCGGCCAAGAGCAAAGAATTATCCGCTTGGAATCAAAGAATTTTTATGATTCTCGATTATATGACCAATTGCAAGGTTTGGAAACTGTTCATCCATTGGTAGCGATTTCAAATTATTGCTATAAATACGATGAGTACGTCATCAACGAGGGAAAATTGGCGACAGCGTTGGGGAAAACGGTTGAACAAGCGAAACCATTGATGTTGCAATTAAGTGGATTGGGATTCATCAGCTATGATACTGAATCTAAAATGGTTTATGTAAATGATAAAACGTTGAATTTTATCAATTCTCGTTCTGGTAAAAAGGATTTTGACAATTTGAGTTTTAATTCTGATTTAAGAACGAAATCGATGCCTGCTGAATTTACACCCGAACAAATTCAAAAAAACAAATCACTTCGCATGAGAGATTCAACTTACAAAGTTGAAAACGAAAGACGAAGAGTGATGAAGAATTTTGGAACAATCAGTTTGGTTAATCACACTATTTTGTTGGATGCGGTGGATCAAGTGAAAGTTTCAGAACCACAAAATGTAGCTGTTTTCCCTGAAGGCAATAAAATTTCAATCAAAAAAGATAGAAATTTCACTTTCAGTGGCTGGATCAATTCAGGTAAAATAGAAGTGAAGTCTTTGAATGCCAATTACGTTTACGAAACGAATAAAATTAATCTGATCGAAACAGAATATGCAGTGTTCAATGTGAGACCTTTAACGGAAAAAGACGGTAAGGACAACATTATGATGAGTAGCGCTTTGACAAAAGTTGTAGGTGAAATTTTAGTGGATGCACCAACAAATCGTTCAGGAAATGACAAAAAAATCGTTGATTATCCAAAATTGATTGTTTCTCAGCCTTGTAAGGTTTACTACAACGATAAATCGATTTATAAAGGTGCTTACGACAGTGCACGTTTTTATTTCACTGTTGCGCCGTTTACAAAAGATAGTTTGGATAACTTCAAAGAGAAAAATCTGAAATTGAAAGGTGAATTAACCTCTGCAGGGATTTTTCCAAAATTTGCTGAAGAATTGAAAATTATGGCAGATTACTCTTTTGGATTTGCAACGAAAGCGCCTGAAATAGGGTATGATTTCTATTCTACAAAGTCGAAATATTCAAATAAGATTGTTTTGTCCAATAACGGTTTGCAAGGAAATGGAAAAATTGATTTTATTTTGTCAACTTCTGTTTCTGAAGCGTTTACTTTCTTGCCAGATTCAACAGTCGGATATGCGAATTTTGTGAATAGACCAAGTGAAGCGGAAGTTCAATTTCCGGATGTGAGTTGTGATGTAGCTTATATTACCTATGTACCAAAAGGAAATTTATTGAAAGCTGCTTCAACAGAAAAGAAACCTTTGATTTTCTTTAAAGACCAAGCCAAACTGAAAGGATTAGCGATTTTGAGACCTGAAGGAATGACTGGAACAGGAATTATGAATTTAAAAGACGCCAACATTCAATCCGATTTATTTAATTACAAACGTTGGGACATTGATGCAGACACTTCGGTGTTTAATTTAAAAAATCTAGTTCCTGAGGAAAATGAAAGCGCACTATCTTTTAAAACTGAAAATGTCAGTGCTCACATTTCGTTTGCAGAGAAAAAAGGTATTTTCAAATCGAATGATGGAGAGTCAACCGTTGAGTTCCCTGTGAATCAGTATGTATGTAAAATGGATATGTTTACATGGTTCATGGACAAAGAGGAAATTGAATTAGCTCAATCTGGTCAAAAAGACATCAACATCGAATCAAATTTGGATATTGCAAAATCCAATTTCTTTTCTATACATCCAGAACAAGATTCATTACAATTTAGAGCACCAAAAGCAATTTTTAGTTCGAGAGATAAAACTATTTTCTGTTCAGAAGTTGAATACATCGATGTAGCAGACGCAAGGGTTTTTCCAGATAGTTTAAAAGTTATCATTCGTAAGCGAGCAAAAATGGATCCTTTGATGAATTCAGCGATTGTAGCGAATTACATTACAAAATACCACAAATTTACGAAAGCAAATACTGTAATTACAGCTCGAAGAGCTTATACAGCTGAAGGTGATTATCCTTACATCGATGCTGATAGCGCAGTAACCATCGTTCGGATGGATAAAATCGGATTAGACGAAACATACCAAACGATTGCAACAGGCAAAATTTCCAGTGAATCGAACTTTAAATTGAGTGATCAATTTGATTATTATGGAGAAATGAAAATTTTGGCGGCTTCTCCTTCAATCACATTCACTGGTGCAACTCGAATCAACCATTCATGTGAGAAATTTCCGCGAAGCTGGATGGCATTTAGTTCGAAAATCGATCCTAAAAACATCCAAATCCCTGTGTCTGAATCCATGAAAACGTTAGACGGTTTAGCTGTTTCTGCAGGAATTGTTTGGAGAGATTCTCGTGCGCCTGATAGCGTTAGATTATATCCAACCTTCTTATCACAATTGACGGCTGCCAATGATCCAATTTTGATTACAGCGAGCGGATTGTTGCAATATGATTTTGATTCTAAAGAATTCCAAATTGGTTCAGCTGACAAGTTGGTAAATAGAAAAGCAAAAGGAAATTTCATTGCTTTGAATACAGAAACATGTTCGATGTCTGGGGATGGAAAAATCAATCTAGGAATGGATTATGGCGATATTTCAGTTGATGCAATTGGAACCGCAAGTTATGATCAAGGAACAGGTAAAACGGACTTGAATATTACAGCTCGATATAATCTTCCGCTTGACAGAGCGCAAATGGAAAAAGCAGCAACTAAAATCATTGCGATGGAAGGCTTGAAACAATTAGATTTCGGCTCAAATACAATGATACAAGCGATTACAGAATGGAAAGATGCCAAAACTGCTGATCAAATCAAAAATGATTATATTCAAAAAAATGAGGTAAAAAATTTGCCTAAAGAAATGGAAACTGGTATCGTGATTACTGGAATTCGTTTGACATCTTACAATAACTTTAACAGTCAAATGAGTGGTTTGATAACGAATACAGAATCTGCTGCAATTGTAAATATCTACAATAAACCGATTTTCAAATATGTACCAATGAAGGCCTTCTTCAAACAAGTATATTCTGAAAATCCAAGTGGAGATAAATTTGGATTGCTGTTAAGTATTCCTGGCGGATCAGATTACTATTTTGACTATGCGATGGTTAAAAAAGATGGTTTGTTGCAAATTTACACAAGCGATAAAGAATTGGAAGCCGGAATCACTGCAATCAAAGAAGACAAACGTAAAGTGAAGAATTTTAAATACGAATCTTCTACAAATAGCGCTTTGTTGAGTATATTTATGAGATTGTTTGAGTAAATTGCACGCATGGATTTTGTGATTTTTGGTCTAATTGCCTATTTATTAGGATCAATTCCAACCGCAGTTTGGGTAGGGAAAACGTATTATGGGATTGATGTCAGAGAACATGGAAGTAAAAATGCGGGTGCGACTAATACTTTTCGTGTTCTCGGCAAAAAGCCAGGTACGATTGTACTTTTGATAGATGTTTTGAAAGGAGCAACAGCAGTTTTGTTACCATTTTTTTTCCTAAACAGTAAAATTGAATACGAGCGATTGATTCAAATTCAATTATTGACTGCAATTTTGGCAATTTTAGGGCATGTTTTTCCTTTATTTGCCAATTTCAAAGGTGGAAAAGGGGTTGCCACTTCCTTGGGAATAATCATCGGAATTCATCCGCCAGCTGCGGGAATTTGTTTGGGAATATTTTTAATTGTTTTTATCGTTTCAAAATACGTTTCGCTGGGCGCAATCATCACTGCGATTGCCTTTCCTTTGCTCATTATTTTCTTATTTCACGTTGAATCTATTTGGTTGAGAGGTTTTTCCATCTTGTTAGGTTCTGTGGTGGTTTTAACGCACAAGAAAAACATTTTACGGTTAGCAAAAGGTGAAGAAAACAAAATGAACCTTTTCAAGAAGTAACCGTATTAGGCTTATTATAATAAAGTATTAAGCAAATAAAGTTTCGATTACTGCGTGCGAAAACATTTAAATAGCCTTTTGTTATTGATTTCTCTTTGGGGATCGTTTTCTGTTTTTGCCCAAGAAAGTGAAGCGCAACTGAGATCTAAAGCGGATAATTTATTTCAAAATCAGGATTATGTAGCAGCTACGCCGGCTTTTTTACAGCTTTTAGCACTGCAACCAAGAAGTCCTGAATACAATTACAAATATGGTACTTGTTTGATTTTCAATAGTAGAAAAAAACAAGACGCGATTAAATATTTGCAATTTGCAACATCCGCTGGAAGTGTTGATAATGAAGCTTTTTACTACATGGGAAAAGCGTTTCACTTGAATTATCAATTTGCTGAAGCTATCAAGTTTTACAATTTATACAAAACCAAATCTGCTGGAAAACTCAACGCAGAATTAGACGTTGATAGACAAATTGAAATGTGTGAAAATGGGCGAAAATTGCTCAAAAAGCTCACAGATATTGTTGTTTTACAGAAAAAAGAATACGCTTATTCTGAGTTTTACAATTTATACGATTTGAAAGATTTTGGCGGTGACATTCTTGTTTCAACAGCAGATCAAAGTAAAATCGACAAGAAAAAAAATCACACGCCAATCATCCATTTTCCGCCCAATGCGAAGCAAGTTTTCTTTGCAAGTTATGGTGAAAACGAAGCCAATGGAAAGCAAATTTATGTCAAACGAAAAGTTGGAACTGGCTGGAGCAAACCCGAATTAGTTCAGGGAGATGTCAATACCAAATATGATGAAGATTTCCCTTACATGGATCCAAGTGGAGAATATTTGTATTTCAGTTCGAAAGGCCATAACAGTATGGGCGGCTACGATGTTTTCAAATGTAAATACAATGCAACTACAGGTACTTTCGGCAAAGTTGAAAATCTAGATTTTGCGATTTCTTCTGCCGATAATGATTTGTTTTACATCGTAGATTCACTGGGCGAAAATGCTTGGTTTGCATCCTCTAGACAGAGTTTGGATGGAAAAATTCAAGTTTATAAAGTAAGGGTGCAAAGAGTAAGTGCTCCAATAGCTGCGGTGAAAGGAAGTTTTAAATCAACTGTTCATCCTGAAAACAAGAAGTTTAATATTGAAGTCAACGATGTAGCTTCAGGACGAAATATTGGAACATTTTACTCTGACAAAGAAGGTGGTTATTTGATTTCATTGCCAAAAGGCGGGAAATATGAATATTCCATTCGCATTGATGGTAGTCCACAAGTTTTTAAGGCCACCGTTGATATTCCGATTTTGAATGAATTTAAACCATTGAAACAGCTTATTTCACACGTTTCTGAGAATTCTAAAGAAATAGTGAAAGTGATTGATTTGTTTGGTGAAAATGTTGAAAATGCGGATGCGGTTGTTGTTGAATTGTTGCAGAAAAAAGCGGAATTGAATGAAAATTCCAGTCAATTTGATTTAAGAGCTTTTGAAGCTCCTGTTGGTTCTTACGAAGTGTTGAAAAAATTGGGCATGGAAAAATTGATGCCGATGGAAGCCAAGGATAGAGTGGTAGGCATTTTGCAAGTTCAATATGTTCAAGCGAAAAGTTTAGAAGAATTACAGCAAAAAGCGCTGGCGAAAGTTGTTTCCAATACTGCTGATATCAAAAAGAAACAGGAAGAATACAAAATCAAAGTTGGCGAAACGAATTTGGTTAAGGATCCGAAAGATCAATACAGAATTTTGCAAGAATCAGAACAATTGTCAAAAGCGATTACGAATTTAGAAAACAACAATCAAAAGTTAGTCAAATTCGCTGATTCATTGACCAAACCGATTAAAGATGCTAACGGCGAAGCGAATATGGCCAAACAAGTTGAAAGCCCACTTTCAAAAGTTTCGAATGACGCTGATATTATTCGAGTTTTAGGAGAAAATTTAAATCAAATTTTAGCGCTACAGAAAGACAATGGGTATTTACCAACTGCGCAATTGAGTGATGATTTGGTCAAAATTCAAACTGAAAAAGAAGGTGTTCAAAAGACATTGAATAATTATAAGTCAACTGAAAATCAACTTAAAAATGATATTCAGAATCTGAATTCAAAACTCAACACGGCCAAATCTAAAGAAAAACCAGGAATTCAAACAAGCATTGACGTTAAACAAAGCGAAATAAGTTTGATGACGCAGGAAATTCAATCATTGGAGAAAAAAGTTGGCAAACTTGAAGGTCAAGCTACTCAAAAAGAGGAAGAGTTGGCTTTTATTCAAAATGTAGAACAAGGTACTTTTCCTGCTAAGACAATGACTGTTTCCGAAGCGAGAACTACGATGGAGAAATCAGAAAATCAGAATTATAAGACTTTGAAATCTTATGTGGCGTTGCAAAAAACGGAGTTGGAGAAAAACCCAGCGATTGCAAGCTTAGGACAAAATCCAGACGGGCCAAAATCAAATGAAGTTGTTGACAATAAAACTGACGTTTTAGTAGAAATTAGTCCAAAACACAACGAGAAATTGACTTCTATTGAAAATGATCCAAAATTATCTCCAGAAGAAAAATTGGATTTATCTCAAAAAGAAGATTTGGCATTGCAATCGAAAGTTGAAAAAGAGATTCAAGCTACAGAAAAGAAATTGGCTCAAAATCCATCAGATGCAACTGCTCAAGCGAAATTAGAATCGTTGAAAACCGCCAAAGAACAGGTAGATAATCGCATTGTTGATAGACAAATAGATATAGAAACTTCGAATGAAACGGTTGAAGTAAAAGACTACTCATCTGATGAAATTGTCAAAGAGTTGAAACCAGATTTGGAAAAAAGATTGGTTGAAATTGCCAAAAACAAAGACTTAAATGCACTGGAGCAAATGAAAATGGCTCAAAATGAAGAGTTGGAATTTGAGCAAATCATCACAGAGCAAATTTTCGATTTGGAAGATGAAATCAAGGTAAAGCCAACAGATCAATCGTTGAAGACACAGTTGAAAACGATGCAAAATCTGAAAAAAGAAGTTGCTGGAAACATCGATAACCGTGCATTGGCCATTGCTTCATTGGATCCGGAAAGTGCGGTCGTTACAACTGTTCCGCGTAAAGAAACGTTGTTGAAATCATTGAAACCAAATCAAGAATCAGCAATTTCTGCCATCGAAGCAAATTCTGAGTTGACCGCCAAAGAAAAAATTGAAGCAGTGCAAAAAGAAGATCAAATTTTAGCACAGAATATTCAAAGTGAACTAGTGAAATTGGATGTGGCAATCCAAAAAAATCCAGTTGACACTAAAGCGAAAGACGATAAAAAAATCTTGTTGGAATTGGATCAAGAATTCAAAGAGCGCATTGCAGAAAGACAAGCTGAAATTGATAAACTTGAACCAGCAAATACAGTTGAAAGTAGCGATACAACCGAAATTGTCGCTTTAGTAAAACCAGATTATTCGCAGAAAATCAAAGCAATCGAAAGCAACGATTTACTTTCACCAACTGAGAAGCAAAGTAAATTGATTCAAGAAGAGCTGAAGTTGCAAAAAGTCTTGGATGAGGAAATCAAAAATGCAGATAAGATTTTGGCGGTGACTCCTTTGGATGAAAAAACAGTGGAGAAAAAAGAACAATTGTTATTTTCAAAAGAACAGAGTCAGAATAGAGTAGACGAATCGAAACAATTGTTGTCAGCAGAGGAAAAAAACAATATCAAGCCAGCGGAATTATTTGAAAAAACAGATAAGAATTATGCTTTAGACATACAGAAAATTGAAAATAGTGCGGGTGACGATAAGCAAAATCAATTAATTGCAAGAGAAAAAACTTCTCAGGAATTACTGAAAGCGAAGATTGAGAAGAATGAAAAGGCCTTGGCGAAAAAGTCTGATCCAACGTTAGAAGCAGAAAATCAGGTGTTGAATGAATTGATTGATGCTTCGCAAAAAAGAATCGAAAATGCGGGTGTTTCAGCTCCTGTAGCAGAAAACATTTCTAGCGAAAAAGTAGATGTTGAACTTCAAAAATCGGTTGCAGCATTGCAAAAAGACAATCCGTCAGTTTCGATTTACAATCTTGAATCTGCAAAAGATTTGGAGGACAGAAGAAGAAAAGCAAGTATCGAATTTGGAGAACTTTCTTCTGAAATCGATAAATTGAATGCAGACATTGAAAATTCAAATCGAAGAAAATCGAAAAAATTGAAAGTTACTTTGGCTGAAAAACAAGCTTCGTTGGTTGAAGTACAAAATACCTTGAATTCAATTGATCAAGAATTAGCTAAACGCAATGAAAAACCAGCAGGCGTTTTCAAAGAAACTGCGATCAATGAAAATATCACTTACGAGGAAGAGTTAAAAATCGCCAGTTCTGAAGAATACAAAACGATTGACAAACAAGTTGGTGAATCGAAAGTCTTGAAAGCGAAAATTGAATCACAAGAAAAGCAAGTGGAACAATTGATGCAAGAAAACAGAATTTTGATGTTGGCTGATTTGGAGCAAAAAACTTTCGATAACCAAAAAACAATTGATGCAAACAATAAAAAGATTGTCGCTATCAACAAATCAATTGAAACGGATAAGAAAGCATATTCAACTCAAAAACAAGAAATTCAGAAAAACATCAGCAGTTCTCCAAATGCATTGAAATTACAAAATTTGATTGCAAGAGAAGTTGAGCCAATTGAGCGTTTGGTAACAGCTGCGCCATCTATTTCATTGCCTTCAAGCGGATTTGAAATCGCTGCAGAGCCGAAAGTTGCTCCAGTTAAATCAGCAATTCCAGTAGGCGTTGGATTACCCGCAGGATTGGTTTACCGAGTACAAGTCGGTGCGTTTGCCAAACCAATCAAAGAAGAATTGTTTAGAGAGTTTAATCCAGTTTCAGGGGAAAAATTAGAAAGTGGCATTATTCGCTACATGGCTGGTTATTTTGACAGTAGAAATTCGGTGTTGGAAGCGAGAACAAAAATTCAAGAATTGGGTTATACGGATGCTTTCCCTGTTGCATACTGTGACGGCGTTAGAATCCCGATGTATGAAGCGCGTCAGTTGGAAGAAAGCGGACGTTGCGTTGCTAAAAAAGTAGAAGAATTGATAGCGGAAGTTGCTGTAAATGTAGCTGAAATGACACCGATTGATTCAACACAACGCGTGATGCCAACTGCGAACAATTTGGGCGCATACAACCAAGCACCCGGAGCGGTGAAAGCAATTGCGGTGGAAACGAGATTGGGCTTGTTTTACACAGTTCAAGTCGGCGTTTACAATACACCAGTGCCAGCATCGCAAATCAAAAACATTGAACCTTTGATTACCAAAAGACTTCCGAATGGACAAATTCGTTATTCAGCGGGAATTTTTCAAAATGTTGAAGGTGCGCAACCAAAGAAACAAGAAGCGATTGCGAAAGGAATTACGGATGCATACATAACTGCTTATTACAAAGGAGAAAGAATCAGTTTAGACGAAGCGAAAAAACTGTTGTCTCAATTAGGAAATTCTATTTTGGAAAAAGTGGAGACCAACGCAAACAAGATTGTAGCGCCAGAAAAAATCAAGCAAATTGCTAAAGAAACTCAGAAAACATTAGCACAACAAGCGAAAAACGAGGACAAAACAACCATGCGTTTGCAGTTGATTTCGAAAGAAACGTATGAAAATTTCCCTAAAGATGTGTTGAGTAGATACAATGAAAACGGACAATTTTTCTACGATGAAACAGATAAAAAAGTGAAAACTATCATTTATAAAAACATGGATTTCATGCCACAGATTTACACTTTCAGAAAAGAGATTGATACGGTTTTTATCAGTAAGAATGACACATTGACGCCTGTTGGAACGATGGAAATCAAAGCCAATTATCCGAGCAAACAAATCTCAGGTGAAGTAGGAAATTGGTTGATTCGATTAGGATATCAGCGCGAAATTTTCTTTGAAGAAAACAAAGTTCAAATTCGAATTTTCGGCATCAAGGATCAGGCTATTTTCGAAAATATTTTGAAACAAATGACAGAATTAGGATTTGTTGATTTGTTGAAAAAATAGATTTTGACATCAAATGCGATGAAAAATCAAACAATTTCTGCCTAAATTCCACCCAACAACTTACCAAAAAAGAATTGAAAAGATTAACTTTGCATCAATAATTGGTGATTATGACAGAAACAGGTTACGCAACCCAACATTCGGTTTTAGAAGAGTTGGTAGAACACAAAGATTTAATTGTGTACAACGACGATGTCAATACTTTTGACCACGTGATAGATTCATTGATCAGCGTTTGTAAACACGAAGTGGAGCAAGCAGAACAGTGCACTTACATTATCCATTACAAAGGAAAATGTCAAGTGAAGAGGGGAGAATACGAGAAGTTGGAGGCAATGTGTACCGCATTGCTCGACCGAGGAATCAGTGCTGAAATAGAATAATTTTGGAGTTCATCGTTTCATTTTTACTAGGAACGAAATTCTGAATTTTATAAAAAAATAGCAAAACTTGCAAAGAGAAAGAAAAAAGTAGTATCTTTGCACTCGCAAACGAGATAACATCTCCAAGCAAAAGGCTTCGTAGCTCAACTGAATAGAGCACTACATTACGGCTGTAGAGGTTTCAGGTTTGAATCCTGACGAGGTCACTCTAACGGAGATTCTGTCAATTTTGATGGAATCTCCGTTTTTTATTTCAGATAGAACGTTTGATATTGAATGGATTAGATCGAAAAAAGTGTTCGTTCTGAAAGTTTGAACTTGTCCATTTTGCTTGTCATAAGCAAACCCATCAGGAAACAATAAATGCTGTAATTTGTGTTTATCGAATAAATCTCCAGATTCCCATATTTTGCTGAGGTTTTTAGATATCTTGAATCCAAATTCTATGCATTTTTTAAGGTTTGAACTCGTTAGGTTGGGGTTCGTAATTTTTTCCTCCAATTCTGAAATTTCGGTTTTATATTTTTCACTAAATTTTTTAAAAATTACAGCATCTATTTGCCCTAGCGCGAATCTTCCTTCAATCGTCTCTATATCTTTTCTGGCCTTTGCTAACTTAGTCTTCGAAGCTGCAACTTCATTTGCATCTGATTTTGACATTTCGATTAATTTGTGTTGCATTATTTCTTGTACTATTTCGTCCAAATTATTTAAATTAAATTGGTATTTATTTAGTAAAGAAACAAATGATTGATGTAATTTATTTGCGCTGGAAACTACACCTTTGCATTTCTTTTGACATTTATAGTAAAATAGCCCCTTAGCTTTGACTAGAAATCCAGTCATTAAATTCATACATTCTGGACAGTATAGCGATTTTTTCAATGGCAAGTCATCTGACATAGCTTCGTAAGTTTTACTTACTACTTTACTTTCAGGTGTATTTATCTTTATAAAATCTTCTTGCGATACAATTGCTTTATGTCTCCCTGGAATAAATTCACCCGGTAGCATTTTCGTCATAAGGATTCCGCAATAGAATGGATTTTTAAAAATTTCATGAAGTCTACGTTCATTAATTTTCATTCCTAGCGCATTTAGTTTGCGCACGATTTCAGCTGAACTATAGGTGTTTTTTGCGCGCCATTGAAATGCTTTTCGCAATAACTCTCCTTCTTTATTTACTTGTATATCCCAATCTGCTAATTCCAGCTATATTGACCACCTCATTCCAGTTTAAATTGACCATGTAATTCCAATTGAAAGTGACCACCTAAAATTTGTCATCAAAAACTACTTTTTTCATGTCTTAATTATTTTCAAATTTAATTAAAAAATTATCCGATTTTATATTTTTTTCTTGCGCATTGATTCACCTTGTAAAACTATTCTATGAGCTTGATGAATAAGTCTGTCTAAAATGGCATCTGCAATGGTTTTTTCGCCAATAATATCATACCAACCTGCAACTGGTATTTGAGACGTAACAATGATTGAACCCTTGTTGTATTTGTCTTCGATGATTTCTAAAAGTGTAATTCTGTTCTGCGAATCGAGTGCTTGTAATCCAAAATCATCTAAAATAATAACTTCGAAGCGCTCTATTTTTGCTAGTTCTCTCAGGTAAGAACCATCTGCTTTTGCGATTTTTAGTTTTGAAAAAAGTTTTGATGTGTTAAAATATCCAACTCGATATCCCTGAATACAAGCTTGATATCCTAATGCAGTACCTAGAAAACTTTTACCAACACCTGTACTTCCTGTGATTAAGACATTTTCATTTTTCTCAACAAAATCGCATTCAGCTAGTCTTAAAATTAGATTTCTATCCAGGTTTCTTGATTCATCAAAATTGATGTTTTCGATATTTGATTTGTAATGAAAACGTGCATTTTTGATTATACGTTCTATTCGCCTATTGTGCCTTTCATCCCATTCTGCATCGATGATCATAGACACAAATTGGTCTAAGGTGTAATGGTCTGTTTTTCCGCTTTCAATAGCGGTTTTAAATGCGTTATGCATTCCATAAAGCTTCATTTGCTTCATTTTTGATACTGTTGTTTCGTTCATGATGTATTTATTATTTATTTAAAATGTACTAACGTTTTACTTGGTGGCTTCTTCGAGGTGTTTTTCATCTGCCTTGGCTATTTACCTTCGATGCTACCTTTGGCGGTCTTATTGAAAATAATTTTTCCCTCTAATGTTCGAATGTTCAGGTAGATTTTGATCTAATTCATCCTCACTTTCAGCTCTATCTAAGTTGTTTTCTAATATGTTTTGAATAATTTTAAAGCTGTAAGTTTGAAAGTCGAGTGCTCTTTTGCAAGCGTTTATTAAGCGTTCCCTGCCAACTTTTTTCTCAAAAGACAAAATACCTAAACAACTCTTAAAAGCTTGTTCTGGATGGTTTCTACTCTCGATAATTTGAATGATATACTCTCCAACACAAGCGTCGATACTTGTTGCCCAATCGATAAATCGTGTTGCACTCCAATCAGACACAAATTGATGTGAGCTTGCTAAATGTTCTGGATTTGTGGTGTAAACATATGGCTTATGATTCCTTATGTGAGTGGCGATTCTATTGAACTTATAATAAATTTCAACATTAAATTTAGTGTACAAAATCTTTACTTTTTTCTTTAAATAATGAAAAGGAACACTGTAATAGTTTTTATCCTCACTGAGCTGCACATGACCGTTCTGCATAACTGTAGCAAATGATTGATATTTGATTTCAAAGCGTTCCACAGGCAATGCACGAAGTTTATACTTCTCATCTTCTAAAAACAAGTCTAAACGAGAATATGGGCGTGCAGTAAGTTTTTTAGTGTTATGTTGCTCAAGGAGGATCCAGATTTTTTCATTTAAAGCTTCTATGTCATAAAATTGAAGGTCTTTTAAGCCAACATAAATTCGTCCATATAGTATTTTTACCGCTCCTTCAACTAATGACTTATCTCTTGGTTTATAAGCTCTAGCAGGTAAAATAGTCGTTTCATAATGCTCTGCTAAATCAGCTAAAGTTTCATTGATTGTAGGTTCAAAACGACTACTTTTTATCACCGCTGATTTTAAATTATCTGGAACAATAGCGGCAGGAACTCCCTCATAAAAACGCATTGCATTTTCAACTGACTGAACAAAATCTTCCTTTTTTTGACTCGGTGTAGCCTCACAATAAGTATATTGACTAGCTCCAAGAATGGCTACAAAAAACTGAACTTCTGTGCTCTCTCCACTTAATTTATCTCGAATAAAAAGGGTTTTTCCAGCATAATCAACATACATTTTGTCACCAGATTTGTGGGTCATGTGCATCACTGGGTTCACTTTCTTACCCCAGTTTTTGTAATGGACTCTAAATTGTGAACTTTGGTAGCCGTCGGGATTTTCTTTGATATATTGTTCCCACATAATTTGAATTGTAACTCCAACTTTCTTAAGTTCTCGCTCCATTTGAGGAAAAAAATTATACACCTTTTGAAGCTTTGGATCGAGTATTTCAATTGGTTTTTGCACAAAAATGGCTTCCAATTCAGCATCTGATTTCTTGTTAATCTCAGAGAATGGAATATCCATGACTTTAAAAAGCGAAATATACTTCTTAACGGTATTTCTTGAAAGAGATAAATAACTACTTATGAATAGTTTACTCTTTCCATTACAATATAATTTGATTACTTTTCTAATTTTACTCATGTCTATTATTTTATTTGCCATAACTCGTTTTTGAACGAAATTATGGTTTAAAAAACATGAAAAAAATTGTAGTTTTTGGGTGGTCAATTTGAACCGAAACTAGGTGGTCAATTTGAACTGGAAAGTGGTGGTCAGTTTGCTCCGAAATGGGTGGTCAATTTAGTCTGGAATTGGGTGGTCAATTTGACCGTTTTTTCCA
>CANFUT010000032.1 GCA_947450325.1 Flavobacteriia bacterium
AAAACATGAAAAAAATTGTAGTTTTTGGGTGGTCAATTTGAACCGAAACTAGGTGGTCAATTTGAACTGGAAAGTGGTGGTCAGTTTGCTCCGAAATGGGTGGTCAATTTAGTCTGGAATTGGGTGGTCAATTTGACCGTTTTTTCCATCCAAGTGTATTGCTTTTGAGTTGCAGATATTGTTTTAAAATAGTTATTGAAGTGAATATATCAATTTTGGACATAAATATATTACAGTTATTATTTAAATTTTTTTTTATCGGACAATAGTCATTTATTTTAGTTTTTAGATGTTTTAAGTTAGATAAAGTTCATTAATAAAATTCTTCTCGTTTTCAGCTTTCTATTAAGAAGATTTTTCAATTGAAAAAACTTAAAATTTGAGCTTTATTTAATTGGAAAGTCATAGCAATTTACACATGAAATAGGCAGTCAAATGTTTTCAAAACAATTTTTAAATTTGTTTAAATTTGTTTAAAGTCGTTTAAAGATGTAAAAAGGCGTTTTACACCTTTTTTTAAAGATCAATGAGAAAATTAAAATTTAATTTATTGCGTTTTTTAGAAAATAATTTAGAAATTTGAAATTCCAATTAGCTCAAGAATTGAAGATGAAAAATTACTTTTTATTGATTTCGAGAATCTTATCTGAAATAAGTTCAAATCTATTTATATCCTCTCTCAACTTGTTCGATAATTCAGACCTATCGCCCACAAAAAAGAAAGGGAATGGGAGCGAGAGCGATTATTCCCTTTCTTTTTTCTTCATTCTGACAGTGTTTCTAACTCTTTATAAATGTATTAAGTCGAAACTTACTTTTATTAATTCGATTTAATAATCATTTTTTGTATATTTGAATTAAGATGATAAAAATAGTAGAGGAAAAAATTGAACAAATAATTGCGTTGAGCAAATTGCACTGCGTAACGTCAATTGCTTTATTTGGTTCGGCTGCAAAAGAAACAATGAACGAAGACAGTGATATTGATTTTTTGGTGCAGTTTTCAGAGGATCTTTATCTATTGGATTATGCAGACAATTACTTTTTTTTCTTAGAGAAATTAGAAGCTTTAATGGGAAGAAAAATTGATTTAGTTACCCAAAAATCACTGCGGAATTCTGTCTTAATTGAAGAAATTGAAAAAACAAAAGTAGAATTGTATGCAGCATAAGCTACTTAAATATATTCTCGATGTAGAGAGTGTCATTATTGAAATTGAAGCGATAAAAACTAAAACGGACAATAATTTCATCGTTTTTAAGTCTGATATAATTTTGCAGCGAGCTATTGAGCGAGATTTAGAAATTCTAGGTGAAGCAATCAAAAATATTACCGAAATAAATCCATCAATTCAAATTTCTTCAATCAAAAACATCATTGGATTAAGAAATATTATTGCTCATGCATATGACTCAGTTGAACCTGAGATGATTTGGGCTATTATTCAGAAAGATATCCCAAAATTGTCTAGTGAGATTTTAATTCTTAAGCATAATTAAGTAGTATAAATTTTCGAGCAAAAATTAATCTCACTCACTCACCCAACCACAACCTCCGATATTCCATCTTCCCATCATATTCCTTCGCTTGCTTCTGTGTATCAAACACACGCTTTCCTCGTGGGTCATTTCCGACACCAGCTTGATAAGCCCAATTTCCCCAATTGCTCGAAACATCGTAGTCGATGAGTTGTTGTTCAAAATAGCGTGCGCCAATGCGCCAATCTTGTTTGAGTTGGTCTATGAAATAACTAGCAACATTTTGTCTTCCGCGGTTACTCATAAATCCAGTTAATTTCAATTCATGCATGTTAGCATCCACAAAATCATCGCCCGTTTTGCCGTCAATCCAAGCTTGAATCACTGTCTCATCTTTTGCTGTGTAAGCAGTTTCGCGCTGATTAAAACCGTGCAATTTGAAAAATTTTGCTCCGTGTTTTTTGAACATGAATCTGAAAAAATCGCGCCACAGCAATTCGAAAATTAGCCAATAAGTCGATTCATTTGCTTGATTTTCAGTTTCAAATTTCTTGATTTCGTGGTAAATGTATCTTGGAGATATACTTCCTGTTGCCAACCACGGAGATAATTTAGAGGAATAATCACCGCCAATTAATCCATTGCGTGTTTCCTTGTATTTCAGCAATAATTTGCTTTCAAAAAGGTAATAATTTAATCTTTTCAAGGCTTCAGTTTCACCACCTTTGAATTGAACTGCAGCTCTTTCGTCGATTTTTTCGATTGGGAGTTGGGGTAAATCTAAATGTTGGACTTGCAAAAGCGGAATGACAGGTGAAGGAATTTTTTCAGGCGTGGGAACAATTGGTCGAATGGAAGATTCATGCTCGGTTCGCTTGCGAAATTGCGTGAACATGTCTGGGATTTGTGAAATAGCGAAGGGCAAATCAACTGCGTGATACAAAGTGCTGGTGCTGAATGTTTCCATGACGCATTTGTGTTTCCAAAGCGCTTGTTCCACGTCAACGAGCATTTGTTTTTCTTCTGAAGCGATTTCTTTTTTAGTGTATACTTTATGTACCTCATTTAAAGCGGCAAATTTTGGGATTTCGACACTTGGGTTTCCTTTCAAAATCCACAATCCGCTCCCTTTTTCGCGCAGATTTTTATCCAAATCGATTAAAGATTCAATGATAAATTGTTTTCGAAAATTTCCTATTTTTTGAAATTTCCCAACTTGTTTGTCCCAATTTTCATCCATGCAGTAAATTGGGATGACTTCGTCGCTGTGCGCAATGGCTTCTACCAAAGTTTCATTGTCGTGAAGGCGTAAGTCTGTTTTGAACCAAATGATTGAACGTTTCATTTACAAAGAGTTAATGTTGTCTAAATAATATTGTGCTTGTACTAAAATTGCTTCTTTTTTGGAAATTTCCATCTTGTTCCAAACATTGTACATCATGCCAATGCGTGGATTTTTGCCTAATTTATTTTCATGTCGGTCATAAAAATGCCAATACAAACTATTGAACGGACAGGCTTTTTCACCTACTTTTTCTTTTTTGGAGTAAAAGCAATTTTCGCAATAATTGCTCATTTTATCGATGTAAGTCGCAGATGAAACATACGGTTTGGTGCCAATAATTCCACCGTCCGCAAATTGACTCATGCCACGGGTATTGGTGATTTCCACCCAATCCAATGCATCGATGTAAATTCCCAAATACCATTGATCTAGTTCATCTGGATTTACGCCCGCCAAAAGCGCAAAATTTCCTGTAACCATCAACCGTTGAATGTGATGTGCATAAGCGTAATCCAAGGATTGATGAATCGATGATTGTAAACATTTCATTTTTGTTTCACCAGTCCAAAACCAATTTGGCAATGGATTAGAGTGATTGAAGAAATTCAAAGAAGCAAATTCTGGCATTTTTGCCCAATAAATTCCCCGCATGAATTCTCTCCAGCCAACTATTTGTCGCACAAATCCTTCTACTTGATTGTAGGTGATTTCATCTTTGCGCGAGTCCCACGCATGGATGACTTTTTCAATGACTTCTTTGGGTGACAAAATTTTCAAATTCATCGAAAATGACAATCGAGAATGATACACCGACCAAGATTGCGTGGTCATGGCATCTTCAAAAGTTCCGAAAAAAGGCAAACAATTTTCAATAAAAGCGTCCAATAATTCCAGCGCTTGCTGTCGATTGATAGGCCAAATGAATCGTTTTGAATCAATGTTCCCGATTGTTTTGATTCCAGCAGCTTGAATTTCCTCGTAAATGGTTGTGACATCATTTTCAAACAAAAACGGTGCGCTGACAACATGATTTTTGGGTATTTTTTTTCGGTTGTCACCATCATAATTCCATTGTCCAGTGACAGGTTTGTCGCCATCCATTAAAATCATTTCCTTTTTGCGAATTTGGCGGTAGAACGTTTCCATCAAATACGTTTTTTTTCCTTCGAAGATTTTTTCTAAAGTATCTCTCTCGGTGTAAAAATGTTCACTGGAACAAGCATCCCAAGGAATGGAGAGCTTTTGAACCAACGATTTCAGATGCTGATCAACGCGGTATTCATCAGGTTCTTGGTATTCAAATCGAGTAAAATTTTCTGCTAGAATTAACTGATTGATTCCTTCTTCAAAACTGGAAAAGGAAGTTGTTTCACTGATTTTACAGTAATGAACATTATGTCCTTCGGAAATCAAATGAGCAGCAAATGCCCGCATCGCCGCAAAAAAACCGGCTACCTTTTGAATGTGATGATTGACATAGTCTGTTTCAGAGCGCAATTCAAAAAAAACATAGATGTGATTTTCGTTCACTTCTTGAAACCAAGAATGATTGTAATTGAGTTGATCGCCTAAAATGAGGCGGAGTGTTTTTGGTTCTTTCATCATTTTGATTTCTCCATTAAAAACAAGAACAGCAGGGTTTTTGTTCGCGTTTTTTATTTTTAAAATGAATCAAATCTTTATACTTTCTTTATAACTATTGGCTTACTTTTGTTTCGGATAATACAAGCATAGAAGATGGTGTTGGTTATAGATTGAATTAATCTTTTTAAAATCTTTATGTTTTCCTACTATTTAGTAATTTTAACGTTTAAAATTCAATGATAATTTACATGTTTAATTAATGAAAATGAAAACAAAAATTTTATTTTTTATAAGCGTTATAACTATCTCTGTTTCAGCGCAAAAAAGTCATTTGGATTCAATCCAAGCACCCAAAATTCCTTTCGAAGACATCGATATGACTTGGGCAAATGGAAGCGATCGAAGAACTGAGCCGACTTTCAAAGACTTGAAATTTTTCACGCCAAGTTTGATGCTAGATGTGAATTATACGTATTCGTTCAATAATCCAAACGACAATACGGTTGTTGGCTCCACAGCGCTTACAAGAAATAACGAAATTACACTTTCAGCGCTGCATTTTGGTGGTGATTTCGAGTACAAAGGCGCTCGCGCAAGAGTCATGACGCAATTTGGAACCCGCTCACAAGTTGTTCCACGAAATGATGTCAGTCCATACAAAGGTCAATATCAATTGGCGAATGTATATCGATATTTGAGTGAAGCTTACGCAGGTTATCACATCAATAAATGGTATGGAATCAATATCGATGCGGGACTTTTTATGTCGTATATTGGACTGAATTCCTTTTATCAAGCTGAAAATTGGGAATATCAGGCTTCATTTACCTCTGATAATACGCCTTGGTTTTTTAATGGAATTAGATGTCAAATTCATCCAACCAAACATCTGAAAATCGAATCATGGTTGGTAAATGGTTGGCAGAGTTATGGACGATTCAATAAAATGCCCGGTTTCGGTGGAAATATCACTTGGACACCCAATTCAAATTTAAAAATGTTGACCAATAATTATTACGGAACAGATGCCGCAGGATTGCCTAATAGAAAAAGATTTCACAGTGATAATAGCATACTTGTGCGTTATTTGAATAAACCCAATTCAAAAAAGATTTCCAAGGCAGCGATTTCATTTACTGCTGATTTCGGTTTCGAAAAAGGCGATGGTGTAAACGGATTTCAAAAAGGAGATTCCATCAATGGACCTTCGCAGTATTTTGTCAGCGGAATGATTTACCACAGAATGTGGTTTGCCAAAAATAAATTTGCTTGGACAATTGGCGGCGGAGTAATGACTAATCCTGGAAGATATTTGGTTTTGTATCCAACTGGTCAAGCGAGCCCGTTGCCGAATCCAAATAATCCAACCCAAACAGAAGGTGCATTTCCTTTCAGCGCCAATCCAGGAGATATTTTTAAAGGTTGGGACTGTTCAACAAATTTAGATTACATGCCCAATCAGAGCATTACTTTTAGAGTAGAATTTGTACATCGTAGTGCAAACGTTCCTTATTTTGCAGGAGCTGGTGGAGTAACTTCTCAAACGGGATATTCAAATGTGCCACTTGATCCATCTTGGCGACCAGATTTAGTGAAATCAGAGAGCAGACTTATTTTTGCGATGTTGTTTAGGTTGTAGTTATTGTAGAAAAAAATCCCAACGTTAAAGCGTTGGGATTTTTCAATATTTATTTCGTCTGATCTATCTTCTTCACCATCGTCAAAATAGTTGCCAACGCAACTGTTTCTCCAGTTTCATCATACACATCCACCAAAAACTTCACAATTCCTTTAGAGATATCGTCTTCTGAACGTTTCTCTTGATCGATTTTTTCTTTGACTGTAAATCGAACGCCCAATGTTGCGCCCGGATAAACAGGTTTGGTGAAACGCGCTTCATCCAATCCGTAGTTTAATAAAACTGGTCCTTTTTTCGGGTCAACAAACAAACCTGCAGCTTTGGATAATACAAAATATCCGTGGGCAACTCTGCGTTCGAAAATCGTTCCTTCCAAAGAAGTTGCGTCCATGTGTGCGTAGAAATTGTCTCCTGAAACATTCGCGAAATTCACGATGTCTGCATCGGTAACTGTGTGTTTGTGAGTGAAAACCGTTTCACCAATAACCAATTCTTCAAAGTGTTTTCTAAACACATGCGGATTCGCTTCTGGCATTTCTGCACCCACTTGAAATTGTTGCGTGATTTTGGTAATTGTGGTTGGATGTCCTTGAATCGCTGTGCGTTGCATGTAGTGTAAAACACCACGTTTTCCGCCCATTTCTTCTCCACCTCCAGCGCGTCCTGGTCCACCGTGTGTTAGCAAAGGCATTGGAGAACCATGACCTGTACTTTCTTTCGCACAGTCTTTATTCAATACCAAAATTCGTCCGTGCATACTGGCTGCACCGACAACATATTCAGTTGCTTCTTGGTCATTTGGCGTAACGATTGATGAAACCAAAGAACCTTTCCCCATGCGAGAAAGTTCGATAGCATCGTCCATTGTTTTGTATGGCATGATGGTCGAAACTGGACCAAAAGCCTCGATTTCGTGCACATCTGTATTTTTGAAAGGATCATTATTGACAAACAAAATCGGGGAGAAGAAAGCTCCTTTTTCAGAATCTCCGCCAGTCACATCTACGTGGTCTGCATTTCCAAAAACGATTTCTTGCGTTTGCGCCAAGCGATTTACATTTGCTCTTACGCGATCCACTTGCGTCATTGTTGCCAAAGCCCCCATGCGCACACCTTCCATACTTGGATCTCCTACTTTCGTTGAAGCCAAACGCGCTGAAATGGCTTTCTGCACTTCGTCAAGCAAGTTGTCAGGAACAATAATTCTTCTAACCGCAGTACATTTTTGTCCTGCTTTTACGGTGATTTCTTTCGTTGTTTCTTTGATAAATAAGTCAAATTCTACCGTCCCAGGAACTGCATGTTTGCCTAAGATTGTTGCATTCAAAGAATCCGCTTCTAAGTTGAAGGGAACACTACGTTCTGAAAATTGAGGCATTGCTTTCAACATTTTACCTGTATGCGCACTTCCAGTGAAAGTCACTACGTCTTCGCTGTCCACATGGTCAAGGATTCCTCGTCCTAATCCACAAACCAATTGCAAACTTCCTTCAGGAAGAATTTTACTGTCGATGATGTCTTTTACCATTAACTCAGTCAAAAAGCAAGTGAATTCAGAAGGTTTCACAATTGCTGGAACACCGGCCATTAAATTAACTGCGATTTTCTCCAACATTCCCCAAATTGGGAAATTAAATGCATTGATGTGAATCGCAACACCTTGTTTGGGAACCATAATATGATGTCCGATAAAACTTCCATTTTTAGAAAGTGGAGCAGCAACACCATCTACATAATAAGGTAAATCTGGAAATTGTCTTCTTAAAGAAGCATTCGCAAAAATATTTCCAATTCCTCCCTCAATATCAATCCAAGAATCTACCCTTGTTGCACCTGTCAATGCACTCAACGCGTAGTAAGATTCTTTTTTGTCCATCAAATGCAAAGCCAACGCTTTCAACATTCTACCACGCTCTTGGAAAGTCGTTTTACGCAAAGCACGTCCACCTTTCTCGCGTCCGTAAGTCAAAATTTCTTGGTAATTCAAACCTGCACTTGAAGTATCACCGATTTTTTCACCGGTTAATGCATTGTATAAATTAGTTTCAGAACCTTCTCCCGAAACCCATTGTCCAAGGACGTAATTTTTTACTTGTATCATTGTTGAAGTATTGCTTTTCGATTAATGAATCAAAGATAAGTTCAAAATTTGAGAGAACGACATTTCTGAGTAAAATTCTAAACCAAAATAACGTTTCTAGGTTTTTTAGTGTTAAGTGTATTTTTGACATTAAACGGAATAAATTTAACACAACCTTAATATGTAACTTTAGTAAAAATTCGAATTAATCAAATTTTGAGAAACTCCATTAATTAACTGTTTGATTTTGAATATTTTAAAAATGTATTTGCTTGTTTTTTGAATCGGTATTACTTTAATCAGTGAAAGTCCTATTTAAAATCAAATATTGCATAGGTGAATAAAAAATTACTACTTAATAATCGATATTTTTTATTAATCCAATTCCTTTTACTATGTTTGGGGTCTTAAACAAAATGTAAAGTATAAAAAAAAGTAATTATGAGTAATAAGCAAAAGACAGCTGGAGGTTTTTCGGCATTAATCGCAGCAATCGCTATTGTAATAGCGCTAGTTATTGGTATTGTTATCTATATGTTTATTTTTGGTAATCCAGCTAACTTCGTGGGTAACGATCCTACAAAAGAAGCATTGCAAGGAAATTACATGGGAATTATCTACAAAGGAGGTTTTATCGTACCTATACTTTTGGCGGTTAACTTTATCATCATTATTTTCTCTATCGAGCGTTTTGTAACGTTGGCTAAAGGAAAAGGAAAAGGAAATGTAGATGTTTTCGTTTCTAAAGTAAAAACACTTTTGGCTAACAAAGAAATCGAACAAGCAGTTGTTGAGTGCGACAAACAAAGAGGTTCTTTGGCAAATGTTGTTCGTGCAGGTTTGGAAAAATATGACCACTTGAGCAAAGATTCTACAATGGATAAAGAGCAAAAAGTTGAGTCTATGAAAAAAGAATTGGAAGAAGCGACAGCTTTAGAATTGCCAATGCTTTCTAAAAACTTAGTGATTCTTTCTACTTGTGCATCTATCGCAACGTTGATTGGTTTGATTGGAACAGTACTTGGGATGATTCGTTCATTTGGTGCAATGAGTTCTGGTTCTCCTGATACTGCTGCATTGGCTGCTGGTATTTCTGAGGCCTTGATTAATACAGCTTTGGGTATTACAGGTTCTGCTATCGCAATCATCATGTATAACTTCTTCTCAACTAAAATTGACCAGATGACTTACAGCATGGATGAAGCTAGCTTCACAATTGTACAAGATTTCGCAACTACTACAAAATAAGGTTTAGCCTTAAGTAATAGTAATTATAGTATTTACAAAATATTTTAGAACGAAATGCCTAAAATTAATATGCCCAAAAGCTCCCCGTCCATAGATATGACTCCTATGGTGGATTTAGCTTTCTTGTTGGTTACATTCTTTATGCTTTCGTCAAGTTTTCGTTCTGATGAAGCGGCTGTAATTGATACTCCTTCTAGTATCAGTGACATGATTATCCCTGAAAATGTGATAATGGTGTCGATTGATAAAGATGGACGTAAATTTTTCGGAATGTCTGGTAAAGATGAGGTGAAAACAAGACTTCTTGGCAGCATGGCGAAAAAATACAATTTGAAGTTTACCAACGAGCAAGTGAAAGAATTTGTGAAAATGACCAACTTTGGTTGCGACATGAAAGAAATGCCTGCTTATTTGAATTTGAGTTCTGCGGAACGTAAAAATTTCAAAACAACTGGTATTCCAGCTGACTCATTGAACAACCAATTGAAAGATTGGATTTGGTACGGAAACCTCGAAGCATTGTCTGCAGGGGAAGAAGCTTTCTTGGAAGCAACTGACAAAGGTTTGGAACCTGAAGCAAACGATTTTAAACCAAAATTCATCTTGAAAGTAGATGGAAAAGCGGTTTACGTGCGCGCGAAACAAGTGATTGACGTATTTAGAGATTTGAATTTAAACAACTTGAATTTTGTTACTTCATTGGAACACGATCCAAGAAAAAAAGAATAAGACATGGCAGAAATTGCAGAAAGTGGCGGTGGTGGTCACGACAAAGGCAAGAAAAGGGCCAAAAAGCAATCGACGAAAGTCGACATGACACCGATGGTGGATTTGGCTTTCCTTTTGTTGACGTTTTTCGTATTGACTGCTACCTTTAGCAAGCCCAAAGTAATGAGCTTGGTTTATCCAGCGAAGCCAAAGGATATCGAAAAAGTTGATATCCCAGAAGTAAATAACGCGATTACTTTCCTGTTAGCTGAAGATCGTATTTTCTATTACGAAGGTGCTTTTTATCCTGAAGGCAATGCAAAAGGAAAACCAGCGACTACATTGGAAGAGGCAAACTTTGGTGGGGGAGAAGGCAGTGTTCGTGAACTTTTGGCTAAATTGAATCACTTTGTTTTAGAGAAAAAAGTGACATTGGATGCTGATTTGACCAGCAAGAAAATCGCTGATTCAACTTATACAAGGATGATTAGAGAAGCTAAAAGTGCAAATGAAGCGTTGAAAGTTTTGATTAAAACGGACAATGATGCAACTTGTAAAAACTTCATTGATTTAATTGATGAGTTGAAAATTGCTGATATTGGGGTGATTGCACCAGTTGATATCATGCAAAGTGAGCTAGATTTAATTAAAGCTAAAACAGTAAAATAATATGGGAATCATTTTCAGTATTGTATTGCTCGTAGCGATTGTTTCATTGTACGACTTTTTTGCTGCCCGTCGTTGGCAACAAGTTACGTCTGCACAAAGAAATGAACTTGTTTTTGAACACCGCAACAAGGCTTACGGCGCATACGTAATTAGAAGAGATTATGACAAGCGGATGATCATAATCTTATCAAGTGTAATTCTTGGTTTAGGATTGATTTATGGTACTTACATGATCATCAAATCACTTCCTGAAGAAGTAATTGAAGAGCCACCAGTGGATATGTCTCAATTCAGTGTTGCTGCTCCTCCTGTTGAGGAAGTTGAGCCGCCACCAGTTGAGGAAGAGATTCCACCAATGGAACAAACAATTGCTTTCTTACCTCCAATTGTTACGGATGATGTTGTAGAAAATCAAATTCCACCGCAAGATGCGATGGCTGATGTGAATGCTTCTACTGTTACCAATGAAGACGATAACAATTCTTTTGCTCCACCTCCGACGGATAATACTCCGCCGCCAGTTGAGAAAAAAGAAGAAGAAGTTTTCTTGGATGTAGAGGAATCTGCTGAATATCCTGGTGGAAGAGGTTCAATGATGAAATTCTTGGCTGACAATATGAAATATCCTGAAACTGCAATTGAAGCAGGAATTGAAGGGAAATGTTATTTGAGATTTATCGTTGGTACAGATGGTAAAATTACAGACGTTAAAGTTACTCGTCCAGTTCCAGATTGTCCAGAATGTGACGCTGAAGCGAAACGAGTAGTAAGATTAATGCCACGTTGGAAACCAGGTAAAATTGGTGGAAAAGGTGTAAGAAGTTACTTCGATTTACCAGTGAACTTCAAATTAAACTAAAAAAGTTTAGACTTTATATTTATCCCCGTTATCCATTGGATTTCGGGGATTTTTTGAAATATTATGAATACAAATTTCATCAGCAACACTTTTTCTGCTTTTATCATTGTGATGTGCTTGGCGCTTTCTGGCTTTATGTTGTTCACTGAATTATTCAACGATAGAATGACTGAATCTAAAAGAACCATTTTCGTAATTGTAATGATAACCTATGCGACTTTTAGAGGTTTCCGATTGTACCAAAGTATCAAAGCATCCAAAAAATAATATTCTCGATATGAAAAACTCATTTAAATTAGTTCTTTGCTGTTTAGTGTTTATTGCAAGTTGTAATAATCCAATGAAGGTGACTGAAGCACATGGAATAGGAAAAGCAAAAATTTTCTTTGAAGAATCATTCAAACCTTTGTTTGATACAAGTATTTATACTTTCGAAAGTCAAAATCCTTTGGCAGACATCATTCCAGTTTATAAAACGGAAGAAGAGATTTTGCAAGATTTTTTCGCTAAAAAAGTGGAGACAATGTGTATCACTCGTGATCTAACTGAAGCAGAAATAGCGAAATTGAAAAAAGCGAATATCGAAGTTCGAAGTGAGATTTTAGCCAAAGATGCTGTTGCTTTAATTATCAATCCTGAAAATCCTGATTCTACTATTTCGATCGATCAACTGAAAGATGTATTGACAGGAAAAACCAAAACTTGGTCTAGTTTGGAAACTGGAATCAATGTGGTTTTTGATCATGAAAATTCTGCGAACTTCAATTACTTGAAAAATTTGTCTGGAGTAACAAAAGTTCCTGAAAATGTTTTCGCTGTAAAATCAAATGCTGAAGTTATCAATTATGTGAAAAATAACAAAAGTGCGATTGGTGTCATTGGTGTCAATTGGATCAGTGATGAAGACGATCCGCAAACCTTGGGTTTTTTAAATGGAATCAGAGTAATGTCTGTCTCTAAAACAGCGACAAGTGAATCGTTCAAACCATATCAATCTTACATTTACGATAAACAATATCCAATGACAAGAGATTTATGGGTGGTTAATTATGCTTCTCGATCTGGTGTTAGTTCTGGTTTTTTATTGTTTATGACAGGTGAAAAAGGTCAGTTGTTGATTCAAAAGTCCTCCTTGATTCCTGCTAATATGGTTGCAAGGGTGATACAGTTAAAATCAGAATAATCACATTTAACTATAAATTTTAATCAATTTATTACTTTTGTCCTTTTTTTGGCAAGACTATTGATTATATTTCAAAAGAAAATAAAGCATAAACTAGAAAATAACAAAATGAAAAATTATAAGATTTTAGCTGTTTCTATGTTCTTTGGAACATTGGTAAATGCACAAACTTTAGAAAGTGCAATTAAGAAAACAGACAACGAAATGTTTGATGCTGCGCGCACTGAATTTAAAGCGTTAGTAGCTAAAGAGCCAACGAAGGCTGACAACTATTTTTATTTCGGTGAAAATTACTTTAATGCAGATAATCTTGATTCTGCGAATGTCATGTGGAAAAAAGGTTTAACAATTGATGCAGTTAATCCATTGAACTTAGTTGGTACTGGTAAATACCTTTGGTTTAAAGGGGATACTACAGAAGGTAAAAAACTGTTTGTTCAAGCTTTGACTTTAACAAAGAACAAAAATGCTGAAGTTATGCGTCAAATTGGTTCTGTATATACAAATGCACCAATCAAAGCGTTGAACCAAGCGGTTACTATTTTGACAACTGCAATCAAATTGGATCCAAAGAATATTGATGGACATTTGTTGTTGGGAGATGCTTTGTTGGAATTAACACCAACAAACGGTACAGAGGCGATGAAAAGTTACAACAATGCTTTAGACCTTTCAAAACAAGCTAAAATTGTAGTTCGTAAAGCGAAAGTTTATCAACGTGCTCAGAATTATCAATTAGCGAACGATTTATACATTGAAGCTCAAGATTTAGATCCAACTTATGCTCCGGCTTATAGAGAAAATGCAGAGTTGAATATGAAATTCAATCAAACTTCAAAAGCGGTTGAAAACTGGTTGTTTTACCTTGAATTAAATAACAATGACTATTCAAGATACCGTTACGCAACATCTTTATTTTCTGGAAAGAAATATTGTGAATCAGTAACGCAATTTGAGACAATTCATGCGAATGGATTTGAGAATTTCTACAGCCAACGTTTATTAGGATATTCAATTTACGAGTGTAATGCGAAAGATCCAAAAGCAGATACTGCAAATTACAGAAAAGGAATGAATGCAATGAACAGATTCTTTCAAATTGCGCCGGAAGATAAAATTATTGCGATGGACTATAAGTACAAAGGTTTATTATTGTCTAAATTGGGAAGTGATTCTTCTGCGATTTTAGAGTTGAATAGAGCAATTGAAAAAGATTCTGTAAATAGTACTGAGTTGTATGGTGAATTGTCTAAATTATATATGAAATCTAAAAAGTATGATTTAGTAATCGCTAGTTTGAACAAAAAACTGGGTTCAGATTCTACTAAATTGACTGTTACAGAATACAACGATTTAGGAAGAGCCTATTATTTTGGAGCTAAGAACTATGTTTTGGCTGATGCAGCTTACGCACAAGTAGCGAAATTATCTCCAACATTTGCAATGGCTTCACTTTGGAGAGCAAGAGCTAATGTTCAATTGGATTTGAAAAAAGTGACTTGGGGAGCAAGACCATATTATGAAAAATTCATCGAGTTGGTTCCTGAAGCAGAAAGAGCAGGAGCATACAAAAACTATATGATTGAAGCTGCAAAATACATGGGTGATTATTATGTTAACTCTCCTGCAAAAGACATCGCTAAAGCGAAAGAATTGTGGGGAATTGTTAGAACTTTAGATCCAGCAGATGTACAAGCAAAAACTTTCTTTGCTACTGTAGGAAAATAAAATGTTGATATTTAAATTTTCAAGAGGTGTTCGAAAGGACACCTCTTTTTGTTTTTTATATTTTGATAAATAGATAGTTAGTTCGAATTAAAAAATTATTTTGAAATTTATTTTTTAATTTATGATGACCGTAAATAGCTTACGTTTTGCTACCATAGCTTTGTATCATAAAATTAAAAGATATGAGAGCAATTTTTGACAAAATCAACATCGAATCTATTCAATTTGAATCAGGAAGTCGTGAAGTACATGTAAATTGTAAAATTTCTCAGGGAAACCAAACTTTTAGAAGTGAATTGTTGGTTGATCATACAGATTTAAATAAGTTGATGGGAAGAATCCAACAGTTGTCAGACCAAACAGATGTGATGAATTCATTTGATCGGTTCGATATGCAAAATGGTCATGAATATTATTCTTTAGAATTCCAAAAGACTGAATTGGCTGACTTGTGGATTGATAATGTTGAATTTGGAAATGCATTCAGACAAATTCGTGCGTAAAAAAAGAATAAAATAACCAACCTTCTTTAAATTTATACGTTCTTCAATAAAAATGATGTACAAAAGCTAAAAAATTGTACATTTGGAAAGAATTATATCCTTCGGGAGAAATTGTAAATAATTATTGAAACTATGAAAATAAAATCTATTCTTGCTTCTACGTTAGTTATTGCTGCGTTAGCTAGTTGTGTTAAACACGAAGTTATACCTGCTCCAGAGCCAAAAGTTGAATTGGTTTGTAATTTTACAGGTACAATCAATGGTACTGATGTTGAATGGACTCAAAATGTTGATGGATTCTACTTGGAGTCTAGCAAATCTAAAATTGTTCCTCCCTCTGGTTTATCTTCAGCTGTTTATTATTCTGAAATTAAATCAACAGACAATTTGAATGCAATGCGTTTGAATATCGGTCAAATGAAGTGGGATGCAAATGTTACGAGTGATCCAACTTTGGCAATTTTTGATGGCTTTTTAACTGCTAATCCAACTCCAACTTACACGCTTGGTGCTATATTGACAGGTGCAAATACTGCAGGTTTCGAGGTTGCATATAGAGATGGAAGTGGAAATGTTTGGTTGACCAAAGATACTGATCCAAATACAATCGATTTCACAAATATTGTTCAAGAATCAGATAAAACTGGTGATTACTCTAAGTTTGTAGCTAATTTTGACTGTATTGTTTACCACACTTTCCAAATTATTACACCAAGTAATCCTCCCGCTGTAGGTGATACAACTTATGTTGAGCAATCACTTCCTGTAAACAATGGAGTTTTCAAAGGTTGGTACAAAAGATAAATGAAACTTTTTCAAGATATTTTAATGCTGTTCATTTCTATGAGCAGCATTTTTTGTATTTTGACTCCATAGAAAAAGAGCGTAGATGAGTCACGTATTAAAAATAGCCATTATTGGAGATTTCAATTTCACTTACAACGCACATCATGCGACCAATTTAGCTTTGGATCATGCAGGAAGATTCCTAGAAATTGAAGTGAATTATTATTGGATTAAATTGGCTGAAGCTACCCAATTTAAAACGCAACAATTTCGAGAATACGACGGAATTTGGATAAGTCCAGGACCTTACAAAAATATTTTTTTCTTAACAGGAATTATAGATCAAGTTGTCCAAGCGAAATTACCAACATTTATTACGGGAGATGGATTTAAATCTTTGATAGATGTCCTTATTAATCGCTATAATTTAAATCCTAATGGGGAAAAACTGATTTCTGATAACTTGGTAGAAGGAGAACAATTTGAGCGCGTTGAAGTAGTTCCAAATTCAGATGCATTGATCAAAATCTATGAAAATCATTCACCTGTTGAATTGACTTCATCCAGATTTAGTTTATATCCTCAATTACTCAATTATTTGTTGGGTGAACTGATAGACATTGAAGGGTATAATCAATTTGAAGAAGCAGAGATAATAAGTTTGAAGAAATACCCGTTTTTTGTTGCATGCGGTTTTTGTCCACAAATTTCTTCTACGAGAGAAATTCCTCATCCATTGGTTTATACATTTATCAAAGCTTGCATTTCGAAACAGGCAGGAAATGTAAACTAAAACAAACCCGATTTTTCTTCAGAAGCTTCGAAATAAGTATCGATTTCAAGATTTTTTGATTCCGCAGCATTTACAGCCAATACATCGCATCTTTCATTTTCTGGATGTCCGTTGTGACCTTTTATCCAAAAGATTTCAATTTTTTTAAATTTAGGATGCAACTTTAAATAGCGCTGCCATAAATCAGGATTTTTTTTGTCCTTAAAACCTTTCTTTTGCCAACCGAATACCCAACCTTTTGAAATTGAATCAACAACATATTTGGAATCAGAAAAAATCTTGATTGCATATTGATCCGATTTAATTGCTTCTAGTCCTACAATCAGCGCTAATAATTCCATTCGGTTGTTGGTTGTTCGTCTAAATCCTTGAGAAAATTCTTTTTCTATTCCTTTAAATCGTAAGATTGTACCGAAACCTCCAGGACCAGGATTTCCTTTGGCAGCGCCATCTGTGAATATTTCAATGCAATCCTCGTGAATCATCTTAACTACTGAATAAACTGTAAAACTTATTTTTTTCCGTTATTTAGTAATTGCATGATCTCATCTAATTTTGGCGATAAGATAATTTCAGTTCTTCGATTTTTGGCTTTGCCTTCAGCAGTTTCATTGCTTGCTTTTGGCGAAAATTCACCTTTTCCTGAAGCGGTCATGCGTGTTGGAAGAATCTTGTAATCTTCAGTTAAGATTCGAACAATGGTTGTTGCGCGACCCACACTTAAGTCCCAGTTGTCTTTATAAACAGCGGTTTTAATTGGGTCGTTGTCAGTGTGGCCTTCAATTAAAATATCGATGTCTGGATTTTTTTGCAAAACATCTGCCAACAATTTGATGGCTTGTTTCCCTTTTTCTTCCACTGATGCGCTGCCGGATTTAAAAAGTAATTTATCTGATAAAGATACATACACTTTTCCGTTTTTGATTTCTACCGATAGTTCATCAGATTTAAATCCCAAAAGGGCATTTCTCAGAACATCATTTAATCTTTTAGTGATAGAATCTTGTCGTGAAATGATAGACTTCATTTCTTTCAGTGCTTTTTCTCGTTCAACAAGTATTTTTTCTTTGTTGTTGAGTTCGTCAGATTTTTGTTTTAGTGTTGCGCTGTATTTTTCTGATTGGGAAATATTTTCATTGAATAAATCATTGTATTTTCCTTCCAAATCAGATTTTTGACTTTCGAGTTCTTTGGTTTTTGAATCTAGACTTGAAATTTGCATCAATAAAGTATCCTTGTGTGCATCCTTTAGAGCATTCATTCTACAAAGTGAATCTCTTTCTGCAGCCAAAATCTTCACTCTTTTGCTTCCCTTGAGCTTTGTAGGAGCGGTTTCTCCACATTTGTAAATTGGAGCACATGCAACAAGCACTGAAATTAAACTAGTTAATGATATGTAAAAGAAGTGTTTTTTCATTTTGCTGGAATTTTAATTAATAGATTAAAGTAATTTTATGTGTTCTGAAATGATATTTTTATTCAATAATCTTGATGCATTTTGGTTAAAAATCAGTTCGTTTTCAGTTGTTAAATACCTTGTTGAACCATTTTTAGAACATTTGCTTTCAATTTCTGAATGTCTAACTAGATAATCTTCTAATTTATCCGCGATAATAGCTCCTTGTGCAACTATTGTTACATTTTTAGGAACGATTGACTGAATGTAGTCTTTTAAAATAGGGTAGTGCGTACAAGCCAAAATAATCGTATCGATTTGTTCGTCTTTTTGAAGTAAACTTTCTACATCTTCCTTTATAAACATTTTTCCTGCTTCTGTGAAATGTTTATTGTTTTCAATAAGTGGAACCCAAATCGGGCAAGCGTGTTGGCTAACAATTGTATTTGGCGAAAATTTACTAATTTCAATCACATATGACTCCGATTTAACTGTTCCTTCTGTTGCTAAAATTCCCACATGATTTGTTTGACTTAATTCTCCAATCGCCTCAGTACTTGGTCTGATTACACCTAAAACGCGCTTTGAAGGAAATAAGTGAGGTAAATCTTTTTGCTGTATTGTTCGCAGTGCTTTTGCAGAAGCGGTATTGCAAGCTAGGATCACTAATTCGCAACCCTGATTGAAAAGATATTGTACTGCTTCCAATGTGAATTCGTAAACAACATCAAACGATCTTGGTCCGTAAGGTGCTCTTGCATTGTCGCCCAAATAAAGAAAATCATAATCTGGCATTTTATGCTGTAGTTCGGTTAAAATAGTGAGCCCACCATAACCAGAATCAAAAACACCTATAGGATTGAATTTATTCATTTGCCAATTTCTTGGTTAAAATTAATAAAAAAAGGCGATCAAAATGACCGCCTTCAATATGAAAAATCAATGTTCTTATTTAATTTTAGTTTCTTCAGCATCCAAACGAAGTAATTCAATCATAACTTCATTTGTTAAATCTAAACCACCTTTGAAATAAATCGCTTGTGACTCATCAATAATGTAATTTAATTTTCTTCTTTCAGCAACAATGTCAACTGCTCTCTGCATTCTTTTTAAGATTGGTGCATTTAAGTCATTGCTCATGATAGACATTCTTTGTTGTAAATCTTGCTCAACGGTTTGCAATTCTTGTTGTTTCTTTTGCAATCTTTCTTCTTCATATTGACGCATAACTGGGCTTAATTTTTCTCTCTCAGCCAAATATTTGTTATATGCTTTTTGAAAATCTGCCTCTTTTTCTTGCAATTCTTTTTCACCTGCGGCACCAAAATCTTCTAAAGTTTTAATTGCTTCTTTTCTTGAAGGCAATGTATCTAACAATTTAGATGAATTAATATGTCCCATTTTCACTTGTGCATTCAATGCCCCAGCAGACATTATTACCATCAACGCAACCAATAACTTTTTCATTTCTTTTTTTGTTTATTTTTCTTATTACTATTTATTGTTAGGTTTTACACCCATTTCTTTCAGAACATCATCGCTCAAATCAAATTTATCATCTGCATATATCAGATTACTTTGGTTTGCTTTGTCGAAGATGAAACTGAAATTTTTGTTTGATGCTACTTTTTGCATCGCTTCAAATACCTTATCTTGAATTGGTTTAATCAATTCTTGTCTTTTTTGAAAATAGTCGCCAGCAACACCAAATCTTAATTTTTGCATTTCCATGGCTTCTGTTTCTAATTTTTCAATTTCTTCAGAACGCTTTTTTTTCTCTTCAGCAGGAAGTAAAACTTCTTCACGTGCGAATGCTTCTTTCTTTTTCTTCAAGACATCGTAACGATCTTCAATTTCTTTTGTCCAACGATCTGCCAATTTATCAAGCTTGGCTTTCGCTTCAGCATATTCTGGAACGTTTCCCAAAATGTAGTCTGAATCGATATATCCATACTTCTGAGCTGAGCTGACAAACGATGTGCCAAAAATCAAAAGTAAAGCGAAAATGTATGTCTTCATAATTTTATTTTGCAACAAAAACGCCAAATATAATGTTTTTATTGTGATTGAAAAATAGCCTATTTAATTATAGTTCACCCAAGTTCATCCCAATGGTGAAATTTAATTTACCATAATAGCCTTTTTGTGAGATTCCTATGTCAGATGCTTTGCCATAACCAGAAGCATTCGGGTCTAACTTGTCGAAGCCCCAACCATAATCTAATCCTAGCATACCGAACATTGGTAGGAAAACACGAATACCGACACCTGCAGATCTTTTCACATTGAAAGGATTGAATTTTGCCAAAGTTGGGAAGGTATTTCCTGCTTCTCCAAAACCTAGTACATAAAATGTAGCTTGTGGATTCAAAGAAATTGGATAACGCAACTCAATTGTATACTTCGCAACGATTGGATCTCCTGATGTATTTGAAAGCGTGTTGTCTTCATAACCTCTTAATGCGATTATTTCACGACCACCAAATGAATTTACTCCTGTTAATCCACTTCCTCCCATATTATACCTTTCGAAAGGAGAGAGTCCTTTAGACTGTTTGTAAGCACCCATAAAACCAAATCCAATTCTCGGCATTAAAACCAATTTTTTATCATTCGTCAATGGGAAAAACCATTCACCTGTAAATTTCAATTTGTAATATTCCAAGTATTTGTAACGTTCTTGAGCAGTTTGAGAAGAATAATCTACACCTTTTTCAAATGCTGAATATGGAAGTGAACCCTTTGCTGTGAAAGTCATGTGTGAACCTTCTGTTGGATAAATTGGAACGTTTACTGAATTTCTTTGTAAGACATATTTCAAACTTATATCATTTGCATAACCAGTTGGTAAGTTAGCGAATATGGAGTATCTCTGAACGTCATAGTATTGATATGCCAATTCATAGTAGGCGCTAAAATAATCATCTGGAACTTTTTTACGACGTCCCAATCCAACTCCAATTCCTGAAATTCCAACTCCACTATAATTTTCATTTGATCTTGCTAATCCGGTTGAAGAATAAGATGTATGATTGACCCAAAATGAAAAGGAGTTCGGTTTTTTTCCACCTAACCATGGTTCTGTGAATGAAAAATTGTACCCTTGATAGTATCGGCCATTCGTTTGTCCGCGAATAGATAATCTTTGTCCGTCTCCAGCTGGAAGTGGTGACCAAGAACCTTTTTTGGTGACATTTTTCAAAGAGAAATTATTGAATGTTAAACCCAAAGTTCCAATTACACGACCTGCTCCATAACCTCCTGAAAGTTCAATTTGATCTGAGGATTTTTCTTCAACGGTTACTTCTAAGTCAACTGTTCCATCTTGTGGATTTGGAATTGGAACAAATTGCATCGCTTGATCATTAAAATATCCTAACTGAGATAATTCACGTTGTGAACGAATGATGTCATTTCTGTTGAATAAATCGCCAGGCTTGAATCTCAATTCTCGTCTGATAACGTGTTCATTTGTTTTTGTATTTCCTTTGATAATGATGTTTTTATTGCGAGCTTCTTTGCCCTCGATAATTCTCATTTGATAAGAAATATGATTGTCCTTCACATTTTTTTCAACTGCATTGATTTGGAAGAAAAGGTATCCTCTATCCATGTATAAAGATGAAATGTCTCTTCCATCTTGACTCATGTTTAGTCTTTGATCTAACAATGTTTTATTATAAACATCACCATATTTAATTCCTAGAATGGTATCTAAATATCCAGTTCTAAATTTGGTATTTCCTATCCATTCAATGTCTCCAAAAAGGTATTTATTCCCTTCTTGAATAACCATTTTAATGGCAAGATTTTTAGCGTCTTTTTGGTAAACTGTGTCAAAAGAAATTACAGCATCTCTCAATCCTATTGCATTGAACTTTGCGATTACAGCAAGTTGGTCTCTTTCATAAGCAGATTGTGAAAATTTTGATTTCTTAAAGAGGTGCCATGGTGCTTTCTTTTTAGTGTCTTTCATGGCCATTTTCAATTTCCAAGTTGGAATTGATTCGTTTCCTTCTATTACAAATTCACCAATTTTGACTTTTTTCCCTTTGTTGATATTTATTAAAAATATTTCAGAGTTATTCATCAAACTGTCTGCTTGTCTTCTTATTTCGACATTTGCAGCATAAAACCCTTTTTCTCTAAAATAACCTTTGATTCTGTTTTGTGTTGTAAAAACAAGGTTTTCAGTAATTGTTTTTCCTGAATATAATGAGATTTCTTCTCTTATTTTATCTGCTTCTCTTTTGTTTACTCCTTTGAATTTAAAACGAGAAAGTTTTGGTCGAGGTGTAACAGCAATAACGAGGTAAATAATTCCTGCAACTTCTTTGTCCGCATAAATTTCAACGTCTGAAAAAATACCTTCATTCCAAAGGTTTTGAATGGCCTTGGCAATTTTTTCACCAGGAATATTGATGTTCTGTCCTTGACGAAGACCTGCGATTAATTTAATTGCTTGATGATCATAATTATCTGCACCTTCAATTCTAATTGGGCCGATTTCATATTCTCGAGGTTCTTGAAAATTGATGCTTGTTCCACCAATTGAAGTTGGGCCAGTAGTTGGTTTTAGCGTGTCAATTTGACCAAAAGTATTGATTTGGCTTAGACAGCAAATGCTGAAAATAATAAATTTAAAATATTTATTCATGCAAGTTAAATTAGTTGTTCGGATACTTGACCGAATCTTCTTTCTCTATGTTGATATTCAAGTACCGCTTTGAAGAGGTCTTCTTCTCTAAAATCTGGCCATAAAACATCGGTAAAATAGAATTCAGTATAAGCCATTTGCCATAAAAGGAAATTACTTAATCTTTGTTCACCGCTTGTTCTTATTAGCAATTCTGGATCTGGAAAATGTTGTGTATTCATTTCTTCGTTAATCAATTTTTCGTTGATTTCAGATGATTTGAGTGAACCATTTTCAATTTTTTGTGCAATATTTTTGATTGCTTCCGTGATTTCCCATCTTGAACTGTAGTTCAAAGCAAGAATCATATTGATAGTTGTATTTTGTGACGTTTTTTCTTTGGCAATTCGAAGTTCGTCTTGACAATCTTGTGGCAAGCCAGCAACATCGCCGATACTCCATAATTTTGCGCCATTTTCATTCATCGCAGGAACTTCGTTGGCAATTGTTTTTACCATTAAGTCCATAAGTCCTTCAACTTCATCTTGAGGTCTTCCCCAGTTTTCTGTTGAAAAAGCATAAAAAGTAACATATTTCACGCCAATTTTTTTTGCCGCGCTTAATGTGTCTCTAACAGAGTCAACGCCAATAGAATGACCAAACAAGCGTTCCTGACCTTGTTTTTTTGCCCATCTCCCGTTACCATCCATGATGATAGCAATGTGTTTTGGCGATTTGGTTAAATCAATTTGCGAAAATATATCCATGCATTTAAGAACTCTTAAGAGAACGAATTTAATGAAAGAATAGTATGTCTGGTAAAATTTTACATTTTTTAAGACATACTTTAATAAAAAAGAGGGATGTGGTTTCCCATATCCCTCTTGATGTATGTTATGTTTTTACTATTCAGCAAGAACAATTACTTTATTGTTTAGCATTTCAACAACGCCACCTTTGATTCCTACACGAATAATTTTAGGATTTTTATCTTCTTCAATCAAAGAACTAGATTTTTCATTTCTTTCAAAATCTGAATTCAAATCAATTTTGATAATTCCTTTTCCTAATGCAGAAACAATTGGAGCATGATTATTCAAGACCTGAAACAATCCATCAATTCCAGGAAATTGAACTGCTTCAACTTCGCCAGTAAAAATTTTGTGCTCAGGTGTTATAATTTCTAAATGCATCTTTTATTATTTTAAATTACGAAAACTTAATCTTTTGATTACGCGATCGTGTCAGCTAACATTTTTTCTCCAGATTCAATTACATCTTCGATGTTTCCTTTCAAGTTGAAAGCTGCTTCAGGATATTTATCCATTTCACCATCTAAAATCATGTTGAATCCTTTGATTGTTTCTTGAATATCAACCAAAACTCCTTTCAATCCTGTAAATTGCTCAGCAACGTGGAAAGGTTGAGAAAGGAAACGTTGAACTCTTCTCGCTCTGTGTACAACCAATTTATCTTCTTCAGACAATTCGTCCATACCAAGGATTGCGATGATATCTTGTAATTCTTTGTAACGTTGAAGTGTGATTTTAACTCTTTCAGCACAATTGTAGTGTGCTTCACCTAAAATCTTAGCACTCAAAATTCTCGAAGTAGAATCCAATGGGTCAACCGCTGGATAAATTCCTAACTCAGAAATTTTACGAGACAATACTGTTGTAGCATCTAAGTGAGCAAATGTATTTGCTGGTGCTGGATCAGTTAAGTCATCCGCAGGTACATAAACCGCTTGAACTGAAGTAATCGAACCGTTTTTAGTTGAAGTAATACGCTCTTGCATCGCACCCATTTCAGTTGCCAATGTTGGTTGGTAACCTACTGCTGATGGCATACGACCTAAAAGTGCAGATACTTCTGAACCAGCTTGAGTGAATCGGAAGATGTTGTCAACGAAGAAAAGGATATCTTTTCCTTGTCCTTCACCGTCACCATCACGGAAATATTCAGCCATTGTCAAACCAGATAAAGCAACACGTGCACGTGCTCCAGGAGGCTCATTCATTTGACCGAAAACGAAAGTAGCTTTAGATTCTTTCATTTCGTCTAAATCAACTTTAGAAAGATCCCATCCACCTTCTTCCATGGTGTGCATGAAAGCTTCACCATATTTAATAATTCCTGATTCTAACATCTCACGTAACAAGTCATTTCCTTCACGTGTACGCTCACCAACCCCTGCGAATACAGAAAGTCCACCGTGACCTTTAGCGATGTTATTAATCAATTCTTGAATCAATACTGTTTTACCAACTCCGGCACCACCAAACAAACCGATTTTACCTCCTTTTGCATAAGGCTCAATCAAGTCAATTACTTTGATACCTGTAAACAAAACTTCAGTTGCAGTTGTCAATTGATCAAATTTTGGAGCTTCACGGTGAATTGGTAAACCATCACTGTTGTCCATTTCATTGATTCCATCGATTGCTTCACCAACAACGTTGAACAAACGTCCTTTGATTTTGTCACCGATAGGCATTCTAATTGCACTACCTGTTGAAGTAACTGCCATTCCTCTCATGAATCCATCAGTTGAATCCATTGAGATTGTTCTAACAGAACTTTCACCAACATGAGATTGTACTTCAAGTACAACACGTGTACCATCTTGTTTTCTTACTTCTAATGCATCGAAAATGCTTGGAAGTTCAACTCCTTTTTCGAAGCTTACATCAACCACAGGACCAATTACCTGGGATACTTTACCATGAATATGCGACATTTGGGTGTCTTTTAAGTGTAATTCTCAATTTGGGCGCAAAGATAAGCGTTTTATTTTTATAGCGCAATCTAAAAGGGAATATTTAATTCAATTATTCACATTTTTTTCACCAAAAAACAGAAATCCCCGAATCTGCTAAAAGTCGGGGATTTTGAGTTGTAAAAATAAATTTTATTGAATTACAAAGTTGATTGGCATTTGGAAATAGCTATCAACATTTTTACCATTTTTCTTTGCAGGTTTCCAAATCGGCATTTTGCTGATTACGCGTTTTGCCTCTGCGTCGCATTCTGGACATTCGTCAAATTTTCTTAGCACTTTGATTCTAGAAATTTCTCCTTTTTTGTCGACTACAAATTGAAAGTAACTTTTTCCTTGAATTCCAAGTTCCAATGGTAAAGCCGGATATTGTAAATTTTTTCCTAAAAATTCCATCAATTTAGATCTTCCTCCAGGAAATTGTGCCTCTTCATCAACATCAATTTCGGGTTCGTCAATTGGATCAATAATTTCAATCGGACCTTTTCCTTTTTTGCCTTCATCGAGGATTGGTTGAAATGGATCTCCAACATCTCCAATAATTTTTTCACTTCCTGATTTAATATTTGGATCTACTTCAATTTTTGGGTCGATAATATCATCATCTGTCACTTTTAATTCGTTCAACTCATTTTGTTTTTCAGGAGTTGATTGAACGACTTCAATTTTTTGAATTTTGATTTCAGGTCTGATTGGTTCAATCGTAATAGGAATAGTATCCCATTCTGTTGTTGGTGGAACTTCAATTGCAACTTTTGGCGTTGTTTTGACTAACATAAAGGTTCCATAAGCTGCGCCCATGCTTCCGACCATTCCAACCAGAATCAATAACATTCTTTTGTTGTAGTCTCTTCTCATGATGTAAGCACCGTAATTTTTGTTTCTGTTTTTGAAAACAACATCGTTTCTAACATCTGAGGTAACTTGTTGCCAATTTTTTGCAGAGAAATAATCATACAAAGAAACAAGTAGTACAATTGCGATAATACTGAATATAATTACCATGACTTTAAGTTTTAACAATTAGTAAATAAATAATTTGAAATGAAGCATTTTTTTAAAATTCATTTCAAGCATTTCTTTCAACTTAAATTATCTTTTGGCGCCTAAAAATAATTAATGAATTTTCGTTTCATTATTTTTTAAGTTTTCTGTTGATGCTTACTCAAACATAAAAAATAATTGTTCAGTTTTTTTGAAAATACCCTCTTCTGTTTTGTTGCTTTATTAAACGGTAGATTTTTTCATTTTAACTGAGAATCGAAAAATACAAAATCACTTAAAGTGGCTTAAAACAAGTGTTTTTGACTCATTTTGCTGTGAATTTAAACTGTATTTTTCGTTGATTCTGTGGTGTTCGATGTTGATTTTGGCAAATTTTTGTCAAAATTGTTGCTTGGTTAAGTTTTAATAAATTGAGGGGGTAGCCCTCTAGCATAGGTTTTAGATAGCAATTACTTTTACAACATCATTCAATACAAATGATATTGGATTGTTTAAGTTGGTTAAAATTCTGTTTTTTTTGTTTTAAAGATTTTGATCTGCTGCTGCTAAGAAACAATCAAATTCAATTGGTTTTCAGGAGTTCACACTAGCTCCTGAAAGCTTCTTGAAAATCCCCAAATCATCTCAACAAGTTTACATGTCCAGAAATAATTTTTCTGTCATCGCTATTCATTAAATTGAAAGCTATTTTCCAAGTGTAAATTCCATCAGAAACAATTTCACCTTGCACATTTGTGCCATCCCAACCAAGAGAAGCGTCTTTGGTTTCGTAAATGATTTCTCCCCAACGGTCAAAAATCAGCATTTCAAATCTTGTTGGATCAAAACCAGCAGTGAAAATGGGCTGGAATGTTTGATTAAATTCATTGCCGTCTGGCGTAAATGCATTTGGTACATAATAAATTACATTTTCAATCAAAGGCAATTTTTGGGTCATTGAATCAATACAGCCTTGTGCAGAGTATGCGTACAAAGTAACCCAGTATCCATCTGAGCTGTTCATTGCATACAAGTGCTCAGGTGAAACAACAGTTGAGTTTGTTAAATCGCCAAGGTTCCATGAAAAACTAGTCGCATTTTCAGAAAGATTGAAAAAATGGGCGTTTAGATTTGATTCACTCAAACTCGTTGGATTGATTTCAAAGTTGGCGGTTGGTTTCAAATCTGAGCAAATGTAATCTTGTAAAAGCAAGCTTGCGGTGCAACCATTTGTCGAAATTACTGTCAGCTCCACGTCATTGCATCCATCATTGAAATAAGTGTGTGAAGGATTTGGGTCTAGACTAGTATTGCCATCTCCAAAATTCCAAGAATAACTTTGAATGTTGCTCAAGTTGGCAGAAAATTGCGTTTCGATTGGTGAACAACCATTTAACACAGTAGCTTGAAATTGAACTGTAGGCTTTGTATTTACTGTAACCGAAACTTGATCAGTGCCAATGCAACCAAAGTTATTTGTTCCAGTAACTGAGTAGGTTTGGGTGCTTTGTGGTTGAAAACCAATACCGTTTTGTACGTTTTGATTCCAAGAATAAGAATTTCCCCCTGTTGCGTTTAAGGTCACAAATTCTCCCTCACAAATGTTGACATCATTTCCAGCAAATATTGTTGGCAAAGGATTTACGAAAATCGTTATACTTCCTTGTGCTTGGCAATTTCCTATCGATCCTGATACGTTGAATGTTGTTGTAGCTGCTGGATTTGCAAAAACCGTTGCATTAGTGCTTGCTATCAATCCATTGGCATTTTGCCAAAGGTAACTGTTCATTCCTGAGGCAGTAAGTGAAACAGTTTCGCCGACACAAATTGAATCACTGGAAGTGACAATCGAGATATTTGCTGAATTTGAAACTGTAATCGTTACCGAATTACTTGCAATGCAATTGCTGTTCGAGCCAATGACTTGATAGGTTGTTGTCACGATAGGTGAAACGGTGAATTGATTTCCATTTCCTAATCCGTTGTCCCAAGTGTAAGTTGTAGCACCGGATGCAGAAATTACAGTATTTTCTCCAGGACAAATCGTAGTTGCTCCTTGAATAATGATTATTGGGCTGTTTACCAATGTAATGTCAATTGATCTTGGGTTTCCATTTGTCAAAACGCCACAAATATCCATGGATGGTATTACTTGTACAGAATAAATTCCAGCTGGAGTTGCACCCCAATCAATAGTAATTTGATTTGAAGTTAAAGTATTGTTGGGAGAAGTAAATTGTGCGGTTGATGGCAATCCACTCCAGGTATAAAAAGTGTTCGGAAGCGGAGTGACACTTAAGTTTTGTGAATTTCCTATACAAATTTCGCTGTCTCCAGTAATTATTGAAGTATTTGGAATAGGTTGATTTAAATCTGGCGTTGTAAGTCTCACATCATCTACAAAGAGTAATTCATCTCTCCGATTTGTCGTTACAGACAATGTAAAGTAGAAGTCAGTTACACAAGTTGGAATATTCCAAGAAAATTGATGGGTTGCAATATTAAAATTGGCATTATTGCTTCCTGTAGCAATTGTGGTTGTGGTTTGAGCGACCCCATTGTGATAAGCGGTAAAAATTAGATTTTCGTTAGAATCCCAACCTGTACCAACACACACGGGAAAGCGATTTCCCCATTGGAAAGTAAGAGTTCTATTAAAATTACTACTGCCAGAAATGTCAATACTATTGAAGGTAAATGTATTTACGACGTCGGTTCCATTTCCTGATCCACCGTCAAAGCAACTTCCGCCACCAGTATTTCCACCTACGACGATAGATTGAGTTCCAGAAGTGTGATTTGCTGCTGCGAAAGATTCTGATTGTGCAACATTGTCTGCACCAGTTGAAGAAAAGTTCCAATTATCGCCAGTTTCACCGCCTTGAAAGGCAATGGTGATTTGTGCAAAAAAGGTATGATTAAGCAGAAAAAGAATCGAGGCAATTAAACAAATTTTTCTCACGATAAAATTCCAAACTTTTCTAAATCTAAATGGTTTTGGTAAACACTTACCTCAAGGATTTCATTTAAATTTTTGCAAAGGTACACTCATTGTTTGGATTTTTCACAAACTTCGTATCACTATAATGTTAACAAATTTAATTAGATGGATTTCTTTTTTAAAGCTAGTGTTATAATTAAAGAGAAGATAGTTTTTCAAATTCTGTTTTTTACATTTGTGATATGGAATTTGAATCTACATTTGTACTTATTGAAGCTAGTATTGCTGAATTAGGTGTTGATCCAATGTTGTGCAGAGGCGACAAGCGAGGACAATGGAATTTAACTTATAAGGGAGCGACAATCTGGATAGATTTATTCGATTCTCCAGCCACTTCGTCTAAGTACTACTTTCAAATAATGAGTCCTTTGCTGCGAGTTCCAGACCGAAATTTGCAAGCTTTTGCGCTAAATGTATTGGAGATTAATCATACCATGTTTGGTTCCTGGATTTGTAAAAAGAATGATTGGTTCTATGTCATGTCGCTTCGCGAGGCAGCGAATTTAGACAAAGGTGAGATTGATGCAACGATGGATAGAGTCGCTTTTTATTCTTCGGATTACAATGGAAAATTGACATTTAAATAAGAGGGAAGTTGGGATCCAAAAGCAAATGATAAGCCTTTAAATTTTAATTGAGATTATTCAACTACCTCAATGGCAACTTCATTTTTTCGATCGATTATATCCCAAGGGGCATTGTATCCCATGTACATAAAATCGCCCTTCGTTTTGATGTTGTTTTTGGTTAAAATTGCAGCCAATTTAGCGCGGTGATTTTCAATTTTTTCATCAGAAGAAAATCCTCCATATGAAATAACAGCTAGTGTTTTAGCTGATTCTTCCACTATTTTTACTTGAGACGAATTTGGTGTTGGCAAATCTGTTTGTTTGTAACTTTTAGGCATCACAAAATACATTGTTGCACTGTCGCCGATACTCATTACAACGGGAGAAGTCATCGCAATTTTTTGATTTTTGTCATTTCCTCCAAAAATATAACCAGCGATAGTTCTAAAACCCGTACTTCCTTGTTGATCAAAAGAATTTCCTGTTAATGCTGTTTTAGCTACAATCATATTTGGATAAAGTCTAATTTCTACCTCTTCAATGGTTTTTAAAACTTTATATTCTGGAGTTTCTGTTCCTTTGCTTGTAAACGACATAACTAAAACAGTAATAACTATTAGACCGATAACGGCTGCTGGAATCCAAACGAATTTATTCATAATGCTTTTTAATCAAAACAAATGATAAACGATTTAGTTTAAGTTATTTTCGAATATTCAATAAATCGATTATTTGTGAAGCAATAAAACCAATGCAAAGGGAAAAGGTGAAATCGGGTATTTTTAAAATCTAAATCTTGCAAATCCAAATGCTGCAGAAAGACTTTTTGTGTTTTTTGAGAAAAATGAAATTGCATCTCTGGAGGAAATTCCAATTTCGTATGCACCATCTCGTAAAATAAAGTTAATCCCTACAGGAACATTGGTTTTGTAAATGCCACCACCTAAATAGCCAACACTAAATTGCAACCATTTAACAGGACGAATATCTCCACCAAAAGAGAAAACGGCATTTTGGATACTTCCAGGATTAGATTTATTGAACGGAGCGACCATGTCAAATCCAAAATTTAAGAATTTGAATGGTTGAAAACTTGCTCCAATTCTAATATTAGAAGGATTATTAACTACATATTTTTCTTTTCCTTGAAGTGTCAAAATTCCACCATCACGCATCAATTGATTCACAGATTCGGTCACATTGTTGTTGTTTAAACCTGCCAAAGAAATATTTGACAATAGTGTATCTTTTACAGAATAAACATTTCTGTTGTAAGTTACAGATCCAACATTGTTGACAGCTGCAGCAACTTTTAATCTGCCAAAAAATATGGCACTTGCTGATAAATCAATTCCGTAACCATTTCCGACAGATGCAGGTAATCCGCCTTTAGTTGTCGTATAAGTAGATAAATTGGTCGATGCGATTGCGCCATAATCTAGATTAAAAGCTGGCGAAAGTGAAGAATATAGTTTCAATCCATTTTCGTCAGATTCCATGTCAAACATCGCCATTGATTGTATAAATCGTCCACCAATTCCACCATAGATTGCGAAGACAGAATCTTTACCAATGATTTTTCTTCCATATCCAAAGTTATATGAGCGCGTCCACAACATTTTTACTGAAGATCCATTGGTAATTTCGCTTAATCTCAAAGGAATCGCAACTGATCCTTTTATAGCTGCGGCCAAAGTATCTGGAGATAAATTTTGTGTATTGGCAATCATCGAAGTATCTCCATTCAATACAATTTGGAGTGAATCAAAATATCCAGAAAGTTGACCTTTGAAAATGATGTCAGTTGTTTTTTGACTCAATTTCGAATACCATTGATAATTCTCAGAAATATTGAAAGCAATTCCCCCAAATTTCTTCCCTTGAAATGAAAAGCCAGCCCAATTGTAATCTGCAAAAATCGCAATTCCTGACAACGCATAATTCGTAGCAGCTTCTTTTTGTTGACCCCAATCAAAATTTTTATCTCCTTTTCCTAACAATTGATCTTGAAGACTTTTCGATAAATTTTTCAATTTTGAACTGCTCAAGGCATCACTGTAAATTCCAAAACCAAACTCACTCGATCCTGTCGTAAAACGTTTGTCTTTGTAACCCGTTCCCCAACCCAAGGCTGAATTATTTATTCCTAGACATTGATAATCAGTCAAAAATGTCGTTGCAACACCTTTTCCAACAGCAGTATATGCTGAACCTTGCGTTTGTGAGAAAACAGTAAAGCCCAACAAAGACAACGCAGAAATAAATAAAACTTTAAGCATGACAATCAGTAATTATGTGAATAACAGTGTGATTGAGCAAAAATAATAAAAAAGCTGAATTGAAGGGAAAACATTTTTATTGAAATCAAACTTTTGTTAGTCAGAATAGAGCGTAGGAAAATGAATGTTAATGGATCAAAACAAATACCTGTGGAGCTAAATTTAAGATTTTTTTATAACCTTTGATTCCTAAATGATTTTTTTTGGAAAATATTGATTTGTTAAAGTTGCTTTTACCTGATTATTTGGTTGAGTATTTTGATGTTTTAAAAGTTGAGA
>CANFUT010000033.1 GCA_947450325.1 Flavobacteriia bacterium
AATGTGAGGCTTTTTTGTTTTTAAGGAAATTCCTAATTATATCTCCAATTTTCTCAGTTGTCAGAGCGTCCCGACTGAAAAGTCGGGAATGTCGGCGGTTCGAATCCGTCATTCCCCACTCAGAAAGCTTCACAGGACTTGCCCCATCTTTTTTCGGGGAATGTGAGGCTTTTTTGTTTTTAAGGAAATTCCTAATTATATCTCCAATTTTCTCAGTTGTCAGAGCGTCCCGACTGAAAAGTCGGGAATGTCGGCGGTTCGAATCCGTCATTCCCCACTCAGAAAGCTTCACAGGACTTGCCCCGTCTTTTTTCGGGGAATGTGAGGCTTTTTTGTTTTTAGGGGAATTTCCTTTTTAGATTGTGTTGATGCAAGACAAGAACCTAATCAAACAATGGAAAACTACTTATTTTCCATTCACCATTTATTTTATTAACAAATATTCTCCAATCCCATTTATATAAAAATCTTCGATCGACATAACCAGTAGTTTCAGCATCTTTTACATCTATCAAGGTCAATCCTGTTGGGAATTCATCACTATAGTGTCCAAAGAATTTATCGCAAAAAATATTTGATTTTTCTATATACCTAACAATTGAATCGCCATTTGCATTTTTGTAAAGAGGTAAGCTGTCTTTTATACTAAACCTACATGTTCTTAACTCCTCTGAAGTTACTAAAGAATCTTGGATCTGAAAGTTAGGCATAACATATACTTCTGGTGATTTTAGAACGCCTCCAGATTCTAAATTATCAATTATTATACTCCAAACCAATGATTTCTCAGGAGCACTCAGTCCCCAATGTTCCTTAAATCCTTGAAGGTAGGGAGCCTTTCCAATATTTCCATGAGAAGACCAATTATAAACTTCCTCATCCACCATCTTATAAAGAGCGTCCGCATCTTTTCTGGTACAAACAGAATACAAGGTGTCTAGAAACGCATTAAGTTCTGATTGTGTTTTTTCTGGGACTCCTTCGTTGTGAGTGTGTTTCACTTGGCCAATTAACATTCCTGTAAAGAAAAAGAGTGAAAATAGCAATATTATTAATTTCATCGATTTAATTTTAAAACACAACAACCCAGTCTGAAAATACTACACTGTAAGCTTTCCTTTAGCAATATAAAAAGAATATCTAAAAGTTGTTACACAAATGCAAAAACTATCAAATTTCGAACGAAACACAGTTTTTCTTAGCGTATATCTAACGGCTAGTTGCATTTAATAAAGAAAAGAGATGTTACCTATTATTGGAAATTTCTCTAGTATATTTTTCGGTGAATGTGAGGCCTTTTGTTTTTAGAGAAATTTCCTTATTTTATTCCAATTTTTTCAAAGTATGTAAAGCCAACTTTATTCTTTAAATCAGTATATTTGAAAAAAAATCATTTGAGAAAAATAGAATTTTTTAAAAAGTACAAATTTGTATCATTTGGCTTTATCTTCAGTTTATTGGGATTAATTTCAAAAGTAGTGATTTTGGTTCCCCTTCTTTCAATGATACTTTCAATTTTCCTTGAGTTATTTTTTAGTTTATTTTTTGATAGTCAAAATTTTAAAAAAATAGGAGTTAGTGTAATAATTTCATTAGGTATTCTTTTTCTGGCTTCTACGTATTTGATGATACAAAAAATAAAACAGCAGCAAATAGTAAGTACTAAATATGTGGTCTGGTATTTTACGTTTCAATTTTTCATAATTCCTCCATTTTGTTTTTATCTACAAATTTCAACCAATTGGAATGCTGCATCAGATGGACAATTTATATTTGGAATAATTGAAGTTTTTCCTCTTTCTACAGCTTTATTTATTGGTCTCGGAATATTTTTTGAAATTTTAAAAATAATTCAATTAAAGAAAAACAAAATTCAACTTTAACATTTGTCATAACAAAAAATTGATAAAATGAAAAATCTAATATTAGGTGGAATTCTTGTTCTGTTTTTTGGGTTAACAGCAAATTTACTTTTTCGATTTCTCTCTCCCATACTCTATTATTTAACTGGATATATCTTCATTTTCTACTTTATTTCTTTTGGCATCTTTGTTTACTTCTTCTTTAGAAATAAACAAAAGAACCATTTATTACTTTCTACTTTCGTATTCGTAAGTGCATTAATTTATTCTATTTACTTTCAGAAAATGTAGATGTACTTTTTATTCACGAAACTAAACCATTTTACTTTCAAAATGTTATGCATAAAACCATTAACATGAAAAAAGTAATCTTTCTTTCCATTTTCTCATTTGTCGCATTACTTTTCAACGAAGTAAAAGCGCAAAATATTCCGATGACCTTTCACAATGGATCTTTCAAATCAATTTATTTGATTATTCCAGGGGTGATGAATCCGAATTTAAATCCGAAATCGAATAGCGGAGTGAGTTTGGAAGTTGGACAAAAAGTTTATTTCTTTCCTGACGGTAAAAAAAAGAACAAGGAAGTACTATTTACGGTTGGTGCAACTTGGAAAAATGATACCATTTTGGAAATTGATCAAATTGTAGAAACTCGTATCAAGGAATTGAAATTAAAATAATTTTGACATTTTGAAATCGTTTATTTAGTTTGTATTTTTAACTTGTTTTCTTCAACAACAACTGATTTATGAACCAAGATATTCAAAACTACAACAATTCACTAACAGAAAGCGACCAAGCAATTTGCGATTTATTGGCGCTAGAAATCGACAAACATTTGCCGGAAGCTGAGAATAAAATTTGGCATGCGCATCCAGTTTGGTTTTTGGATGGAAATCCTGTAGTTGGTTACAGCAAATTGAAAAACAATGTGCGTTTGCTATTTTGGAGCGGACAATCATTTGATGAAGCTGAACTGAAAAACGAAGGAAGTTTTAAAGCCGCTGAAGCACGTTTTACAGCGATTGAACAGATTAACACAACTGACTTAGCGCGTTGGCTCCAAAAAGCACGAGACATTCAGTGGGATTACAAAAATTTGGTAAAGCGAAAAGGTGTTTTGGAGAGATTGAAATAATCTTGCCAGAGCAAACACAATTAAAAACGCATTTTTCGTACAAAGTTTTTTTACCTCGGTAAACTCACTACAAGTGTCATGATTTTTTTTCAAAAATGCACGCCAAAAAAGAAATCAAAGCATTTGTTTGTTCGACGATTCCGATTTCTATCGGAACCGTCGTTACAAACATGACGCTCCTACGGAGCTATTTTGATTTTTAAAGTTAGTTGTGTTTGCCTTGGTTATCTTGCCCTAAAATTTCAAATTTATTTCAACAAAAATCCAAGTACTATTTCATGTGTACCTCTTGAAATGCTGGACAATTGATTAATTGTGTAGTCAAAACTGTACCCTACTCTATATCTTTCCTTGATATCCCAACCAGCTGTAAAACCGACTGCATCTGCTGTTCTGTATATAACCCCTACCCAAAAACGGTTGTTGTATCTTGCCAACAAATTACAATCAGCGGACATTTTAACTAAATCCGTTCGAACAATGAACTGCGGTTTAAGGACAAACTTATTGCCAATTTTTATGTCATAAGCCGCAAAAAGATTGTAATGTCTTGAAGATGTATAAAAATTACTTTTTCTTTCGCTTGATAAAAATTGGGTAGAACTTAATCCAACACTAAGAGAATTGCCTTTGTAAACAACGCCAATATTTGATAGGAATGAATATTGAGTAGAACCTTGAGGTAAACTAGGATCTTGCACTGTTACAGGTGGAATCCAAGTTGGATCAACGCCAAATCTTTGCACTCCTGCGGATATACCTGCAGAAATGACTCTATCATTTCCCAAATTAAAATGGTAGCCATAATTCACATCTAATCGGTGAACTTGATTAAATCCAATCGTTTCATATTGGTAGTTAAAACCAATTCCGCCGTGAATTTTATCAATTTTGGTATTGTAGCCTGCAATCAGCGTATTTGGTGCGCCGTTTACTTTGTTCCATTGATTTCTGTAATTTACAGCAGCTTGGTGTTTATAATACAATCCTGTAGCTGCAGGATTGAAAAATGATAAATTGTTCCAATAATTAGTCAATAAAGGATCTTGTTGCGCGAAAGTAATAGAAATAATAGAGAGATTTAGGAGAACTAATAATGGTTTTAAGCTGGTCATAAATTCCGAATTAAAATTGTATTGATTATTAAATTGTAGTCAAAAAAATCAAGCGATTATTATTTAATTGATTTCTTCAACAAAATGCTTTGTGACAAACGCGGATTTTAATCATTTAGTATTGATAAAAAATTAATCTTCACTGTTTTTTACTTCGTCAAAAAAGCGCTTCTTCCAATCTTTCCATTTGAAAAGTTTTGAAAAAAGGAAAATCATCAACGGAAAACAAACTGCCATTGAAGCGATTGCATCCCAACCAAAATTTGGTTTTGCGGTGTCGATCCAAATGGCATCTGATTGAAAAACTTGCCAATTATTGGTCACAAACAAGGCACCGAAAATATTATTCCAAGCGTGAAACCCCATGGAAAGTTCTAGGCCGTCGTCCATTAAAGTCAAAATTCCGAGAAAGATGCCTGTAACCAAAAAATAAATTAAAATTCCAAAACCCAAGGTTTCAACTTCTGGATTTGAACCGTGAATCAGCGCGAAAAGTGAACCCGTAAAAAAAACGGTGATCCAACCTTTTCGGAAAAAAGTCCCCATTCCTTGGAATAAATTTCCTCGAAAAAAAGCTTCTTCAAAAGTCGTTTGCAAGGGAATGACAAAAATCGAAATGGCTAAGAGCATCCAAAAAGTTTGCGGATCAAAATTCCATTCGTATGGATTTTTTAAGACGTATGCGTTGATTCCAAGCATCGCAAACATCAAGACTCCCCAAGTACCAAAACTGGTAAAAAACCGTTTCCAATCGAATGATTTTCGAGAAGTAAATAACGATAAAATAGTTCTTTTGTGAATAAACTTATTGCACAGAATCAAAACAAGTAATGCTAAAACAAACGGAAATAATTGCAAGGCTAAAAACGTATTTTCTCCCAAAGCATTTATTGCATCTTGTGTTGTAACTCCTTTAGTCAAAACCAGACCCGCCTTTTTTAAAGCCAAAGTATATGGAATCAAACCAACACCCAAAAGTGTGGATGCGGTTAATGCAAAAGTTGCAAAATAATTTAGAAAACCATTTTTACCTGAGAATCCAATTTGAATAAATTTCATAGTTCAAATGTAGGATTTAGAAACGAAAGTACCATCTCAACTTCAAATTATACTGAAGAATCCCTCAAATTAATCGTATCCTTTAAAATCGGTAGGACAACGATATTTACGTTTATTGCTTCGGCGCGTTTGCACGTTTTTAAACAACTTTTGGTTGTCAAAATCAAAAATCAAACTCACCTCATGCGAACCTATTGAAGCTGTTCTCAAACGTGAAATGGTAAGGTCAAAGCTATAAGTAACGCGCATCGTTGAAACGCGATTCATTGGAACATTAATTCCCAAAGAAGTGATAAATGAATCGTAGCGATTTCCGGTGAATAGATAATTTCTATTTCTAAACCAAAAGCCTAAAGTAAATGGTTTGTTGATGACACTCATTCCAACAGTAACCGTTTGAAATTGATTTTGTCTTTCAAAAATAAAACCTGGTGAATAAATCATTTTATTGATAAGGACATTGGCATTTCCGTGAACATTGAATTTCATTGGCAACTTTTCTTTGTCTCCAATCAATGCATCTTTTGGACGTGATAAATGATGTACTGCTCCTCCAAGAGTAATAGTTGAACGCTTGTAAGAAGTTCCTGATTTTCTTGATCTTCGATTGAATCTAAAAGCAAATCCTGAACCAAAATCTGCATAAGTAGCAGAATTAAAATTAGGATTGATGAAAGCTGAATTGTACGTTTTTCCAAAAACCTCATCTAATTGATCAGAAAAAGTAAACTTACTCCAATCCACATATTTGTTAGCAATTCCGCCAGAAAATCCAACTTGAAATATCAAGTTTCTCGTGTCAACAGCTCTGTATGAATAATACAAATTTGCAGAAGTTGTTCGCAACAAACCTTCACCAGCAACGTCACTGAATGCCATTACGCCTAATCCTACTTTATTGATTGCTTCAGCTTCAAATGTTACTGAATAAGTATTGAATTTACCTGCAATTGGCGTCCATAAGCTTCGATAATTAGATCGAAAAGTAAATCCATTTCCAATGGCAGTCATTCCAGGATTGTAATAAACTGGGTTATTGTAAAACTGTGAAAAGTTTGGATCTTGGGCGTTCGAAAAGTCCGATTGCAAAAACAAAAAGACAACCATCAAGGGTTTTAAAAAAGATTTAAAATTGCTCATGATTATCTAATAACAGTTACAGTTCCTGATTTACGGAATTTACCGCCTTCGTATTCTTTTCCTCTCCAAACTTTGGTATCAATAAAAGTTGCTGTAATTTTCCAAACATAAGCATCTTGTTGAACTCTATCCCCATTGAATTTTCCATCCCAAGATTCAGTTGGACGACCTTGTGCATCGAGTGCATGCGACTCCCAAATTAAATTTCCCCAATCATCATAAATCAGTACTTCATAAGTTGCCAATCCAATTCCTTTTGGCAAGAAATTCGCCACACCAAAAGCAGGATGATCTGGATAAATGGCATTTGGAACAAATAGTCCACTAAAAAATTCAACGATTACAATTTGGTCTATCGTGTCTTTACATCCAAATTGGTTTGTCACAATCAGTTCCGCTAGAAAATTTCCATAGGTACTATAACGATAAATAGGATTGAATTCTATGCTACTTTGTGCATTTCCAAAATGCCATAAATAATCAGTTGCACCAATGGAAGTGTTTGTAAATTCAACTGTTCCACTCAATGGCTCTGGATCTTGTACATTCACATAATCGAATCCTGCAATCGGTTTTGGATTTACAACAACTGCATTAGTAACGGTCATTGTATCGCTACATCCTCCAGGACCATATGCGATTGCAGAAACATCGTAAACTCCAGCCAATCCATATTGATATGGAAAAGTATTGCCAGTGAATTGATTTCCATCTCCAACAAACCAAACCACAGAATCTGCGTTGATACTTTGAGAAATGAAATTCACCGTTTCACCTAAACAAATTGTATCTCTCGAAATGATAAAGTCAGCTACAGGATTTCCATAAATATTGACAGTAAATGAATGAGATGCTGAACAACCATAAGCATTTGAAGCTGTCAATTGAATTGTATAAGTTCCTGGATTACTATAAGTAATTACCGGATTCGTCAAATTTGAAAAATTTCCGTTTCCAAAGTTCCAGTTATAATTTACTGCGCCTGTGCTTAAATTGGTTGTAGCAACATCTACAGGAACGGAACATGACGTGGTTGGATTTACAGTGAAATTAGCAGTTGGAACAGGATAAACATTGATCACTTTAGAAATTGAATCTAAACAACCGTTTGTATTTTGAACCAACAATTTTACCACATACGCGCCAACACTCGTAAACGTATGCGTCGGACTGAATTGTGTAGAAAAGTTTCCATCACCAAAATCCCAAGTTTGGAAATTTGTACTTGTACTCTGATTGGCGAAAGATACGGTCAAAGGTACACATCCGCTGAGTGGATTAGGTGTAAATGCGGCGACGGGATTGACTCGCACGACGACTGGTTTGGTCACTGAAGCTGTACACGTATTAATTGTACTTGTTCCTGTCAATGTAACTTGGTAAGTACCACTAGCTGTGTAAGCATGTTGGGTGTTGGTAGTCACAGAAGTTGCGCCATCACCGAAATCCCAATTTGTTGACGATAAACTTCCTGTTGAAAGGTTTGTAAAAGTAAATGCTTGATTGATACAAACCGAATCTGGTGAACTCATAAAATCTACAACTGGCGGTTCAATCACAACAATATCAATTGTCGCGGTATCGTAGCTACAACCATCGGTTACCATCAAGGAAACGGTGTAAGTTCCAGCTTGCGTATAAACGTGTGAAGTATTATAAGTATTGGATGAATTGAAATCTCCAAAATCCCAATTGTAAACATTTGCACCTACTGAATACTGGGTAAATTCAACAGACAATGGCGCACATCCTGAAATGTAATCTGTATTAAAAAATGCAGTTACGATATTTGGTAAAACGGTAATGTCATAATAAGATGTATCCACGCCACATTCATTTGTTGCAACCAGCATAATTGTATAAACAGTATCATTTACACCAGTTGTAAAAACGTGACTCAAAAATGGGCTTGGATCCGTTGAAGTTGTTCCGTCTCCAAAATCCCAATAGTAGCTATCTGGTAATCCAAGGCTGACATTGGCAATTTGAAGCGTAAATGGTGAACAACCAAAATCTAAATCGGTACCAAAAATTGATTTTGGTTTAGGCATCGCAATGACTGTTTCCGTATGATTTACTGAACCACAAAAATTAGAAACATTTAAAGTCACATAATAAGTTGTATCAGCTAAATATCCTTCATAATAAGTTACTGCTGGTGGATTTTGTAAATTGGAAACTGTTCCGTTTCCGAAATTCCAGCTATAAACGGGTGCAATTCCTGAAGAAAGATTGGTGAAATTCACTACAACTGGGGCACAAGTTGAATCTGGTGTCAATGTAAAATTGGCCAACGGTGGTTCTTGAATTTCAACATTGTGTGTAATTGAATCAACACAGCCGAAAGCAGTCGTGACAATTAATTGCACATCAGTAAAACCAGTTGTTGTAAAAGTATGCGTTGGAGAAGCTAAAGCAGAAGAACCGCCATCGCCAAAATCCCAAGCATAAGTGCTGCCCAACGTTGACGTATTTGTATAAGAAGCAACGACGTTTCCACAAACAATAGGATTGTAAGTGAAATTGGGAACCGGAAGAGGTCTAACTGTAGCAATTAAAGTATTTGTATTGACACAAGTTGTTACAGGATCTGTATATGAATAAACAATTGGATAAGCACCTGCAGTTAATAACTCGGGATTAAATGTCCCTAAAATTGCATTTGTTATTCCTGAACCTGACCAAGTTCCGCCAGCTGGAGTTCCTGTGAAATTTATTGGCGCAGCAGAAATACAAATTGATACATCCGGACCTGCGTCAACCACTGGCAATGCGTGAACAGTAAAAATCATGGTATCTCTTGTCAAACAAGTTCCACCACCATAAGTATAAACTAAATTGAAATTTCCTGCAGTGTTGGGATTAAAAATACCCGCTGCGGTGATTCCAGGTCCTGACCAAGTTCCCGTTGCTGGATTTCCGACAACTGGTAGTGATGTAGAATTAATACAAATCTCTTGATCTGGTCCAGCATTTGCCAACTGAGCATCGATTACAGTTACATCAATTTGGTCAGACTTAATACATCCAGATGTATTAGTATATGTATAAGTAAGTGTAAAAACACCCACCCCATTTGGCGTAAAAATTCCTGCTGGGGAAACGTTACTTCCCGACCAAACTCCACCTGCAGGCGTTGCTCCTGTCAGCGTAACACCGATTGGCTGATTACATAATGATAAGTCAGCTCCAGCATTCACAACAGGCAAAGCAACCACAGTGACAGCTACTACATCGGTATTTGTACAGTTGGTAATTGCGTCAGTGAAAGTATAAGTCAAATTAAACGTTCCAACTCCAGCGGTCGCAGGATTAAAAGTATTGCCTGTAATTCCAGTTCCTGTCCAAGTACCTCCAACAGGCGTTGCCGTTAAGTTGTAAATTGGAGCATCAATACAAATATTGAAATTTGCTCCTGCATTTACGACTGGGATAGGATTTACAATAAATAACATCGTGTCCTTTGTCTGACAAGAACCACCGCCTAAAGAATAAACCATCGGAAAAGTTCCAGCAACCGTTGGGTCAAATACCCCTGAAGCAGTAATTCCTGATCCCGTCCAAGTTCCGTTTGCAGGAAGTCCAGCTAACTGTACATTTGCATCATTAGCACAAACTGTTTGGTCAGATCCAGCGTTTACAGGCGAAGGATTCACCACTGTGATAATCATTGTATCTCTTTTGATACAACCATAGACATTTGTAGATGTGTAAACAACTGGAAAGGTTCCATTTGAAGTTGGCGTAAATTGTCCTGAAGGATTGGTAATTCCAGCACCTGTCCAAGTTCCACCCGAAGGTGAACCTGTCAATGTATTTGGAATCGGTTGATTACAAAAAGTTTGATTAATACCCGCATTTGTTAATGGAAGAGGATTTACTGTAACATCTACATAATCAACATTTGAACAACCTGTCGATGGATTTGAATAATTGTAAGTCAATGTATATGTACCAACGGTGGACGGAGTAAAAACACCAGCAGAAACACCAAAACCAGACCAATTTCCTCCTGCAGGGGAACCTGTCAACGTAACCCCTGGAGCATTTTGACAAATAGAAAAATTGCTTCCCGCATTCACACTTGGTATCGGATTGACAATTAAGGTTACAGATTGAGAAGGTCCTTGACAGTTTCCTATTGTTCCGTAAACAGAATATGTTCCTGAATAACTGGTTGTGATATTATTGATTTGAAAATTTTGTTGGGTAGTAGAAAATCCATTAGGACCAGACCAATGATAAGTAACGCCAGAAACAGAATTAGCTGTAAAATATGCGGTTGAACCAGCACATAAAGGTGAATTAACAGACGGATTTAAAAGCGGAGGAATTGGATTTACTAGTATCGAAGTACTTGAAGATGCAGTTCCACAAGCATTTGTTGCTTGTAAAGTGATCGATTGTGAACCAGCTGTATTAAAAACTACATTCGGCGCACTTGCCGTTGAAGCAGTTGCTGGAGTTCCATTACTGAATGTCCAGTTATAAGTATCTATTGATTCGTAACAACTATTGTAAGATGCAGATGGAGTTGCTGATTGACCTGCACAGATTGTTGACAGAGAATTCATTGATATCAAAGGTGAACTTTGGGCGGTGATTGCTTTTGTTGAAGTAAAAGTTCCACAACTATTCGTCATCGCATATTGAATTGAATAGGTGCCAGGCGAATTAAATTGAAAATTAGGTGAAACGCTGCTTCCAGAAGTTCCTCCAACATAACTGTAACTTCCAGACGAAGAATTACAAGAATTTCCATTAAAAGTTACTGTCCAAGCCGTGGCAACAGCACATGTATTTGCAGAAGTCGAGCTATTTGTGACTTGTGTAGTAAAAGGAACGCAGCCTTGATTTTGAGAAATAGTATAACTTGGAATCGGAGGATTTTCGATGCAAATCACTCGTGTGATTGTGCTACTTCCACAAGTAACATTTGAAGCAGTTAAAGTTACAGTGTATGTTCCAGGAGTTGAATATGTATGATATTGTGTCGCAGTACTATTGACGGTCACAGAACTCGATCCATCTCCAAAATTCCAAACATAAGAGGAAGCAGCAGAACAACTAGAAGTATAACTTCCTGTGGTTAAATTCACAAAAGGAACGGATGAATTTGTACAAGCTGCGGAAGGATTACTGAAATTTGCCGCAGGTGGATTGTAAACCCTAATTGGCGTAATTGTCGCTTCCGAACTATCACACATGTTAATAGCTTTCATTTTGAAAGTGAAAGAATTTCCAGGGAATCCGCAAGAACTAATGCTATAAGTGTGACAAAGTACACTTGGCGGTGGGTGTGGCAAATTCAAGATGGGCGAACCGTCACCAAAATCTACACGGTAAGTTGTACTGGGGTGATTATTCGTGTAATTTGTAAGTGGAAAACAAATTTGCAATGGTCCACAACCGTTGGTTCCTCCGGGATTTGCAGCACCAATTGATGGATTGGTAATATTTGAAACAATTTGACTGTAAGTATTATTACATCCATTTGCTCCTGTTAGCGAGTAAGTCAAAGTAAAAATCTCTTGCGTTGTATATGTATGCGTTATTCCCGCAGCAGGAAAAGTTGGCCCAGAAAAATTAGCTGTTCCATCACCCCATTGGATTTGGAAGTTTGAAATCCCAGCAGAAGTATTTGACTCATTTACTGTTAAGTTAAAACTTGTTCCATCACAATTTTTAAATGCAAAAGCAAAATCTTCTAAAGTTGAGACAGGCAAAGGCTTTACGGTTACAACCTGCGTTGAAGTTGAGGTACAACCATTTGAATTAGTAACAGTTAATGTAACGTTGTAATTCACATTCGCAGCACCAGTAGCAGCAAAAGTATGTGTAGGATTAGCAACTGTTGATGTATTACTTCCTGAACTTGGATCGCCAAAATTCCAAGAATACGTCAAGCCGTTTCCCGTTGAAGTATTTGTGAATTGAATTGGCAAATTGCCACAAGCATTATTTGGAGTAAAAGTAAAATTAGCTGTTGGGGAGTTTGAATTGGATACTACCACTGTACTCGTATTTGTACAATTTGGTGTTGTTGTAACAGTAAGCAAATAAGTACCAGGAGCAGTTGCAATTGGATTTGCACAATTATTACAACTTAAAGCTGAGGCTGGATTTCCAGAAGGTAATGTCCACGAATATGTATAACCGCCATTTCCCCCTGTTGCAGAACCATTTAATTGAACACCAGACGAACCGCTGCAGAAAAAAACATCTGGACCAGCATCAGCTTGCAAGTTATTGCACTGAGAAAAACTTAAATTCTGAAATGATAATAAACAGAGAATTGAAAATAGTAGATTAAATCTATTTAACATGAAATCAACAATATACTTTTGAATTGCAAAGGTCGTTAATTTATTTTTATAACGCATACTTCAAATGACGTATATTTTTGAAAATAGTTTTCTCCAACTTTTGATTTTCACTTAAAAAAACCAACCTTTTTTTGAATATTTTGTTAAATTATAAACACAATATTTTTAATACTCACTTTCAATCACACTTATCTAGATTAAAAGTTTCGATTTTGAATCATTTTTTTTATTAAATATAATAGAAAACAATGGATTGTAGTTAGCTGATATCAAAAATGAAAATGAAAAAAATGACAATAATCAGCGTTTCTTTTTTCAGAAATCATGAACAAGTTGACTGAATAAATGTTAAATTTGTTGAGCAAAGATTTTAAATCTAATATCACTATTGAACACGCGGCATTAGATTTTAAATTGGCTAATTCGAAAAAAAATAAAAACAAATTATTATCACATGAAAGATATTAATATTGAAGAAAAAGAGCGCGAATTTCAAGCAAAAATTGATGCGGACATTAAAATCGAACCAAACGATTGGATGCCTGCAGAATATAGAAAAACTTTAATTCGTCAGATTTCTCAACATGCCCATTCTGAAGTTGTTGGAATGCTTCCTGAGGGAAATTGGATTACAAGAGCCCCAAACTTGAGAAGAAAAGCTGTTTTATTAGCTAAAGTTCAAGATGAAGCAGGTCATGGTTTGTACTTGTATAGTGCTGCTGAAACCTTGGGTTCAGATCGCGAAGCATCTATTGACGATATGCATGCAGGAATCGCCAAATATTCATCTATTTTCAACTACCCAACTTTGTCTTGGGCAGATATGGGAATGATTGGTTGGTTGGTTGATGGTGCTGCTATTAGCAATCAAGTTCCTTTATGTAGATGTTCTTACGGACCTTATGCAAGAGCGATGGTTCGTGTTTGTAAAGAAGAATCTTTTCACCAAAGACAAGGTTATGAAATTGCAACTACTTTGGCAAATGGAACTCCTGAGCAAAAAGCCATGGCGCAAGAATCTTTCAACAGATGGTGGTGGCCAGCTTTGATGATGTTTGGACCAACAGATGCTGCTTCAAAACATTCAGCTTTGTCTATGAAATGGAAAATCAAACGTGTTTCAAATGATGAACTACGTCAGCAGTTTGTAAATGTGACTGTTCCACAGGCAGAATTAATTGGACTTACTATTCCAGATCCTGAATTGAATTGGAATGAAGAAAAACAAGGATACGACTTCGGAACAATCAATTGGGAGGAATTTAATCAAGTTGTGCAAGGAAATGGACCTTGTAACAAAGAAAGATTAGACGCCAGAAGAAAGGCCAAAGAAAATGGTGTCTGGGTAAGGGAAGCAGCGTTGGCTCATGCAGAAAAACGCAAAGCAAAAATGGCTTCTTAAAATTGATTTTCACATTTTAAAAACATAGATTATGAGTTCAAATGAATGGCCTCTGTGGGAGGTTTTTATCCGAAGCAAACAAGGATTAAGTCACAAACACGTTGGAAGTTTACGCGCTGCAGACGCTGAGAATGCGATTAATAACGCTAGAGATGTTTACACAAGAAGAAGCGAAGGAATTAGTATTTGGGTGGTTGAATCAAAATTGATTTCAGCATCAGATCCAAAAGAAGCAGATTCACTTTTTGATCCAGCAGATACTAAAATTTACAGACATCCAACTTTTTACGAAGTTCCAGATGGTGTTTTACACATGTAAATAATTTGAAAATCAATATTTAATTTTTTGTTTTGAAATTATTAAATATTACATTCTATTCAAAATGAATAAACAAGAAGCAATTTTAGAATATACTTTGCGCATTGCAGACGATAGTTTGCTGTTAGGTCATCGCATTTCTGAATGGTGTGGTCATGGACCAATTCTGGAAGAGGACATCGCATTGACTAACATCGCATTGGATTTAATCGGGCAAGCAACAAACTTTTTTGATTACGCAGCTAAAGTTCAAAACCAAGGTAAAACTTGCGATGATTTAGCATTCTTACGCCTTGAAAGAGAATACAAAAACGTATTATTGGTTGAGCAAAAAAACGGTCATTTTGGTGACACGATGGCGCGTCAATTTTTCTTTGACGTATTCAGAAAATTATTTTTCGAAGCGTTGTCGAAAAGTGCTGATCAAGATTTAGCTGCCATCGCTGAAAAATCTTTGAAAGAAACACGTTACCATTTGAAACATTCTTCTGAATGGATTATCAGATTGGGAGATGGAACACAAGAATCCCATGACAAAATTCAAGAATCTGTTGACTATCTATGGAAATTTACAGATGAGTTATTTTTCATGGATCAAGTCGATGAACTTTTGATTAAAGAAAATATCGCGATTGATCTAGAATCCATTAGAGGTGCTTGGAAAAGTTACATTAGTGAGATTTTTCAAGAAGCAACATTGACAATTCCAACAAATGGTTGGCAGCAAGCTGGTGGAAGAAAAGGATTACATTCTGAACACATGGGTTATGCTTTGGCTGAATTGCAATATATGCAACGTGCTTATCCAAACATGCAATGGTAACAAAAGATAAAATATGGGAACTTCTGGAACAGGTTTTTGACCCGGAAGTTCCCGTTTTAAATATCGTTGATTTGGGCATTGTTAGAACTGTCGAATTGAACGATAATAGTTGCAAAGTAACCATCACTCCTACTTACAGCGGTTGTCCCGCAATGAAAACGATTGAAGAAGAAATTCAAAAGTTGTTGCAAGAAAACAATATTGAAGTAGAAATAGAATCAACACTTTCTCCTGCTTGGACAACAGATTGGATTTCCGAAAACGGAAAAAACAAACTCAGAGAGTATGGCATTGCGCCGCCTGAAAACGAAGTAGATAAAAGTGTACTTTTCGCAGAAGCAACAGTAGTTCCTTGTCCTTTGTGTAAATCCAAAAACACGAAAATGGTCAGTTTATTCGGAAGCACAGCTTGCAAAGCACATTACCAATGCAATGATTGCTTGGAGCCCTTTGATTATTTTAAATGTTTGAGATAAATTAAATTACCTCAAACAAATCATCCTGACTTTTTCTGACTTTTTTCTGAAATTGATATGCGTCTTCTTCAGATCTATAACCCAAAGCGCAAACTACTGTCGCGTGAAGATTTTTTTCAGACAAACCCAAAATTTCATCATAACCGATAGCATCAAATCCTTCCATGGGCGAAGCATCGATTCTCAATTGTGCCGCTGCGTGTAGCAAATGACCCAATGCAATATAAACCTGTTTTGAATTGGCTTCTAAAATTTCGTTTTCGCTCTTAGAAACAACAGTCCGATGTAGGTGATTTCTAAATCCAGCCAAATTCTCAATAGGAACATTTCGATGATTTGAATTGAGCGTGAGGTAGTTCTCTACAAAATCAGAGTCAATATTTTTGAAAGCACACATAACTACCAAATGAGATGCGTCCGTAATCTGAGATTGACCATAAGATTTATCTCGCAACAAGATTCTAACATCTGGTTTTTCGACAATTAAAAACTTGAAAGGTTGCAATCCATTAGATGTTGGCACCAAAGTCAAAACATTTTTTAAAATATCTAAATCTGATTCGCTAATTTTTTTGGAACTATCGTATTTTTTAGTGGCATAACGCCATTTTAGATCTTCAATAATTTGACTCATTCTAAGAATAAATTTGAATTGTGTTTTTTTACAAAAGTACCAATTAAGCTCCAGGAGACTTGATAAGTTTATCAAACAATCATTGGTACTTCCATAATTAACAATTTAGAAGCAGTTTTTGTTTCAAAACAAACGCTTTCTGTTTCCCACATTCCAAATCCATCTCTACGATCTAGCAACTGATCATTTGCAGTCAATTGACCGTCAATCAAAAACACATAAACACCGTTGCTTTTATCTTTCAAAGCATATTCAAAAGTTTGTCCAGCCTCAAACTGTCCCAAATGAAACCAAGCATTTTGATGAATCCAAACACCATCGTCATCTACTGACGGAGAAAGAATTTGGTGCAGTTGATTTTTCATTTTCGTTTCATCCAAGGTAATTTGATCATAACGTGGAGTCACATCTCTTTTATTTGGAAATAACCAAATTTGCAATAATTCCACTTTATCCTCCGCATTGGCGTTGAACTCACTGTGTTTGATACCCGTTCCTGCGCTCATCACTTGGATATCACCTGATTTGATGGTTGTTCCATTTCCCATAGAATCTTTGTGGGCCAAATCTCCCAACAAAGGAATTGTAATGATTTCCATATTGTCATGTGGATGAGTTCCAAAACCCATTCCACCAGCAATGCTATCGTCGTTCAAAACGCGTAAAGCGCCAAAATGAACACGTTCTGGATTGTAATAATTTGCAAAACTAAAACTGTGTGATGTTTCTAACCAACCATGATTTGCATAACCTCTGGTGTTGGCTTTATGTAATATTGTTTTCATTGTCTTTTCTTCTATGTTTGGTAAATGATTGTATCCAACTTGTTGCATTAATTCATCGTAAGTAGATTTTTTCTCTTCTTTTCCAAATGCAAGATTGGAACCGGTCGCTGCTGCTGCAACGCCTAAAATGGTACTTTTTACAAATGTTTTGCGATCCATAATGTTGAATTTTGAATGTTTTCTTTTACAAAGATAATAAATTATTTTAATTTATCTACCGTGGTAAATACTTTTTAGTTTTTAAAAATTCCCCTTTTAATCATAAAAATTTCCGAATCTGCGAATTAAAACATTTTATCAAACTATCAAAAAACGCACAAATCAAAGTAATCCAATTAAAAGAAGTAAAGAAAAAGCACGCACCGCAAGATACAGAAACACCAATACTTTAGATCATTTGGGAAAAATAAATCGAAGGTAAAAGGACTAATAAACTCTTTATTAACTATTTCGCTATTGCGCGTTAAAATATTTTAAATAAATTAGCAATCTAATTAATTTAAAATATTACAAACATGATTTTTATTTGGAGAGGAATTGGAATTATCGTCCCAATTTTATTAGTTGCAATTGGGTATATTGTATCCTTATTTTATGAAGACAAAACCTTAGGCAACACAAATCTATTGGGTTGGGCGTTTTTTTATTCTTCGATTATTTTCATATTAGTTGGCTTGGCCCTTTCTCTTCCTTCAGAGGAAGAAAAAAGCAAAACTGGTAAGAAATTAAATTTATGGAAGCATAGTTTCTTTTATATACCTGTATTATTTTGGGGAATGATATTTCTAATTTTATGTATTTATCTATTGCTGATTTATAATCCAAATCCAGTAAATACATTTGATAAAGATATGTTTAATGTTGAACAAACAGATACTGAATCAACTACAATCCACTTCTACAATCCAAGTGGTGATTCAATTCGGTACTCGATTGTTGATGTAAATGGTGAAGAAGAAAATGCAGATTTGGCTGGATATGAATCAGAGGTGATATCTTCTACAGGAGAAAAAGATGAATGTTATTTATTTGGTGGTAGAACGCTTGATGGAGAATTTAGGATGTTTATTCAGCCAAAAGATGAAAAAAACTACGATAAAAATAAATACAGATTGATCAAAGAAGATGGAGATAATATTTACATGCGAAGAATCCAAAAGCCAACCATTGAAACAAATGATGTTGATGATGTTTGGATTTTACTAGACGCTGAATATAATCTTGCATTGGTCGATGTAAAGAATCTTTATGTAGACGGAAAACTCAAAAAAGATTTAATAACAAAAGTAAACTGGTCACAAAAAATTAAACAAAAATATGCTGGTGATGATATCATTGAAATAGATTTAGTTCATCCACAAAAAGATGGAACCATTGAAGTTATAAGTCCAAATACAGCATTCACAGAAGAAATTACCGCATCGACAAAAATTTATTTCCTTCTTGATTATTCAAGCGATGAAGATTTGAATAACAAATATATTAGTGATGAAATTGTACGTTTAACAATGGACTAACATACAGCTCAAAAGCTATTTTGAATCTTAAGGCAAAAATCAGTTTATTATTGGTTTTTGCCTTTTTTTATTATTTACCATCAAATATTCTCACAATATTTTCAAATAAGTTAAATTTGTTTCTAAAAAATAGACCGAAAGAATATGCAAAGCCTTTATTGATAACTTTCATCAAATCGTTCATTAATTTTCAATTTTTTAATTGTTAATTACCTATCTTTATACTCCCAAATTTTCCCAAAGAATGTACATCATATTTGACACAGAAACAACAGGTTTACCAAAAAACTGGAATTTACCGTACACAGATACAGACAATTGGCCGCGTGCAATACAAATTGCTTGGCAGTTGCATGATGACATGGGAGAACTGATTGAAGCCAAAGATTTTTTGATCAAACCGGAAGGATTTGACATTCCTTTTGATGCTGAAAAAATTCATGGTATTTCTACTGAATTGGCGATGCAAGGTGGAGAATCGCTTGAAACAGTTCTACAATTATTCAATGAGGCATTGGGAAAAGCCAAATTTGTAGTTGGACAGAACATTGGATTTGACAAAAACATCATGGGTTGTGAGTTTCACAGATTGAATGTTTCAAATGCATTGCAAGAAATGCCAACTTTGGATACGTGTACTGAAATTTCAGCAAGAACGGTGGCATTTGTCGATTTCTACAAAAATGGCGATTCAGGAAGGGTAAAAACCGATCGTTACGACAAACCGATTCTGGTAAATGGAAGAGAAGAAATCGAAAGTAAATACTTTAAGGATTTTCCTTTATCAGATGAAATTTTAGCACTCAGAAATATCGGAAATAGTTGGTTGGACGTACCAGCAGAGCAAAGAGAAATTGCGCTTTCTGCGATGCGTAAACAAAAATTCCCAACGCTTTCCGAATTGCATGATGCGCTGTTTGATCAACCATTTGCAGAAGCTCACAACGCAACGGCCGATGTTGAAGCGACAACTCGCTGTTTCTTCGAATTGATTAGGGCAGAGATTTTTACTCCTTTAGAATTACAAAGAGAGCAAATTTACTTGCACGAATTCAGACAAAAATTTCCCAATAAAATTCAACCGATTGGTTTAAAACACCTGAATTTAAAGGAAGCGAGTCTTGAACTTAAAAAAGCGAGTCAACGAACGACAACAGTTAGAGATACTGATTTAGAACGACTGGCTGATGCTCCATTTGCACATTTACACAATCATTCACAATATTCCATTCTTCAATCAACCATCAATATTGCTGGTTTGGTTGCAAAAACGGCAGAATTAGAATTGCCTGCTGTCGCATTGACTGATACTGGAAACATGATGGCTGCTTTTCATTTTGAAAAAGCGATCAGTGGTTACAATAAAAAAATAAAAGAAGAGCGCGAAGCAGCTGCTTTAGCAGGAGAAGAATATACGAAAAAAGAAATTTTGCCCATTATCGGTTGTGAATTCAATGTCTGCAGAAATCACGATGATAAAACACAAAAAGACAATGGTTATCAGGTAGTTTTACTGGCTAAAAATAAAAACGGTTACCAAAATTTAATCAAATTAGCCTCTATTGCCTACACCACAGGAATGTATTATGTTCCTCGAATCGACAAAAAATTGATTGAAAAGTACAGTGAAGACATCATCGTGCTTTCAGGAAATTTGTATGGTGAAATTTCAAGTTTGATCTTAAATGTGGGTGAAAACCAAGCGGAAGAAGCGCTTTCTTGGTGGAAGAATCTTTTTCAAGACGATTTTTACCTTGAAATAATGCGTCATGGTCAAGAAAATGAGGATCGTGTCAATGAAGTTTTGATTCGTCTTGGACAGAAATACAATGTCAAATTGGTTGCGACAAACAACACTTATTACCTCGATAAAAAAGATTCTACTTCTCACGACATTTTACTCTGCGTGAAAGACAATGAATTGTTTGCAACACCAAAAGGTCGTGGTCGCGGATTTAGATATGGTTTAGACAACGACCAATATTACTACAAATCAGCTGAGGAAATGAAAGCGCTTTTTGCTGATTTACCTGAAGCAATTGAATCGATTGGGGAAATCATCAACAAAATTGAACCATTTGGTTTGGCAAGAGAAGTACTTCTCCCCGCTTTCGATATTCCTGAAGAATTTCAATCGGCAGAAGATGCGATTGATGGCGGAAAACGGGGTGAAAACAATTATTTACGTCATTTGACCTATGTCGGTGCCGAAAAAAGATATCCTGAAATCACTGACGAAATCAGGGAACGAATTGATTTTGAATTAGCAACCATTGAAAGAACCGGATATCCAGGTTATTTCTTGATTGTACAAGATTTTTGTCACGCTGCCAGAGATATGGGCGTTTCAGTTGGTCCTGGACGTGGTTCTGCGGCAGGTTCAGTTGTCGCTTATTGCATTCAAATTACCAATGTTGATCCAATCAGATACGATCTACTTTTTGAGCGTTTCTTAAATCCTGACCGTGTATCGATGCCCGATATCGATATTGATTTTGACGATGAAGGTCGCGGAAAAGTCATAGAATGGGTAATCAATAAATACGGTTCCAATCAAGTAGCACAAATTATCACTTATGGAACGATGGCCGCGAAATCGTCTATTCGAGATACTGCTCGAGCGTTGGATTTACCATTATACGAAGCAGATAGAATCGCCAAGTTGGTTCCAGACATTTCTCTTAAAAAATTATTTTCGCTTCCAGATTTAGAGTTGGCGGAAAAACTAAAAAATAGAACTGAAGATATCCAAGCTGCAAACGAATTGAAACGGTTGTCGGACGGAATTGATTTGCAAGCGCAAGTGATTCAGCAAGCTAGAAAATTAGAAGGTTCAGTTCGAAATACTGGAATTCACGCTTGCGGTGTAATTATCACTCCAGATGATATTACCAATTATGTTCCCGTTGCCACTGCCAAAGATTCGGAAATGTGGTGTACACAATTCGACAACTCTGTGGCTGAAGAAGCAGGTTTGTTGAAAATGGACTTTTTGGGGTTAAAAACCTTGACGTTAATCAAACATGCAGTCAAAAATGTCAAAGAACGACACGATATTGACTTAGATCCAGAAGCTTTTGATATTGAAGACACGAAGACATATGAGCTTTTCCAACGCGGAGAAACGGTTGGGATTTTCCAATATGAATCTGCTGGTATGCAAAAATACATGCGTGAACTGAAACCAACGGTTTTCGCAGATTTAATTGCCATGAATGCACTTTATCGTCCTGGTCCACTTGAGTATATTCCATCGTTCATTAAGCGTAAACACGGTATCGAAGAAATCAAATACGACATTGATGCGTGTGAAGAATATTTGAGTGAAACCTACGGAATTACGGTTTACCAAGAGCAAGTAATGTTACTTTCTCAAAAGTTAGCAGGATTTTCCAAAGGTGAAGCCGATACATTGCGAAAAGCGATGGGGAAAAAGCAGATTTATTTGCTGGATAAAATGAAACCGCAATTCATCAAGCAAGGTGGAGAACGAGGTCATGCGCCCGCTCCGTTGGAAAAAATCTGGAAAGACTGGGAAGCTTTTGCTTCTTACGCATTCAATAAATCTCACTCGACTTGTTATGCGTGGATTGCCTACCAAACGGCTTATCTAAAAGCGAATTATCCTGCTGAATACATGGCTTCTGTGTTGAGCAACAACATGAACGACATCAAGCAAGTTTCCTTTTTCATGGAAGAATGCAAACGCATGGGCGTTGAAGTTTTGGGACCAGATGTGAATGAATCATCTTACTTATTTACAGTTAATAAAGCAGGCGCGATTCGATTCGGGTTGGGCGCAATCAAAGGTTTAGGAAGTGCACCAGTGGATGCAATTATCGCAGAGCGCAAAGAAAATGGAAATTACAACTCCATTTTTGATTTCTCGAAAAGAGTAAATTTAAGAGTGTGCACCAAAAAAGCATTTGAAAGTTTGGCTTATGCAGGTGGATTTGATTCGTTCAAAAACGTTCACAGAGCGCAATATTTCAAAGAAGACGGTTCTGGAAAGACTTTCTTGGAAAATGCCATGCGTTTTGGCGCTAATTTTCAAGAAAATGCCAATTCATCTCAATTTTCAATGTTCGGCGAAGCAAGCGGAATTGAAATGCCTGAACCAGAGATTCCAAGAGCGGAAGAATGGCCGTCCATGTACAAATTGAACAAAGAGAAAGAAGTCGTAGGAATTTTTATTTCAGGGCATCCGTTGGACGATTTTAGACTAGAAATAGAATCATTCTGCAAAGGAAATATCGGAATGCTTACAAATCCCATTGAACATTATGGTAAAGATGTATTGATTGCTGCTGTTGTGACTGATTCTGAAGAGCGAATGACGAAAAACAACGATCCTTTTGGAACGATGACGATTGAAGATTATTCAGATTCATTTAAACTTTTTTTGTTCAAAGATAATTTCTTGAAATTCAGTCAATACATGAAAAAAGGAACTTTCATTGCGGTGCGCGGAAAATTTGAAGTCCCAAAATTCAGAAAAGAACCAGAATTTGTTGTTCATGCGATTGAAAGATTACATGATTTGAAAGAAATTAAAGCAAAAACACTCAATATCAATATTTCAAATAAAAATTTAAGTCCGATGTTGATTTCAGATTTGTCCAATATTTTCATGGCAAATGCAGGAAGATGTGAGTTACAATTCACTATTTTTGATCCTTTGGATGAAGAAATGAAAATTGTGATGCCTTCTAAAAACATCAAGATTGATCCAAACAACGATTTAATCAAAGCATTGAATAAATTTGACATTGAATTTAAATTATTGTCTTAAAATGAAATACTTACTACTCATTTCCATTGCCATCGTTCTAAATTCTTGTCACGTTGGCAGATATTTTTATTGGAATTTTGCTGATATTCACGACCACGAAAAATTTGATTACCGTCCCATTCAAAATGCGGAAAAACCTTTTATTTTTCCAAAACAAGAAGTTCAGAAAAAATTTATCATTCAAAAAATGCGTTTTCGTGCAAAAGAAATGGATTTTGAAACGTTTCTTAAAAAATCACGGACAGTTGGTTTTGCGGTCATTCGACATGACACGGTGATTTACGAACATTTTACCAAAAACTACAATCGCGAAAGCATCGTTCCTTCATTTTCTATGGCAAAATCATTTGTTTCTACGCTGGTAGGAATTGCATTGGAGGAAGGAAAAATCAAAAGTTTGGATGACCCAATTACACATTATTTGAAAGATTTAGATACCGCTAAATTCGGAAAAATAACGATTGAACATTTGCTCAATATGCGATCTGGAATCAAGTTCAGTGAGAATTATTTCAATCCTTTTGGCGATGTAGCCAAGGCATATTATGGAACCGATTTAAGAAAATTGTGTCGTAATTTGAAAATCAAAAAAGCACCTGATACAGAATTTGATTACATCAGCATCAATACACAATTGTTGGGATTCATTGTTGAGGAAGCGACAGGCAAAAAACTAGATCAATATTTGCAAGAAAAAATCTGGCAACCGTTGCAAATGGAATATCCTGCAACTTGGAGTATCGACAGTAAAAAGCATCAAAATATCAAAGCATTTTGTTCATTGAACGCCACGTTGTATGACTTTGCAAAAATTGGTCGTTTGTTTTTAAATAAAGGAAATTGGAACGGTAAACAAATCGTTTCAAAAAATTGGGTTCAACGCGCATTGACGAATGGTGCGGAGAAAAACAATCGATTGTATAGCTACCAATGGTGGATTTACGACAACATAGAGAAATTTGATGGAAAATCAATTCTCAAACCAAATCAAAGAATTCTCAAAGTAGAAAATTCGAAAGATGAATTTGTGCAAACAGAAAACTTTGGTTTCGCTGCGCACGGAATTTTAGATCAATTTGTATATTTCTGTCCGAGTAAAGATTTGATCATTGTCAGACTTGGAAGTTATACTCCATCGGTAAATTGGCCAACGTTGTTTAATTACATTGCTACTAAGATTTAACATTTTTGGGAACAAAAAAAACGGAATCTATCGCTAAATTCCGTTTCAAATCTGAGAATAAAATTATTTCGCTTTTCCAAACACTTTACGCAACAATTCTGTCGCCTGTGCTGCTGGATCTTTTCTGATTTTTGCTTCTTGTTCGCTGATTAAATACATCAAACCATTGATAGCTTTTGCAGTAACATAAGCTTCCAAATCTGGATTTTGCTTTGCAACTCCTGGTATTCTGTTATACGCAGCAACCAATGGCGTCCAATAAGCTGTCACTTGCACTTTTTCAATTGCTGCTCTAACAATTGGAGTAAATTTTTCATTTAAAGGAGAATGCGTTTTTTCTCTCAAATAATGCGTTGCAGCAGTATCACCACCATTCAATATTGCAAAACCATCACCAACACTCATTCCTTTTACCGCATCAGCAAAGATGTTATATGCTTCTTTCGACGCTTCTTCCGCTGCGCGATTCAATGAAGTTTCGAAATCTTTCACTTTTTGCTCCATGCCCATGGAAACCAATCTGTCTTTCATTTTTTGCGCTTCCGCAGGAAAAGGAATAAAAATCAATGGGTTTTTGTTGAATCCATCCGCCAAAGATGCTGCTTCAGCTGATTTTCTAGCACCAATTACGAGTGCTTCTTTCAATCCACTGACAACTTCATCGTTAGTCAATCCTGGAGTTCCTTTTTGCGTTGAAATGGCTTCTTTTCCTTTGTTCATTGCATCTTTCAACAACTGAGCATTTGCATTAGCACCCAAAAAAGCGCAAGCAACTAAAGTGATTATTTTGAATTTCATAACTTTTAATTTTTAGATTTTTGATAGAAACAAATATTGTTCCAAACGATAAATTTTAGCTAATTCTTATTTTTTGTTTCAGTTCCTTGTACAATTCTGGAATAAAATGAATTTTAATTGTTTTGTAATCTTTGCTTTTGAAAATGCGACTATTGAATTCAAAATCAGTCGAAATATATAAAAACTTCAAACTCAAAAAGCTCGTTTTATCCATATTTTTTGAATTCAACTTCTCTGCTCTTGCGCTTCCTTGTTGGAGATAAACATCAAATGATTTGGCTTCTTTGAAATCAATGGTGGTCGTTTTGAAAATAGTTTGTTTCGTAATGTCTTTCTCTGTCAAGATAATTTTCGACGTCAACGCATAAATAACCATGTAAATGGAATAAATCAGCAATCCTGCAACCACTGCAATGATGAAAACATCTTTGAGGTAAATCGCCAACCAAATCATGTAGATGATAAAAACAAGCGACGAAACCGAGATTAATCTGGTGTAAACACTCTTAAAATCTACTACAGAAAATTCTTTCGGAAACTGGCTATTTGGCTTCATATTTAAATGATTTTGATTGAATTAAATCCGCAACATCAACTTCAAATTGAATCTTCGTTGCGTCAAATAATTGGGAATGGAATAATATTTTCCTGAAACATCTTGAATCCATTGTTTGGATAAGACGTTATTGATTCCAAGTAAATTGAATACTTCAAAGGAAATCACCGCGTCGGAGAATTTTTGAATAAACTTGGATTGTGATTGTTTCTTTTTATACAAGAAATCATAAGAAATTCCCAAATCGACTCTGAAATAGGATTTTTGACGTAAAGTATCTTTGTAGCGCTCAAAATCAGGCGGACCGTAAGGCAATCTTGTTCCAAAAAGCAATCCCAATTCAGCACTCAAACTTTCAAATCCTGGCATTTTATCTTGAAATAAAATCGCAAAATTCATCAGCTGATCCGTCGGTCTTGGAATATATCCAGGATGAATTACCGCACTGTCAACAGCTACTTGATCATCGCTATAACCATAAATGATTTTTTCGCCAGCAGCATTGTAATATTCTTTGTATGAATCGTTTTTAAGATTCTCCTTGGTAGACAAAAATCCAACTTTGAAAAAAGATTGAACCCCTGGAACAAATTCACCATGTAAATTCAAGTCTAATCCATACGCATACGCAACCGCATCATTGTTAGCATAATATCTTGTGCGCACATTATCCACCTCATAAGGATTTACATCCCATAAATATTTGTAATAAGCTTCTGCTGTGAATTTGAAAGGAACATCTCTTTCCCACATGTCAAAATTGAAATCACCGCCTCCAACGATATGCAAAGATTTTTGAGATTTTACATTGGTGTTCAACTGCCCGACAAAAGTTCTCATTTCTCGGTAAAAAGGTGGCTGATAATACATTCCTGTCGCCAATCGAATCTGCGCATTTCTTCTGCGGATTTGACCATTCTTGTACATGTAAGATCTTGGATGATAAGTAAAAGACATTCTAGGTGTCATGTAAAATTCATTATTTACAGCTGTATATCCTGAACGCAAACCAATATTGGCGACAAATCTTTGTTGAGATTTTGGCAAAGTATCGTTGTAATACAAACGCGTTTTTTTACCATTTTCATCTCGTTGAATGTGGCTAACTTTCACAGGATATCGTTTCTTAAATCTGCTTCTATCAAATGAATATTGCGCATAGCCGCTTACTCTTTCCGTATTTAAATTCAAATTTCCTTTGATAACTTCTTGCAATTTGATTTCACTTTGATTGGGTGATTGTGGCAAACTGTATCCTGCGGAATCAACCATTTTCCATTCACTTAATACATCGTTAAAATGGTCTTTTTGAAAGTTTACACCCCAAAGCATTTTTTGCTTCACGACAACTTCATCTAAATCGATTAATTTTTCTTTTTGAGAAAATTGATATGAACCATTGTGGTAAACATTGATGATTGTTGCTTTCAAATTATTTCTAGCATGGTTCAAAAAAGTCCCAACTCCAACTGTGGCAATTGAATCTCCTACATTTTCTTTGCTAGGGTCGGTTTCCAGTAAGTTGATGTAATATTGTCCTTGAATGTCGAAATATTCTCTTTCGTTTGTATTGAAGACACTGGCGTAAAAGTCTAATTGTGTTTTCTTGCTTTTTGCCCATTTCAAAGCTGTTCCGCCAGTCATTGTTTGAAAACGCGATTGCTCTTGACCATCAAAATAAATCTTAAAACGATAAGCTTCATTCACAGTTCCGAAATCTGTTTCAGATGTTTGGGGAGAAAAACGATAATCATTGGAAGAAAAATGTCCCAACGTACTCCAGACTAATTTATCTGTGATATTGAAATTAATCAAGGTTTGTGCATCCCAAAATACTGGATTGTAAGCGCCTTTCGTCGGCAAAGAGTTTAATAAATACCCATTCGCTCTGTATCGAGCACCGACTACATAATTCAATCTTGCATTCACGGCATGCGCAACATGCGCCTCAACTCCTAGCAAAGAAGCCATCATTGATGCATTTAACGAATCTGGTTTTTTGTATTTGATATCCAAAACCGAACTCAATTTATCGCCATATTTTGCGTCAAATCCACCACCGCTAAATTTCACATCTTCCACCAAAGCAGAATTTACAAAATTCAACCCTTCTTGTTGACCAGAACGTGTCAAAAATGGTCTGTTTATTTGAAAATCATTGACATAAACCAAATTTTCATCGTAGTTTCCACCACGAACATTGTAATTGGATGTCAATTCGTTGTTTGAGCTCGCAACGGTTGTGTAAGCCAACGTTCGAACACGATCTGCGGTAATTACACCTCGACTTTTCAACGGTGGAAGAACGAACGGATCATTTTCGAAAACATTGACGGTTATTTCTACAAGAGTCACATTGAAAACAATATCGCCCAGCGATTTAACCTCTTTTTCAGCTAAGTTTATTGTCTTTTCGATTGTTAGATCATTGTAAGAAAAAATCAATTTTACATCTTGATTAACAGGCACTTTAAATTTAAAAAATCCATTTTTACCTGTATTTTCAGTAAATGTAGAATCAAAGCTTGAAGTAATTTTAATTAACTCTATCCCGCTGCCATTTTTACTGACACAATTACCTGTAACAGTAGCAGATTGCGACCAAATGATTTGAGAAAAAATTAATGTAAAAAAGAGAATAATTAATCGCATAAATATTTTGTTAGCTCCAAAACGCAGGATTTACCTTTATATTTTGACAACTTTTTTTTCGGTTCACAAATCTAATCCAAATTCAAGATAATTAAATCTTTCTCCCAAGGATCAATAGTATTTTTCAAGTTTTCCAATAGCGAATAAACTTCACCTTGAGCACAAAATGAGAAAAAATTATCTACTCTTTCTTGCACGCTATTCATTGGAAACATTTTTTCATGGATGTCTTCCAATTGCTTCATTGTATTGTCAAATTTAGATTTTTGTTGCTTCACCAATTTTGCTTTGATTCCTTCAATTTGCTTTTGCAATTTAACTTCCTCTGCAGCTGCGAATGGTTTCAAAGATGCATCCACTTCCGTGATTTGATCGTGAAACAACGTTGTCATTTGGTTGGTCAATTGATCTAATTCGTCAAAATTCAACGAATCTCCCGAATTCTCGAAGACGAAATCCTTTTTTAATTCATTCAAATCTCTAAAAATGGACAAATTTTCTAAATTTAATTTTGCGAGTTTTTTCTGTGTGTTCGCGTCTATCAATTGTATCGAATTTCGAACTTGAATCAAAGGAAATGGAACGCAACAAGCGTCAAAAACACCTTTAAATTGCAACCAATAAGCCATTTCTCCGCCACCGCCAACATAAACTAAATTGGGCAAAATACATTCTTGATATACTGGTCGAAGTACCACATTTGGCGAAAAATATTGCGGATTTTCAGCGATTTGATTGCATATTTCTTCTTTTGAAAATGTTCCCAAAGATGGAATCACAATTTTTCCATTTTCGATTAACAATCTTTCGCGAATGCCTTTTTGTATGTAAAATAAATTGAGTTCCCGCGGGAAAACTTGTGTTTTAAATCCTAAACCTTCAATCAACTGATTGGCCTCTAAAACCGCTTTTTCTGCAAATGAAGTTTGCACTTCTTGCTGCATGATTTCAGCGAATTCTTGTTTCAAAGATCTCTCATTTGGCTCAATGATAAGCAATCCGTATTTCCCAAAAAGTTTATGAACCAACGATTTGGTCGCAGCAGCTAAATCTTTTCCGTTATACGATTTTAATACTTCGTTGACTTCTGAATCTGGATTATTCTGAAAAAAAGCTTCAACCGTTTCTTTCATCATTTGCCAATCGGTCAATTCGTATTCGCCAACGGGTCCGCCTTGTGCGTTTTCCCAACGAATTTCTTTTCCAAAAAGTCTGGTATGATTGATTTCTTCAAAATCATGGTCTTCAGATGCCATCCAGTAAACGGGTACAAAATGATTGTTTGGATGCAACTGCTTCAATTCTTCTGCCAATCGAATGACATGTAAGATTTTATAAATGAAGTATATTGGTCCTGTCAACAAATTCAATTGATGTCCTGTAGTAACTGTAAAAGTATTGTCTTTCAAAAGTGATTCAATATTCGAATTCACTTCATTTACTGAAGAAAAATCTTTGTATTGATTTGTTAATGCATTTACGAGAATTGTTCGTTTATCTGCGTTAAAATAGGTTGATTTAGTTTGAATTTGTGCTGAAAATGCCTCTTTCGAAAATGGTGATGTAAGCAAATTAGAGAATCTTTCTTGATTGTATGTCAGTTCGTTAGACAAATCAGAAAACAATTCGCTTTTTTCGCGATGTATGGTGAATTTTTGCATGGTGTAAAGGTAGTTATTTTTGAGTGATGACAGAATTCAACAACAAAAAAGCGATTTAGAATGTATTACTCCCTTGCGTTGGGAGTGTTCAATAAACTGTGTCAAGTTCCTATTTAATTCTTTCACTAAAGTAGCTATTTAAATCATTTCTAATACTTGCCCAAGCGAAGATTTGTCCATTCCATCTTGTATGAGCGTTTTGTATTGCGAGGTAAACTTGTTTAAGA
>CANFUT010000034.1 GCA_947450325.1 Flavobacteriia bacterium
GAGCTTTTTCCTCAGAAAACGCTATTCTTAAACAAGTTTACCTCGCAATACAAAACGCTCATACAAGATGGAATGGACAAATCTTCGCTTGGGCAAGTATTAGAAATGATTTAAATAGCTGCTTTAGTGAAAGAATTAAATAGGAACTTGACACAGTTTATTGAACACTCCCAAGCAGAAAGAAAATGAAGTTCTACTCTTTCCTCCCCTCCTTTTTCGAATACCTAACCCTCTTAGAAAGCCTCAAAAAAGTCCGCTCAACAACATAATAATACAATGCAGCAAACGCGATCGCATTAAATAAAATGTACAGCAACAGAACGGTTTTAGACATTCCTTCTTTGGTGAAAATCACAATATTTCCGCCGATCATTCCATGGGTTAAATACAAAGAAAATGAGATGTTTCCCAAAAAAGTAAATATTTTGTTTTCGTAATTAAAATACAATATCGCAAGTACGGTAATAGCAACTAAAGGCAAGGCTTCCCATTCTTTGAAAATGACAATAAAAGCCACAGAAAAGAGCATTGTTAGCACAAATTCCAGGCTTTTAATTTGTTTAGTATAAAACATGAAAGTCTGAAAACCAATGATGAAATAAATGTAATAATTCAACACCGTTTGATAGCTTTCTGGAATCAAAAATCCCGTTGCAAGCAGCGTCGCGAAACCAATAACTTTGTAAAGTGTCTTATTCACAAAAGTGTTATAAACCAAACCGGTAAGAATGTAAAATTGAAATTCAACAGCCAAGGTCCAAAAGATAATATTGATCCATTCCACTTTAAAAAAGGGCGCCAAATAAGTAATATTTAGAAAAAATTGCTTCACCGTTGTAGGAAATGGCAAACTCCATAAATAAACAAAAGTGTAATAATTGGCCAGCAATAAAATAAAAATAAAAATGATGTAAGGTGGTTCGATGCGAATGGTTCTTTTTAGTAAAAATCGAAAGAAATGCTTCAATTCATACTTTTTCACGTACATCGAATAAGGAATGACAAATCCAGAAATCACAAAAAACATGATTACACCTAAATAACCATAATTCAAAGACTTAACAAACATATTTGGATTTTCACCGTGCCAAATATAAGCCCTGAAATGAAACAAACAGACCATCAAAGCAGCCATTGCCCGCAACCAAGTCAAACTGTGAATTGTCCCTTTTTCTTTCATATTTCCCGCAAAACTATAAATTTATTCGAGTAGAATATTCAAATTGAGAAATAGAATGAAAATGACTAATCACACTCTTAACTTTTACACTGAGCTTATCGAAGCACACTGAGCCTGTCGAAGTGAGCCTGTCGAAGTGAGCCTGTCGAAGTGAGCCTGTCGAAGTGAGCCCGCCGAAGTATGCTTGTCGAAGTGAACTCTTAACAGACAGAGAAACAAAATGAAAATGAAGATTTAATGCAATGATTTATATAATATCTTTCCCTATTTCACCTAAAAAAAACCATTTTTTGTCAACAAAACCTAAAAGAAATTAACGATTTTTTTTTTCGCCCGATATTTATCCTTAAATTTATATTCAAAGTTGAAATTATGTTTAACGACGAAGAAGACGAGTATTATGAGGGTAATTTCAACGAAGACCTGGAACGATTCGAGAAATCTTTGAAAGGAGAAACAGTTGGATTTATTGATAGTGACAGATTGGAAGCCATCATTGATCACTATTTAATTAACAGTCAATACCATAAAGCAAATTTGTGTGCTGAAAGAGGCATGCAACATTTTCCCTATAACATGCTTTTCAAATTGCGAAAAGCGCAAGCAATTTCTGCAACTGGTCAGTTGAAAGAAGCGCTGAATCTATTGGCACAAGTAGAAAAAATCGAACTTCCTACTTGTGAGTTTTTGTTGACCAAAGCATCTATTTTCAGTCAGTTGCGTGATTCAAAAACGGCGATTAAGTTTTTTCAAGAAGCTTTAAAAGTTTCTGAGCCAGAAGACAAAGACGAGATTTTCTTGGACTTGGCGATGGAATTTGAAAACTTGAGCGAATACAACCAAGCGATTGAAGTGTTGCACGATGCCATCAAATACAATCCCAACAACGAAGCAGCGATTTACGAAATTGCGTTTTGCTACGACCAAATCAACGAATACGAAAAAGCGATTCAATGTTATTCCAATTTCATTGACGAAAATCCTTATTCTTTCACGGCTTGGTACAATTTAGGAAATGCATATTCCAAGCTAGAAGATTGGTGTCAAGCAATTTGGGCGTATGAATTTTGTGTGGCGATCAACGAAGAATTTTCGCCTGCTTATTTCAATTTAGGAAATGCCTTTTTGTCGCAAGATAAATTTCAATTATCGATCGATCATTTTGAAAAATGCATGGAACTCGACGGAGAAGACGGCTTGGCTTTGTGTTACGTGGGCGAATGTCACGAACAACTTGGACACTATGATTTGGCGAGGCATTATTACCACCGAAGCATCGAATTTTTTCCAGATTTACCAGAAGCTTGGTTAGGCTTGGGAATTGTAAGTGATTTGGAAGGAAAAACCAACGAAGGTATTATTTTGATTCAAAAAGCCATCAATTTAGACCCTACAAACGGCAGTTTTTACCACGTGTTGGCAGGTGCTTTTGAAAAAATTGAAGAATGGGCAAATGCTGAAAATGCCTATTTATTGGCGATGGAATTGGATCCAAACAACGAAGAAATTGTTTGCGATTACATCGAATTCCTGATTGATTTAGAAAGAATTTTGGATGCGAAATTTTTCATGGAAAACATGGAAATTCCCGAAAATCTGATCTTGATCACAGACCTTATTAAAGTAAATTTATACTGGATTTTAAACAGAAAACAAGAAGCGATAAATCTTTTAATTAATTGTATAATCGAAGACGAAGAGAAATCGAAAGAACTCTTTACGTTGTACCCCAATTTAAAAAACGAACAAAAAATAGTAGATTTGTTCTCAAATTAACAAAAATATGAATTTCGAATTACCGTACATTCCAGAAAGACCCGCAAAACCAAGAAACAAAGGAATCACCATGATGATGGATAAAGGACTCAGCTTGAGAGAAGTTGAGAATTTTATCGAAGCAAATGGACACTTAACAGACATCGTAAAATTCGGATTTGGAACCTCTTATGTGGCGCAAAATCTAGAAGAAAAAATAAAACTTTATTCAGAGAATGGCATTCGTCCCTATTTTGGAGGAACATTGTTTGAAGCATTTTTTGCCCGTGGAAAATTTGACGATTACTTGCGAGTAATGGACAAATACAAATTAGATTTGGCAGAAATTTCTGATGGTTCAATCATCATCAACCACGATGAAAAATGTGAGTTAATCAGTAAAATGGCAAAATACAGAACCGTTTTATCTGAAGTTGGTTCAAAAGATTCAGGAATCTTGATCAGCCCAAACCGTTGGATCAAAATGATGACAACAGAATTGGAAGCTGGTTCTTGGAAAGTAATCGCTGAAGGCCGTGAAGCAGGAAACGTAGGTGTTTTCAGACCAAACGGAACTGCACATACGATGTTGATTAACAAGATCATTGCAAAAGTGAAACCAGAAGACATTTTATGGGAAGCACCGCAAAAAAATCAACAAGTTTGGTTCATCAAATTATTTGGCGCCAACGTAAACTTGGGAAATATCGGTCCACACGAAATGATTCCATTAGAATGCTTGCGCCTAGGGTTACGTGGCGACACATTCTTCGATTTCCTCCCAGCCGACTACGCCGAGCGCTTGAAGCAAGTGGATAGTGATACCGAGGAAGAAGACATGTAGTAAGGAGATTTTAAGATGTTAAGATATTAGGAGCCGTTGCTACGCAACTTTAAGACTTCGATTTATGTTGTTGCTTCGCAACTTTAAGATTATTTTAATCTGTTCAAAAATACCAAAGTCTTAACAACCTAAAATCTTAACATCCTAATATCTAAAAAAATGATTACCAAAAATCTCGAACTAAAAGGCCATTCCGGTGCGATTTACGCCATTGACGGCGTGGACGATTACGTTTATTCTGGTTCGGGAGATAACTTTGCAGCGCGTTGGAATTTGACTTTGGGGACGCAGGATGCTTTTTCAATCAAAGCAGACAAAAGTATTTACAGCCTGAAACTGATTCAAGATAATAAAATCTTGGTTTTTGGCACTTCATCAGGTTCTTTGCATGTTGTGAATTTGGAAGAAAAACGCGAATTGAAACACTTCGTTCAACACAAAAGCGCCATTTTTGCGATTGTAGAGAATTTCCACAAAAATCACCTTTACACAACCGACGCTGACGGTAATCTTGCGATTTGGAATACACTCAATTGGAATTTACTGATTTTCTTGCCCTTGCATGTTGGCAAAATCCGCGACATTCACGTGAGCAACGACGGAAAAATCATTTTCGTTGCATGTCAGGATGAAAAGATTCGCATTTTTGAAACGAGCAATTACAATGAAATTCAATCTTTTCACGCGCACAAAGACGGCGTCAATTGCTTGCACCTTTTTCCGCTCAAACCACAATTGTTGCTCAGCGGCGGCAAAGACGGACACTTGCGCATTTGGAATTGGAAGGAAGAAAAATGTTTGTACGAAATTCCATCGCACAATTTTGGGATTTACAGAATCATTTTCCTGCAACAAGGCCGCGTTTTTGTGACTGCCAGTCGCGATAAAACCATTAAAATCTGGGATGCTTTCTCAGCAGATGTATTAAAAAGAATCGAACGAAAAGATGGCGGACATTCCCACGCAGTGAATGATTTATGGAAAAAAGATGAAATGAATTTCGTCTCCGCCGGCGATGATAAAAGAATTATTTGGTGGGAGATGAACGAGGTTTATTAGGATTGTTATTTTAAACCTAACGAAAACTACCAAAAAGCAAAATGAAGAAGAAATTATTTTTAATTTAATTCCTTTTCATCATCGATTTCTGCTAGATATTTCACTTCAACGAAGTTCAATTTATTTCCAGTTCGCTCTAGTACAGTGATTTCATAATCGTCGATGGTGATTTTCTCTTGCACATTTGGAATTTTTCCGAAGCGCTGAATGATAATTCCTGCTAATGTATCGAAACGTTTGTCTTCTTTGAAAGGCGAAGGCAACATGTTGTTTACATCGTTGATTGCGGCAGTTGCCATCACTTTGTAAACAAAGTCACTCGTTTTTACAACAATTGGAACTTCATTGTCATCTTCATCTTGAATTTCACCAACCAATTCTTCGATGATGTCTTCCATGGTTACCAAACCTTCCATTCCACCAAATTCATTGACGATAACCGCCATGTGAATATGTTTTTGTTGAAATTCTTTCAAGAGAATTCCGATCTTTTTGTTTTCAGGAATAATAATCACAGGACGCATCAAATCTTTGATGATGATTTCCTCGTTTTTTCTCAGCTTTTTGAGAATATCTTTGATGTAAATGATTCCAGTGGTGTTGTCGATTGTGCCTTCGTAGCACGGAATTCTTGAATAACCTTCGTTCAACATGCGTTCTAATTCGCTGTCATTGAAATTATTGATATTCAAAGAAGCCACTAAATTTCGAGGAATCATGATTTGTTTGGCTGTTCTTTCAGAAAAATCGAAAGCATTTTTGATGATGTCGTAATCGTTTGTTTCAATCGAACCACTTTCACTGCTTTGTTGAATCAAATATTTCAATTCGTCAGAACTGTGAATCTCAGAACCGTGAACAGTTTTGATTCCTACCATGCGTAAAACGATTGATGCAAAACCATTTAAAACCCAAATAAATGGACGGAAAATCAAGTAAAAGAAATTCAGTGGATAAGCCACAAACAAAGTCGTAGATTCAGCTTTTTGAATCGCGATAGATTTAGGCGCCAATTCACCAAAAACGATGTGTAATACGGAAATAATAGCAAATGCGATTGGCAAAGCGATTTGGTGTGCAAGGTGTTCATTTTTAATGATGTCCATTCCGGTCATGTCCATGATTCCGATAATGATTTTCGAAACGACCGGTTCTCCTACCCAACCTAATCCCAAACTTGCAAGTGTAATTCCTAATTGCGTAGCGGCTAAATAACCGTCCAAGTGATTGACAATATGTGCAGAAAGTTTAGCTGGTCTGCTGCCTAATTGCGCTCTGATTTCAATTTGCGAAGCTCTGACTTTTACAATTGCAAACTCGGCTGCAACAAAAAATCCATTCAATAAAACTAAAAAGGTGGTGATAAAAATATCAAGTGCCATTAAAAAATTTGTTTTTGCAAAGATAAAATTATTTAAGTCAATAGAAACGAATTATTTCAGACAATAAACACAAATCCAAAATACCTTAAAAAGGATAACCAATCCCGAAGTTCAAACTTGGAATAAAAGGTTTTGGCATGATGCTTTTGTAATCAGGTCCAAGAACCGCCAAACCTTCGTCGTAATATGCCTTTCTCGATTGGAAGATCCATCTGGAACCAGCAGGCATCGCAGGATTATTGATTGGGATACCTAAATCCAAACGCACGATGAAAAAGCTGAAATCGATACGCAAACCAAATCCTGCAGAATAGGCAATTTCTTTGTACCAATTATTTGAAAATTGTCCACCTGGGCGTTTAACATCATTTTTCGTCGTCCAAACATTCGCAGCGTCCAAGAAAACGGCGCCTTTGAATAATTTACTCATTGAAAAACGATATTCTGCCGAACCGCCCAAGCGAATATCACCAATTTGTGTAGCAGTTCTATTGGTATCTAAATAATATTTATAGGCTCCTGGACCTAATGAACGTGCTCTCCAACCTCTGTTGTCATTCGCTCCACCGGCAAAAAAACTGTAATCATAAGGCATCGAAGTTTTGGTGTTACCATAAGGAATTCCAGCACCAGCAACAAATCGAAAATTGAACGATTTATCCTTCGTTAATGGATAACCGATGATCACCTCATTGTCTAATCGCGCAAATTGAGAATAAGGAACTCCAAAAATTTCTTTCTTTAAAGTCGCTGAATCTGTTTTGTGACTAATCCAACTCGTAAGCAATCCTGCGTGATCAAAAGTAGCATTGTAAAAAACAGTGGTTTTTCCTTTTTTCTCTGTTTTATTATTGTACTCAAAAGTGACTTTAAAATCCTGCCAAATAAACTGATCGCTGTATGCATTTCTCAGGAACAAGTCATTGTTTTGATTTAATTTTTGTTCAAATGCTGCATTTTTATTGATGGCAACAAATTTAACAACGGATGCAAAAGGAAATCCAAATTGCAACAATTGCGTTTTGTTCAAAACAAATTTGTAGGTGTAATTGAACTGAAACACGCCCCGGTCAAAATCTAATCTTTTTTGATAATTATATGCAGTTGAAAGAATTGTACGCGGCATTTTTCTTTTTGAAAGTTTGGTCACTTTGATGGGAAACAAACCTGGTAAATCGAATTTTACAGTTGGTCCCAATTCAAAAGTGTTAAAACTTCGCGCCGCGTTTTTGATTTTTTGTCCATCCAAAGTCTGGTCGAAAATGGGTGGTTGAGATTCAAAACCACCACTTAAACTAATGGTTAATTTTTCGGTTCCTTTAAAGAGATTTTTATTGTTGTAGTTTATTGAAGCCGCAACTCCAAGAAAACCATTTGAGTTCGTAAATCGAGGTTGGAAACTGTAACTTTGTTTGGCAGCAGGCACCAAATAATAATGCACATCAATCAAATTGGTTCCTGGAATTTCAATTATCACAGGTTTGATGGTTTGAAAAACGCCCAATTGCGACAATCTCGCATAAGATCTCTCCAAATAATATTCTTTGTACAAATTGGTTTCTTCCAAATAATTTTGCAATTCCAACATTTCAGGACTGACCGCGAGTTCACCATTAAACTTAAAGGAAGCCATTCTTAAAGGCTGTAATACAGCGGAATCAACATTAAAATGTTTGTCCAATTTTTCCTTTTTTGTCATGTAAATTTCCTGATATCTAGAAGAATCAAGTGTATTCAAGAAATTGTTTTCGACGGCTAAAACACCTTTTGCTTTGGCAGTATCTTCAAAATTTCCTTTGAAATAAATTTTATCTGCCATGTGAAAATAAACCCGTCGAACATAGGTCGCTTGATGAGGAACTTCTTTGGATACATCATTTTCTTTGACCGTTCGATTGATAAATTCTAAGCGTAATTTTACTTTGAAATCTGGAATAGAATCATTGGAAGTAGAATCTGCCCAAATATTGATATGCGAAGGACTAAAACCATAAAAACCAGCATCTCTCATATACCTAGCAATCTTTGCTTTATATGATTCTATCAAATCTGAATCTAAATTTTGTCCCACTAAACTTTCGAATTCTGGTTTTTTCATATAGCGCTGATAATCGCTTATTACAGAAGGATTTTTTCCACCATAAATCACTGTATCAATTACATAAGGCTTTCCTGTTTCAACAATGTAATTGCTTATAACTTTGTGGTTTAAAAATTGATTTTCTGCAGTAACATTCCCAAAATAATATCCTTTTTTCTTTAAATAAATTTGAAGTTGTTGAACAGATTTACTTTGTAAGGTGGTATCGAAAATGACTGGCTTCTCTCCTACTTTGTACTTAAACCATTCTCTGAAAAATTTTCTTGGTGAAATGGTATCTTTCAATACCGGAATTTTTTGGGTGTAATCAGATTCTCCTTTTTCACGTGCTTTTTCGATCCGTTTTTTATTGATTTCGCTGATCTTATCAATGCGTCTTTCATTGATTCTTCTCAATCTTAAATTCGCCTTTTGACGTTTTTGAGCAATGGTTAAAGAATCGGTTTTGATGATATAGAAAAAAGTTTCTCTGTTGTACGACCATAATTTCATCTTCAACCCCAAGGTTTTTCTATTAGGCTGTTGGCGAATGATTTCATTCATAGCTTCATGGTCAACATTATCACCTTTGACAACGAGTTTGTTTTTTTTCAACAAGTACTTACTGTCAGGAACATGCTTTGTTTGATTACACGAAACTAAAACAAAAACTAGGCAAAAAGCAATATAATATGTAAGTTTGAGCGATTTCAAATTCATCAATTGAATAACAAAAATAGTAAAAACAAGGCTTCAAATGATTTCTAAATCTCATATTAAGTTAATCAAATCATTACAACAAAAGAAATTCAGAGACGAATTGAATCTTTTTGTGGTTGAAGGCGAAAAAATGGTCCAAGAATCTTTGCAATGGAAAAGCGAATATCTTGTTGATTTATATCATACTAGCGATTCAATTATTGGAGAAAAACAATTTGAAAGCAAGAATCCAAATTTGATTACTGAACAAGAATTGAAACAAATTTCGAGCTTGCAAACGCCCAACAAATCATTGGCAGTATTTAGAAAATGGTCAAATTCAGCTGAAAAACTTCCTTTTTACATCGCGTTAGATGGCGTTCAAGACCCAGGAAATATGGGGACGATCATGCGCTTAGCAGATTGGTTTGGTGTAAAGAAAATTCTTTGCTCTAAGGAAACAGTAGATTGTTTCAATCCAAAAGTTGTACAATCCACCATGGGCGCTATTTTCAGAATTGAAGTTGAATATGTAGATCTAGCAAAAACGTTTGAATCGCTGAATTTACCAGTTTTTGGAGCGTTACTAGAAGGCGAAAATATCTATTCAAAATCGATGAAACCAAATGGAATCTTACTTTTAGGTAATGAAGGTAAAGGAATTACAGAAAATCTTCAAAAATCAATCAATTTTCCCATTTCAATTCCTCGTTTCGGCGAAGCTGAATCATTAAACGTTTCCACCGCAGGCGCCATATTGCTCTCAGAATTTTTCAGAAACAAGTAATTGTCATTTCTCAAAATAATCACTCAAAAAACCACCTCCCATTCTCAAAAATAAAATTCGATTTTTCATGATGTTCATGAATTTTGCCGGATTTATCTTGGTAATACGCTTTGAATTCGACAAAATTTTCACTTGCAAAAAGGATTTCCAATTTCAACCATTTGCTTTCTTTTGCCCAATTTTCGATGTCTTTTTTGCGGTATAATTTGCGTGTTGAAGAATGCGTCGTTTCAATTAAATAGTCGATTTTCTGATTCGCGTAAGCTGAATACCGTGAACGCATCAATTGTTCGGCACTCGTTGCAAACACTTTTCCTAGCAACAAAGGTTCACAGCATTTTTCGAAAGCTTCGCTATTTCCGCAACTACAATTCATCATTCTAAATTTCCAATTGATTTCCCTGCAATCCAACCTGTTGTCCATGCCCCTTGAAAATTAAAGCCACCAGTCACACCGTCGATATCTAAAATTTCACCAGCGAAATGTAAGCCTTTCACTTCTCTATGTTCCATCGTTTTGAAATCAATTTGATCTAAGGCAACACCTCCTGCGGTAACAAATTCCTCTTTAAAAGTCGTTTTTCCAGAAACTTCATAGCGATCGTTCAACAGCGTATTGATTAATTTATTGGCATTTTTCTTACCGATTTCTTTCCACCGCAATTCAGGATTAATGCCGGATTTCTCCAACAAATAATTCCACAAGCGATTAGGAAATACAAAAGGATTCAAATTTCCAATCATTTTAGCACCGTGCAATGCGATTGTTTGCTCAAAATCTTTGCGCAGTTGGTCTTCTTTTACTTCTCCCAACCAATTGACCAAAATGGCAAAATTGTAAGCCTTTTCAGCTAATATCCTAGCGCCCCAAGCAGACAATTTCAAAATCGCTGGTCCGCTCATCCCCCAATGCGTGATTAACAAAGGTCCTTGAGCCAACAATTTCGTTGATTCAACTTTGACAACAGCATTTTCAACTACAATTCCCATCAAACTTTTAATCGGTTCATTGGGCATATTGAAAGTAAAAAGTGAAGGCAATGGATCCACGATTTTACAACCTAAATTTTCCAACCAATCCAATCCGCTTCGTTTGGGTGTGCCACCAGTGGCGATGATAATTTTATCTGCAAAAATGGTTTTTTCGCCCGATTTCATGGAGAAAGTTCCGTGGTGTAATCGCGTAATATCAGCAAGCGGAGATTGAATTTTGACTTGAACACCCAATTTGCGTGCTTCATTTTCGAAGCAATCTATAATTGTTTGTGAATCATCTGATTTGGGGAAAATGCAATTGTCTGGCAAAGTCACCAACGGAACATTTCGTTCTGCAAACCAATCAACTGTTGATTGAGCGTTGAAGATTTCAAATGCTTTTCTCAATTGATTTTCGCCACGTGGATAAAATTTTGACAATGCACGATTTTCGAAACAAGCATGTGTCACATTGCATCTACCACCACCAGAAACTTTGACTTTCGCCAACACTTTCGCGGATTTTTCGTAAATCGTGACTTCAGCAGCTGGAAAATGACTTTTAGCTGACAAAGCACTGAAAAATCCAGCGGCTCCACCTCCAATAATTGCAACGTGCAAATTTTGTTTCATGTTGCGAAATTACGGTTTTTTAAAGGGAATTTTTGGAAATTGAAATCAAAATAAAAAGGCACTGTACCTCGAAAAACTCAAAATAATGAAAACTTTTTCTGGTTATAAGCATAAAAACTTACTATTTAGAAATTTCATCCGATTCATCTTCTTCGACTTTAGTGCCATCTTTTCTGTAACCATCCAATTCTGGTGTAGCCATAATTCGCGACATAAAATAGTTGGTGCCGTATTTTTTCCAAATGTAAGTAGCCCAAATAACTCCTATTGCTAATCCTGAAAATGCCAAGATAAAACCAATGGCCGCGCCGTATTGATTTGGGTAATTATAATATACGATAAAACCAGAAATAACGCCAATCAATGAAGGCGAAAGCATGATTTGTAACCACTGCACAACTTCAACAAAAATCTCTAAAAATCGGAGCATTGATTAAGCTTTAATTTCATTTTTTGGTCGCAAAAACGCCCATTCTCGAAAACCGAAATCGTTAAAAATAGCAGAAACGTTTTCAAGTTGCTTCAAGTCGTGAATTTTCAATAATGCTACAATGGGATATTTATTATTAACCATCGTGATGCTAAATGACTTTGCTTTCAACAATACCGTTTCATAACTACTTCTTTCTCCACCATCAAAAATTCTTGCAACATAGAAAGTTTCATCATTTCTAAGAAAAATTTTTCTTTCGATGTATGCTAATTTCGGATCAACGATATAACTATTTCTCCTAGAAACTGGATAAATGTAAAAATACTCTTGATAGAAAGCATTGATGTGAATTTCGTTGGCCTCTCCGCCTTTGATTCCGATTCTAAACAGCGTAGACCGATATTGCCCATTTCCACCGCTTGAGATTGTGAAAGGAATATCCAATTTGATTTTATTCCATCTTCCCTTGATTAATTTAAGTCTACTCAACCGCACACATGTGATTATCACTATAAAACCTGTGATAAAAAGCGAAAGAAAAAAACTGCCAATCGCTTTGCCAACATCTTTTGCTAGGAAGGCTAACAAGAATTGAATAAGAAAAACAATTCCATAATACGTCAATAATCGAATGGCAACTTTGTTGGTGTCGATGACTTTTTTGTAGGTAAAAAACGACGAATTATTTAGCGCATTATTCAAAATATCCGCAAAAATGGAAATGGTGATAAAAAAGTAAACGTATGTTACTATCCAACTCATGGAAAATGTATTTGTATAAAACAACCAAACGTCATAAAAGCCATGAGCTAGGGCTGCCAAAAAGAAAAACATCAACATTTTTAAAATACCGTTCTTCTTGGAATAAAAGTGATACCTGATAATTCCGTAGCCAATCAACGCACTATCAAACATGTGTCCAACAGTAGATAAAACTGCTCGTCCAGTAATGATTTCGGAACCGTGTTTTTGGAAATACATCACATTTTCCGCCGCTGAAAATCCCAAGGCAGAAACACAAATAAATGCCAAATAATCAATTGGTTCATTCAACTGCTTTCTAAAAAATGCCAGTAAAATCAGAAAAGGAACCAATTTTGCAAATTCCTCCACGACGCCAACTTTCAATACTGAGTACAAAAAATCGTTGAAAAATTCCCCATTTAATTCGAAGTTAAACTGATCGAGAAAATAACGATTTATTCCGAGTACGATAAAAACAGAACTTGCACCAAGTAAAAAAGTGAGGATGAAATAAGCCAATTTTTCACTTTCGAAAACATCGATTAATCTGTAAAAATCGACCCAAATCCAAGCGATAAAAATGGCGATGATGGTATAAGCAATAATCATGAATAGAGGTTAAATTTGATGTAAATATAAAAGTTAGAAATTAATAATTGCTTTTTTGAACTAGAAATCAACTTTTGATTAGAGATTTATTCAAAACAAAAAAAGGGCTTTCCTAAGAAAGCCCTAATTCATTAATTAACCTGTAGATGTTAATAATATTGATCCGTTCTCTCTGTAACGGGAGATGCTTAAAAAAGTTTCACTTTTTGGTGTATGATTTTTAAAATAAATTTCAATCAACTCAAAAACATCGTTTTAAAAGTTCTAATTTAAGGTGAAACTTTACACTTACTTCAACTAATGAATGAACTGAATAAATACTTCCGAACCTACTCTCGCTGGAATGGAATTGTAACATGGTGAGATTTCAATTTTTTCAAAATAGGGTGAAAATGTATTTTGATATTCTTCAATATTTCCACCAAAAGGAGGTCCCGATTCAAAATCACGGTTGAAAAGTAAGCCGACCAACTTCCCTCCTTTTTTCAAAATGCGGTCCACTTGCTTGGCATAATTTTCCCGCTGATTTGGATTGATTGCACAAAACAATGTTTGCTCGATAATCAAATCATACTCACCTTCGATTTCAAAAAAATCAGCCTGTAAAATATGCTCCGAAGGAAATGAAGGGCAATTCACTTTCAGTTGTTCCAACGCATCGCTCACAAAATCCAAAACATATACATTTTTGAACCCCATTTCATGGGCATAAATCGCCTCAAAACCAAATCCGCAACTTGGAATCAAGATTTTGATGTTCTTATCTGCCAATTGATCTAAATACGCTTTAATAGGCGTTGAAACGTCACCGATGTTCCATCCAGTTTGAGATTGTTCGTAACGCGATTGCCAAAATTGTTGTTCCATCTTTGAATTAGATTTTAGGATGCTAAGATATTAGGATTTTAAGACTTTGATTTTCGTTAGTGCAGAAATTATCGCAAGAATTGCTCAGCAACTAAGAAAATTCAGTCTTAAAGTTGCGTAGCAACGACTCCTAAAATCTTATTATCTTAAAGCGAAGCCGGTCTTTTTTTTTGCTAGACGCTAGGATGCTAAGATATTAGGATTTTAAGACTTTGTTTTTCGTTAATTTCGAATTGATCGTAAAAGTTGAAAAGCAACTAAGAAAATCCAGTCTTAAAGTTGCGCAGCAACGACTCCTAAAATCTTAATATCTTAAAGCGAAGCGGGTCTTTTTCTACTTGATTTCCTTTACTTCAATATATAAATTCGTATCCACCAAAACAGATTCAATGTTTTTCAAAAGATTCACAGATCTCCAATCAGTATTGGGTTCTATCCAGTATTCTGAATCGTTAATTTTCACTTTCAATGGCAAGTTGAATCCTTGTACGCAATTGTCCCAGCGGAATTTAAAGCTGTCTTTTTCAATTTGGAATTGAAATACTGGAACTATGGTGTTGCGCAAATATTGGTCGAAAAATGGTTTTAGATTGAAACCTGTTTCTTGCGCTAGAAATGCTTCAATTTGTGCAGAAGTAACTGTTTGGTGATAAAATGTGTCGTTCATCTTTCTTAAAATCGTTCTCCATTTATCGTCGTTTCTAACCCATTGACGTAAAGTGTGCAACATGTTTTCACCTTTGTAATACATATCGCCAGAACCTTCGTTGTTTACATCGTAGCTTCCAATGATTGGCTTGTTATTTTCAATTTTAGCTTGCTTTCCAATCACATATTCCGCTCCTGCATCTTTGCCGAAATAATATTCCAAATATAAATTTTCAGCATACGAAGTAAAACTTTCGTGAATCCACATGTCCGCAACATCTTGATTGGTAATGCTATTGGCGAACCATTCGTGTCCAGATTCATGAATAATGATGAAATCGAATTTCAGGCCCCAACCAGTTTTACTCAAATCTTTGCCCAAATAACCATTTTTGAAACCATTTCCGTAAGTCACTGAACTTTGGTGTTCCATTCCTAAATAAGGTACTTCAACCAATTTGTAACTGTCTTCATAAAATGGATAAGGACCAAACCAATATTCAAAAGCTTTAAGCATCATTGGAACTTGCTTAAACTGAGTTTTTGCTGATTCTAAGTGATCTTTCAACACATAATAATGACAATCCAAAGCGCCATTTTCACCTTCGAAAACCTCTGAGAAATCTACATAATTGCCTATATTTACATTCACTCCGTAATTGTTGATTGGATTTTTGACTTTCCAATGAAAAGTTGTCCATTTATTGCCTTTATCAATATTTTCAAGTCTTCCGTTGGATACAGCTGTCAAATTTAATTCAGTTGGAACAGACACGTGAATTTGCATGTTTTCAGGCTCGTCCGCTGGATGATCTTTGCAGGGCCACCAAATACTCGCGCCAATTCCTTGACAACTTGTGGCGATAAAATCTTTGCCATTTTCGTCTTTTTCCCAAGTAAAACCTCCCGACCAAGGTGGATTTTTGCTAATCAACGGCAAACCTTCAAACTGAACTTCGATGCTATTTGTGTCATTCAACACTTGTTTCATTTTCAATTCAATGAAGTGCGCATTTCCTTTTTCACTGAACTTGAGTGAATGTCCATTTTGCGTTACTTTCTTGATTTTCATCGGTGATTGTAAATCAATTTGCATCGTTTGCGACCCTTTCAAAACAACGTAAGTAATTTTGTTTAAGCCGAAAATTCGCTTTTTTGATGGTTCAACAGAAACGGATAAATCGTAATTTTTTAAATCCCACCAAGCTCTTTCAGCAGTATTACTGCCTCTCACCGAATCTTCGTGCGTGAATTTTACTTTTTGAGCAAACATTGAAAAACTCAATAAAACAAAAAGTATCATCAAGCATTGATTCATTTGAAAGAATTGATTTTTTTTTCTGCAGGAAAACATCATTTTATCTAAAATTTCATTAAGCACAAATGTACAATTTAAGGAATAAAAAACTTTGAAATAAAACTTCAAATCAAATCTTAAACATTTCAATCAATCAAACTTGCGTTAAAATCAATCTCACTTTTATTGGTACTTAAATTGTTTACCTTCCTTAAAATTAAAACAAAAGGTCATGGAAACAAAAATTAACTTAGTTGCATACTCCTTTCAATTGAAAAGTCAAAATCCGCAAATCAAAAAAAGTTTTGACCAATCATTGTGCAATTTGGGAATTCACCAAGATGTCAAAAATGCAAAGAAAACCAAGTCTACAAGTCAACTGTTTCACTAGAAGTCACCGCCACCTCCATTTTCAGGGGTGATTTTACTTTTCTTAGAAACTTCGTATTTACCGAATTTATAACTTACATTTAAATAAAATCTTCTTGTATTTTGTTTGAATCTTGCATATTGAAAATTGTCATTTTGTTGTACTTCAAATCTAAATTCTTGCGTATTGAAAACATCGGACAATCTGAATCCGACTGCCCATTTTCCGCCTTTTAAGTTCTTTTCGCCTGAAAGATCGACAGATGCACGTGGTTCCGCTTTTCCTTGCGCTGTGAAAATCGGTGAATTGTAGCGCGCATTGACTTGAATTGAAGCTGTTTTTTTCCAAAAATCAAACGTTCCAGCATATTTTACGCTCCAGTTAAAACCAGAATTATTCCAATTGATTCCAGTTGTGTTGTCAGTATATTGAATTTTGTTTCCGTTCAAAGAAAAAATGTTTCTCATCCAAGTGGTTGGTTTGTAAGTAAATGTCAGTTCAGCACCTAAATTTTGACTTTGATCAATATTAGCAAAAGTTGCTACTGAAGTTCCATTTTCGTAGAATAATTTTACTCGTTGTATTACATTCGATGTTTGTCTGTAATATAAGTTCCCAGAAAAATTGACTTTTTTCAATACATAAGTCATTCCAAAATCGAAGGAATTGATGTATTCAGGTCTCAAAGCAGGATTTCCTTTCATCAAGTTGTAAGGATCTGAATAATTAGAGAATGGATTCAAATTTTCACCTGTTGGACGATTGATTCTCTTGCTGTACCCCAAGCTTAATTCAATCGCTTTTGAAACAGTATATTTCACATATCCAGAAGGAAAAACGTTGAAATATGTATTTTTAAAAGATTGATTTTGAGAAATTAAATTTGGCGCTTGCATCGCTTCTTCAATTCTCAAGCCTCCTTGATATCTGAACTTTTTTAACTGTTGAGAAAAATTTCCGTAAGCAGAAACAACTTGTTCATCATATTGATAACTGAAATTTGATAATGTATCAGCGATATATGAATTGCTAGTATAATTGTAAGTTTCAGAATATGTTTTGACGGTAGAATGTCGCACAATTGCTTTTGCACCAGATTCTATTTTCATTCCTTTCTTTAAAACTCTTGTGAAATCAGATTGAAGCGTAGTTACTCTATTTTTGTCATTGCTTTCTAATTGCTGCAACAAATCTTGATAAACAACTGGCAATCCATTTTGAGTAAAATATTTTTCATCATAATAACCATTTGCTCCATTTTTACCGGTTGACTGTGTAACATCCGCAGTAAAAAATCCTTTATCTTCTTTGAAATCAAACTTGTAATTCAAATTTAAATCTGCATTTTGTGAACTTATTGGATCTGAAGAAATACGTTCCCATTCTCTGATTGGCGTTACCACATTTAGCGTTTGCGTATTTACCACTGTTCCTGTTCGCTCTCGTTTGTCAAAATTCGCTGTGACTGTAAAACCTAATGTATGTCTCGGTTTCAAGTAAAAATCTGCACCAAATCTTGCTGTATTGGTATTACTCAAATCTGTTCCCAAACGATCTTGATTCAATTTGTAAACTGAATCACTTCCAACAGTATTTAAAAAGTAGCCAAATCTATTTCTATCACCAGAATAATAACGATAAGCGTAAGTCCCAAAAACATTCATTTTAGCGTTTCTAACACTCAAAGAAGCTGTTCCATTCAATGACGTTCCTGTACTTCCACTGATCAACACATTCCCATTAATTCCTCGTAATTTATTCTTCTTCAATACGATATTGATAATTCCAGAAGTTCCATCAGGATCGTATTTTGCTGAAGGGTTATTGACAATTTCAATGCGCTCGATAGAACCAGCTGGCAATGCATCTAACATACTTTTACCATTTCCACCAGTTAATGAACTTGGTCGTCCGTCAATCAAAATGGTTACATTTCCATTCCCACGCAATGAAACTTTTCCGTCGTTGTCAACTTCGATCGAAGGAATATTATTGAGGATATCGTTGACAGTTCCACCTTTTACAGATAAATCTTCACCGACATTATACACTTTCTTATCTAAACCATTGGTCATTAATTCTTGCTTTGCTACGACGTCAACTTGCTCCAAATTGGTTGCTTTTTCGGGATTCATTTTGATAACACCTAAATCTCTTCCGGGTATTTCATTGCTAAAAACTACGTCTTTGATGATTTCATTAGCATATCCGAAGAAAGTGATTTTCACAAAATATTTCCCTGTCGGAATCAATTCCAATTTAAATTCACCTTTTTCATTGCTGTAAATTTGTCCAACTGTCGATGAGTCACCAACTGACAATAATCTCACAGAGGCATAGTCAATTGGTTTTTTGGTGATTGAATCTTGAATGATTCCAGTCAAAATTCCAATTTTGGGTGTTGAAGGAGCGATTGCCTTCGTATTTTGTCCGAATGCTTTGAGACTTAAAAGGAAGCTGAATAATAAAATTAATTTCATGACTTAATATTTTTGTTTGATTGTTCGTAAAATGAAGTAAGATGCAATGCTCGTTCCGACTGCTAAATAGCCGATATATTCAAAATTAAAGTATTTCCCTGCCTGATTTTGATAGGTAATAAAACTTCCAAATAAAACTGCAATTCCACTTGCTAATTGTTGCACAGCAGAGCGAATACTCATAAAACCACCTCTTTCAAAAGGAGCGGCTGTTGACAAAACTAAAGCAGTTCCAGGAATATTTCTGCCTCCAGCGAAAATAAAAAATGAAGAAGTGGCGATTAAAACCAATGGAATGGGATTTTCACCCATGGATGTAATTGCTAATATTGGAATACAGGAAATCAACATGATTACTAAAAATGTTTTTAGTTGACCAAATTTATCAGCTAAAACACCAATGTAGGGATTTGTGATAAAAGTTAGCGCCCCACCAAAGAAATACATCCAGACCAATTCTGTTTTCTCAAAACCTACGTTGTGTTCAATAAAATCAGCCAAGTATGGAATAATCGCAAACTGACCAAAAAGAATTGTACATGTAAATAGCAATGCACGAATTTGGTTTCCATTTTTGGCTACGCGACCAATGATATGCCAAGATTTATAGTTCAAATCTTCACGAGTGAGGTGACTTTTCATTTCAGGCAACTGCGCAGCTATGAAGAACCAAGTGATAATTGAAATTCCAACGATAAAGAAAAAAGGCGTTTGCCAAGTCCAATTTAGGCCAATGAAAAGTCCCAAGGGAATTCCAAGTGCAGCTGCAGAAGAAAATCCTGCCATCACAATTCCTGTGGCTTTTCCACGGTGTTGCGGTTCGATTAAATCTCCAACTATTGCCAAAACAACAGCAGAAATAACCCCTCCAAAAAATCCAGCAAAAATTCTAGCAAAAACAAGAAATTCAAAAGTCTGGGAAATTCCGCAAAGGAAAGTTCCGATTATAAACAAAGCATACAAAGCCAAAAGAAATTTTCTTCGATCAAATCTATCAATGATGAAAATACTGATAATTCCAGCAACAAAAGCACTAAAAAGATAAGCTGAAATAGCAACTCCCCATTGCTTTTCATTCATGTGTAAAGCTGATTTAATTGTTGATGAAAGCGGCATCAAAATCATGGATTCGAGGATGTTGGAAAACAACACCAAACCAAGGATTATCATCCAAGTAATTTGCTTTTTTGTCATGATTTTTAAGTTTGAGTAATTTTATTATTCGGAATATTAATCTCTTAGTTTATCTAATAAATTACTCAAAGTTTCGGCTTCTTGGTCGTTTAGTTTTTCAGTAAAAAATGAGTTGTTATCTACCGAATTATCAATTTCGGCTAGAATATCTTGGCCTTTTGAAGAAATTTCAACGTAAACAACTCTTCTGTCTTTTTCACATCGAATTCTATTTATCAATCCTTTTTCAATCAATTTATCCATTAATCTAGTTGTGTTAGGTGATTTTTCAATCATCCTATCTTTAACCGTATTGACATTAATTGCCTGATTAGCGCCTCTTAAAATTCTCAAAATGTTAAATTGAGGCATTGTTAAATCAAATTTGGACATAAAGCCATTTTGCAAATTTGAAATCCAATTGGAAGTAAATCTGACATTAATAATGGCTTTTTGCTGGGGTGTTTTAAACTTCGAATTGATTTCTTTTCCAATTTCCATGTTGCAAAGATAGTTACCGTGGTAATATTTACAAAATTTATTTTAATATAATTAAATGCATATCAAATATAAAAATTCACAACTTGATACCGAAGAAGTTGTAGATTCAAAATAGAATGTTAAATTTGATGAATTGAAACAATATTAATTACCAAAATTATTAGGTATGGGAAAAGGAGATAAAAAAACAGCAAAAGGCAAAAGAGTAATGGGATCTTACGGTAAAACTAGACCAAAGAAAAAAGATACTCCTGTTGTAATTGTTGCAAAAACTGAAAAACCAGCCAAAGAGAAAAAAGAAACTGTAAAAAAAGAAACAGTTAAAAAACCAGCGGCAAAAAAAGCAACTGCTAAAAAAGAAGCTTAAAAAAACAAAATATTTGTTCAAGTCACTGAAAAGTGACTTTTTTTATGTCCAATTTTTAAGCAAAAAAAAAGGCTCCAAAATTTGGAGCCTTTTCAAATAAATGTGAATTCGACTATTTGATTACTTTGAAAGTAACGCGTCGATTTTTAGCCATTTTCAAGTCTTCTTCATCTCCGTCATTGATATCCGGATTTTGTTCTGAATTTCCTTTTGGAGCATCGATCATTCTTGTTTCGGCAATTCCTTTGTCTTTCAGATATTGTCTAACGGTAGCGATACGTTTTGCATCCATATCCGCATAGATTGGTTTTTCTACCCCTTTAGCAATTTCTGTTTCGTCAGAAAATCCTGAAATTTCTAATTTGTATGTTGGATTTGCTTTCAATTCTGTTGCAATTAAATCTAAAGAAGCCATACCTGCTGGTTGCAAAACATTTTTTCCGAAACCAAAATAGTTTGATTGCAATTCGATTTTTTGGATTGAAGTCATTTTATCATTCAATACAACTGATTTTTGATAAACTGTATTTGAAACAACTTCCTCAACTTCTTCTGTTCCACAATCACATGATGAACCATCTTCTACAAGTGAAACTGAAATCTCATCAATGTAATAATATGAAGCGATTAGAATCGTACCTTTAATGTTGTCTGGTTTTTTGTTTTTTTCAGTTTTGACAAGGTCGTTATTTGTGAAGTTACCAATAGTAATGTATTTTTCACCACCTTCAGCAACGAAAGTTCCACAAACTCTGTCCCAACCGTACATTGCGTTCAAAACTTTATTGTCTTTAATTAGGACATGCGTTTTGTCAATAATACTTGCTTTTTCCTCAGTTGCAAATTGTTTTTTAGAAAGATGTACACCTAGTTGATTACAAGAATATTTTGACAATTCTGCTAGAGAAACATTTGCTTGAACACAATAGGTCATTCCTTTTTTCAAAGGAGAAGTCAACTTTGTAGAAACATATGACCTTGGCATTTTGTCGTTGTATGAATATGCAACAATTCCTGCATAATTCTCTCCTTCTTTTGGGCTTTCAGTACCGTAAATATTTGTTGGAGTACTAATATCTGGAAGTTTTGCAGCTGGAGTAAAAAGATCAGCTCTCACACCTGTTGGAGAAATCCATCCCGTAGCAGCTTCAATTCCACCCAATTTTTTGGTTTTTCCAGTAGTTGATTCAAAACTACCATTTTCAACTAAATTTTCTCCTTGACCAAAAGTAAATGAGAACAAACTCATTGGAATAAGAGCAAGAATCGTAGCAATTGATTTAGTATTCGATTTCATGTGCATAAATATTAATTTTTAATTTTTGAAATAAACAAAATCTATCAGATTGAAGATTAATATTTTATTTCATATTCCTTAACTGTATTTATAAACGTTTTCACTTTTTCAGGGTCAACATCTGGATAAACACCATGACCTAGATTCACTATATGTCGTTTACTTTGAAACGAATTTAACATTTTATTTGTTAAATCGGCAACTTCGGCATGAGAAGAATATAAAGCACAAGGATCTAAATTCCCTTGAAGTGTTCTAGAATCTCCAATTTCAGCTCTAATTGCCTGAATATCCATGTTCCAATCCAAACCAACAGTATTACAATTTAATTTTGCGATTGCACCGACTGAAGTAATTGCTCCTTTTGAAAAAAGAGTAAGTGGAACTTCGTTGATTGCATTCGCAATTTCATTCAAATAACGCAAGCTAAATTCAGCATACTGCTCAGTTCCTAAAATTCCTGCCCAAGAATCAAAAACTTGAATCATGTGCGCTCCTGCTTGGATTTGCGCTTTCAAATACTGTATTGTCACTTTCGTAATTCTGCTTAGCAAGTCGTGTGCCAATTTTGGATTGGTGTATAACATCTTTCTTGCTTCTGAAAATGTTTTTGAACCTGAACCTTCCACCATATAGCAAAAAATTGTCCAAGGTGCACCGGCGAAACCTATCAATGGCACCCTTCCATCCAATTCTTTGTTGGTCAATTTGATTGCTTCCAAAACATATCCCAATCGATCTTCAATATCGAAATCTATTTCAGCATATTTCAAATCAGCTTCAGACTTGATTGTTTTCTCAAACCAAGGACCTCTTTTTTCTAACATTTGATATTCTAGTCCCATTGCTTCTGGCACGACTAAAATGTCTGAAAAAATGATGGCTGCATCGACACCTAAAATGTCTACAGGTTGAATTGTTACTTCCGCAGCAAATTGTGGAGTTTCTACTAATTCTTTAAATCCACTTAGTGAATTGCGAACAGCGCGGTATTCTGGTAAAATTCTACCTGCTTGTCGCATCAGCCAAACAGGGTATCGTTCAATCGATTCACCTTTGGCTGCTCTTAAAATTAAATCGTTTTTTAAAATCATCGCCCACAAATATAAACATTTGGATTGTTCTTTTATTCTCAAATAATCTACAAAAATCAATATTTTTGAAAATCTAAAAAAAGTGCATTCCGCTTATTTTAGAAATGAAATAAAATAATTTATTCGACGTCCAAATTTTCGGGATTTCACCTAGATTTATTTCACTAGATTTGTACTGATAAATACTTCATTTCAATGTTTAAAAATCAACTTTCAAAAATAACTTTTGTCTTTATTTGCTTGGGTTTACTAGTTAGTTTGAAATCTAAATCAGTATCAAATTCCAAAATCAAAATAAAATCAAAACCTGCGTTTATAGACGAAGGTGATTTGTGGGCAGAAAAAGTGCTCAACAGCATGACTTTAGAAGAAAAGGTGGGACAATTTTTTATGGTTGCCACTTGGTCAGAAAAAGACGAATCACATCAAGCAGAAATTGAAAAAATCATTCGCGAAAATAAAATTGGTGGATTAATCTATTTTCAAGGAGATAAATCTAATCTAAAAACTTCCATTTCTAGAATGCAAACTGCGTCGAGAGTACCTTTGTTAATAGGAATGGATGCTGAATGGGGCGTTGCCATGAGATTGGAAAAAGAGGAAAGATTTCCCTTTGCTTACACAATCGGTGCTGCGAATGACGTTGCCTTGACTGAAAAAATTGCAGAATCCATGGCGCAAGAATGTAAAGATTTTGGAATTCACATCAATTTTGCACCTGACGCTGATGTAAATAGCAATCCTTTCAATCCAGTAATTGGTTTTAGGTCATTTGGCGAAGATTCGAAAAATGTTGCAGACCACGTCGCTGCATTTGTGAAAGGAATGGAAGCTGAAGGCGTAATGACAAGCATCAAACACTTTCCGGGTCATGGCGATACAGACAAAGATTCCCATTTTGAATTGCCAACTGTCTCGCATTCAAAAGAAGTATTTTTTTCGACCGACTTCCCTCCTTTCAAAGCTGGAATAAAAGCTGGAACTTCATCTGTTATGATTGGACATTTAAATGTTCCTTCGCTTGACAATTCAGGCACGCCAAGTTCTCTTTCTAAAAAAGTAATTCAAGGTTATCTGCAAGATTCTTTAGGTTTTAAAGGATTGGTAATCAGTGACGCTCTAAATATGAAAGCGGTTGCCGACAAATATGGAAAAACAGAAGTTGTTGTGAAAGCATTTGAAGCAGGTTGCGATATTCTTTTGTATCCTGAGAGTGTTTCTGAATCAATCGATGCCATCGTTGCCAAAGTAAAAAGCGGTAAAATCTCAGAAAAAGAGATTAATGCTAGATGTTTAAAAGTTTTAAAAGCGAAACATCATGCGATTTTCAGAGCTAAAAAAGTACCTAAATATACTGCTGGTGAAGTTGACTGGATCAAAAAGCAAGTTTATGAAAAATCGTTGACGGTAGTTAAGAACGAAAATTCAGTTTTACCATTAACTAATACTGATCAAAAAGTGGCTTTGGTTTGTTTGGGTTCAAATACTATCACTTACCAATTGATGGCTCAGAATTTCAATCCACACGATCAATTTCAATTCGAAACACCGGAAGAGGCAATCAAGAGCTTGGGCGCGAAATTGGACCTATATGATGTGATTGTGACTTCGATACATTCATCGTCAGTCAGAAGTGTAAAAGCATACGGAATGCCAGAAAAATGGCAAGAATGGTTGGCACAATTGCCTGAAAAATCTAAAAGTGTTTTGGTACTTTTCGGAAATCCTTTTGCTTTTGCAAACGCTCCAATCATAGAAAAACAAGACGCAGTAGTGATTGCATATGAAAATCATCCGTTGGCTCAAGACAGGACGGCGCAAATGATTTTTGGTGCCATTGGAGCGAACGGGAAAATGCACTTCCAAATTTCTGATTTCCTAAAAAAAGGCAAAGGTTTGAACGTAAAATCAGTGAATCGATTGAAATATTCTCAACCTGAAGAACTAGGAATAAATGCAGAGAAACTTACTGAAATTGATCAAATTGCCTTGAATGGCGTTGCCAAGGGTGCATTTCCAGGTTGTCAAGTTTTGGTTGCCGTTGAAGGAAAAATCATTTACCAAAAAAGTTTCGGAACAAAAACATATGAAGGCAATGACACAGTGAATAATCGAGATATTTATGACATTGCATCCGTTTCAAAAATTGCTGGTTCGACAGCCGCATTGATGAAATTAGAAACACAAGGAAAATTTACTTTGAATAAAAAACTGGAAGATTATATTCCCGACGTTACTGGAAAAGGCGCTTTTGGGAAAATCTTCATCAAAGACATGATGGCGCATCAAGCTGGCTTGACTCCTTGGATTCCATTTTACAAAAAAACGGTTTCAAATGGTAAACTGAATCCGACGATTTATTCAACTGAGAAAAAAGAGGGATTTGAATTGCAAGTTGCTAAGGATATTTGGATTTCCAACTCGTATCCAGACACTATTTACAAGCGCATTTTAAACAGCGGATTGAATGCTGTGAAAAAATATGAATATTCGGATTTGGGATATTATTTTGTTAAGAAAATTATTGAAAAGCAAACAAGTCAAACTTTAGACAAATACTTGTATTCCGAACTATACAACCCGATGGGACTTCAGAATATTCGATACACACCGTTGAGTTATTTCGCTTATGAGAGAATTGTTCCAACTGAAAACGACAAAGATTTCCGTGGACAAGTGATTCGCGGACATGTGCATGATCCAGGAGCAGCGATGTTGGGCGGTGTCGGTGGACATGCAGGTGTTTTTGCCAATTCAGCGGATTTGGCAGCCATAATGCAATTGTTTTTGAACAAAGGAAATTACATGGGCAAACAATTGATTGATCAAAGTGTTATTGCAGCATACACGAAAGCACAGTTTGCGGGAAATCGCCGTGGCGCTGGGTTTGATAGACCGACATCAAGCGCCAAAGGAGGTCCAACGTGCGAATTGGTTTCACAAGAAAGTTATGGCCATTCAGGATTTACAGGAACTTTCACTTGGGCAGATCCTGCTTATGGAATCAATTATGTTTTCTTGTCGAACAGAGTTTATCCAAGTGCAGAAAACTGGAAAATCAGGGACATGAATATCAGAACAGAAATACAAAGAGTAATATACCAAGCAGTTAAAAAATAAAAATTAGTTCAAACATCTTCAGAAAAACGCTACAAATGAAAATCGGAATCGTATTATACCCAACTTATGGCGGAAGTGGTGTTGTAGCCACAGAACTTGGCAAAGCTTTGGCTTTGAAAGGCCATGAAATTCATTTTATCACTTATTCACAACCCGTTCGACTCGGCAGTTTTCGTGAAAATATTTACTATCACGAAGTTTCTTTGACCGATTATCCGCTATTCGAATTTCAACCTTATGAAACTGTCTTAGCATCTAAAATGGTAGATGTTGTGAAATATGAAAAATTGGATTTATTGCACGTTCATTATGCGATTCCTCATGCATCGGCAGCATTTATGGCGCAACAAATTTTAAAATCACAGGGAATTGAGATTCCATTTATCACCACTTTGCACGGAACGGACATAACTTTGGTTGGGAAAGATCCTTCTTTTGAACCAGTGATTACATTTTGTTTGAATCAATCCAATGCAGTTACAGCGGTTTCTCAAAGTTTAAAAGACGATACATACAAACATTTTGGCACCACGAGAGAAATTCATGTGATTCCCAATTTTATCAATTCTGAAGATAATTTGCCAGAAATTGACCTAGAAAAACGAAGAAGATACGCGAATGACGATGAAAGAATTTTGACACATATTTCAAACTTTCGAAGAGTTAAAAGAATTGATGATGTGGTGAAAGTTTTTGCTAAAGTGAATGAGAAAATTCCTTGCAAACTGCTTTTGGCTGGAGATGGACCAGAAAGAGCCATGGTGGAGCATTTGGCGCGAGAATTGAAAATTTGTAACAGAATTATTTTTCTAGGAAAAGTTAGAGATACGAGTCACGTACTAGAAATCAGCGATTTATTTATTTTACCATCTGAAACAGAAAGTTTTGGTCTAGCGGCGTTGGAAGCAATGGCAGAAGGAGTTCCAGTGATTTCATCCAACACGGGAGGAATTCCTGAAGTAAATGTTGAAGGCGTTTCAGGTTATTTGTCTAATGTTGGCAATGTAGATGAAATGGCTGAAAATGCTTTAAAAATTCTTTCAACAGATGAAAATTTACAAAGATTTAGAGTCAATGCATTGAACAGAGCCAAAGATTTTACTTTGGAGAAAATTCTTCCAATGTATGAAACACTGTATGAAAGCGTTTTAAAATAAAACTAACCACATTGAAAAAAAGCAAGCAAATCGGATTTTATCGCTCAATATTAACTTTGAAATGTCCGAGTTGTAGGCAAGAAAATATGTTCAAGAAAAGAGGATTATTTGTATATCACAATCCCCTTGATATGCACGAAAATTGTTCTCAATGCGGGCAAAAATACGAAATCGAACCAGGATTTTGGATTGGTGCATTGTGGGCGAGTTATCCGATAGTCGTGATTATCGAAACCCCGTTTTTATTTACCGCCATTGCTGCAGAATCTTTGAATGTTTGGTACACGTATGGTTTGATGATTGTTGCTTTTGGCATTTTCTTCCCGCTGATGGTTAGATTGGGAAGATCAATTTGGGCACATATATTTATAAAATATCGAGGAGAAATAAACTAATGATTTATATTTCTACAACACAAAAATAAATTATTCTCAAAACAATCTTTTGTGTTTTTTGACAAAAAAATAGGACTTCAAAATTTGAAATCCTATTTTTTTTATTGTTACTGTCTAGTCCTAAAATAGCGATACACAATTTTTATCGTTATGGAAAAAGAGAAAAGCTTTTATGAAAAGCGCAGTCAAAAGGATTATTCAATGTCCTTTAAATTAGCTGTTGTTAGTGAAGTTGAATCAGGAATTATTTCAGTAACAGCAGCCAAACGAAAATATGGAATTCAAGGACGTGCTACTGTAGTCAATTGGTTAAGAAAATATGGTACTTTTGATTGGGAAAATCAAACACCATCCAATATGCCAATGACACAAGAACAACGTTTGATGGAGCTGGAAGCAAAAGTTAAATTGCTTGAGAAACAGAAAGCAATGCTTGAGCACCAGGTTGAGCGTGCTGATAAAAAAGCAATCATCTTTGATATGATGATAGACATCGCCGAGAAAGAGTATAACATCTCTATCCGAAAAAACTCCTCACCCGAACAATCGACTTCTATAAAGAAGAACATCAAGAAAGCCTAGTTGCTACCTGTGAATTGTTCGGGGTAGACAGACAGGTTTACTACCGAAGAAAGCAATCTGTTAGACGAAGAAAATCTAGAGCTTCTCAAGTTATAGAACTAGTTGGAGCTATTCGTTTTCAGATGCCTAAAATTGGTGTACGAAAGTTATACTTTCTTCTTCAGGAAGAATTAAAATGCTTGAATGTAGGAAGAGATATGCTTTTTAGAATTATGAAAGCAAATCATATGTTGATTATTCCAAAACGCAGATATCATATAACAACAAACTCTCACCATCGTTTTAGAAAACATAAAAACTTGATTGAAAATGTTGTCCCAGAGAAACCAGAGCAAATATGGGTATCGGATATTACATATGTTGGTAATAGACAAAACCCGATGTATTTAGCATTGATTACAGATGCTTATTCCAAACAAATAATGGGCTATGATGTATCAAGTTCATTGGATGTATCAGGTTCACTTAGAGCATTGAAAATGGCATTAAAAAAACGAAAATACAAGAATAACGTTCTTACCCATCATTCAGATAGAGGACTCCAATATTGCAGCAACGAATACCAAGATGCACTCAACGGTGCAAAATTAAATTGTAGCATGACAGAGTCATATGATCCATATGCAAACGCAGTTGCTGAAAGGGTAAATGGAATTTTAAAAGGAGAGTTTATTGGTTACAAAAACAAATGCTCATTACAGACAATGCAGAAGTTAATTGAAAGCAGTATTAAGACTTATAATGAAAAAAGACCTCATTTTTCCTGCTTTTACAAGACTCCTTGTCAAATGCACAACCAAAATAAAATCAAAATAAAAACCTATAAAAACAAATATCCCAGTAAACACGTGTTTACTGGGATATAATTTATTAATTTAGTCTTTAATAATCTGTATCGCTTATTTAGGACTAGTCA
>CANFUT010000035.1 GCA_947450325.1 Flavobacteriia bacterium
AATCGGATAATTTTTTAATTAAATTTGAAAATAATTAAGACATGAAAAAAGTAGTTTTTGATGACAAATTTTAGGTGGTCACTTTCAATTGGAATTACATGGTCAATTTAAACTGGAATGAGGTGGTCAATATAGCTGGAATTAGCAATAAACCACAAACTGAGTATTTAAATTTATTAGGTGAGTTTTACATTCAAAAAGCCAAAAAAGAAGGTGATAGTTTTGTTGTTCACCCAATTTACTTAGAAGCATTAAATATATTTAAAAAAGCAGGTAATAAGGAGAAACAAGATGAAGTTTCGACTCTTTTAAGTGAAGCAAAAAAATCGGTAAGTCTCAATAGTGTTAAACAATCTTTTGAAATTCCTTTATTGGATTATTACTTCAAATCTATGGATAAACTTACCACAGAATTGGCGCAAAATAATAGTTCACAGTCCATTTATGAGTATTTGATTGGTCAGAAAATTTTTCCAAGTGCGAACTTGTTGGAAAAGTTTACCAAACCACAAACATTTGATTTAATGACCACTATTGCCTTTGATAAAAATAAAAACATAAGTGTGAACAATTCAAAAGGATTTAATGAATACCAAATGCATTTTCAACTTTTTTCAAGCGAGCATTTGAGGATGATTTTTCATAAAGGTCAAGAAAATGGAAAAATTTCTTTCGATAGTTTAAAAGAATACTTGGAGAATAATACGTGGTACAACGAAAACAATTCTATGCTTGATTCGGTTGAAAATACCACCTGCTTCAAATGGGTCGATTTGATTTTACCTTCAATAAAATTGTACTTTGAACACTCTGAAAAAGATATTAAAAATGGTACAAATTGTCCTGAAGGTTATATTTTATCAATTGATTCTATAACCTTGAAATTCGAAGGTGTTTTAAGAGATTTTTCAAATAAAATTGGTGCTCAAACAATTGAATCTGAAGATTCAAAAACAGAAGAGAGGATAGATTTTGAAAAATTGTTCAATAATGAGAAATTCCAAAGGTTAGTTCCTGAAGATGATATCGCCTTCTTTAAATTTTTATTCACAAGAAAAGGGCTAAACCTTAGAAATAATATAGCACATTGCTTTTATTCACCTAATGATTATTCTCCCTCGCTTTTTTGGATGTTAATTTGTGCTTTTTTGAAATTAGGAAATTTCGAATTTAAGCCTATAAACTGAAAATAGAATTTTTTATTTAAGCCTAAAGACTTATATTTGTGCTATTATTTTAAGTTTAAAGACTTATGAAAAGCACAAAACAACAGTTGGTTCTGTCCCAAATAGATAAAAAATTAGGGGTATTGCAAGTACTTCGAGAAGTGCCTGTTCCGCCAAAAGGTTGGTTGCACACACTCAGAACAGCACTTCAAATGTCTTTACGTCAATTAAGTGCCAAAGCATCCATTACGCCTCAAAGTTTAAAGGATATGGAGAGCCGTGAAGTAGCAGGTACGATTACATTAAACACATTACGAGATGTTGCCAATGCAATGGATATGCAATTGGTCTATGGTTTTGTTTCCAAACACGAATCGTTAGAGCAAATGATAGAAATACGGGCTAAAGAATTGGCAACAGAAATCGTAATGCGCACTAATAACACAATGACCTTAGAAGACCAACAAAATTCAAAGGAACGCATTACTCAAGCAATCGCTCAAAAAACCGCAGAAATCAAATTTGAAATGCCTAAGTATTTATGGGATTAAACATTGATTACATAGATGGGCAAACACCCCTTAATGAAGAAGAACAGGACGGACTACTCATTCCTTCCATTACTACCCGTGAAGAATTAGACGAGTTCGAGCAACTTAACATTGAAAAAGCCATTCAATGGACGTTTGGCAAGAAATGGAAAGCGGAGCAACTGTTCACTGAAAAGTTTGTCAAAGACTTACACAAACGTATGTATGGCGAAGTTTGGAAATGGGCAGGTGCGTTTCGGGAATCCGAGAAAAACATTGGAATCAAGAGTTATTTAATTCCTACCGAATTGAAAATGCTTTTGGATGATGCCTTATTTTGGGTTCAAAACGACACTTATTCTCCCAACGAATTAGCCATTCGGTTCAAACATCGTTTGGTGAGCATACACTGTTTCTCCAATGGAAATGGTAGACATTCACGTTTAATGGCAGACTTAATAATGGAGAAATTATTTAATGCAACATTTTTTTCTTGGGGCAGTACTAATTTGGTAAAAGCCACTGATACAAGAACAGCATACATTAAAGCGGTTAAAATGGCTGATAAACAAGATTTACAGCCTTTAATTGACTTTGCAAAATCTTAACCTATGGGAAATAAATATACAGAAGACCAACTCATAGAGCAAACCTGCATTGATATTTTTAAAAATCAATTGCATTGGGAAATTGCCAATGTGTATCAAGGAGAAACCTTTGGTGCGAATGGAACTCTTGGGAGAGAGAGTGAAGCAGACGTGTTATTAAAAAGCCGTTTTTTAACAGCGATTCAAAAACTAAATCCTGAACTTCCGCAACAAGCCTACGATTTGGCTTTTGAGATAATCAATAGTGACGATTCAACCAAAGGATTAGCAGAAATCAACCACGAAAAACACAATTACCTGAAAGACGGTATTCCTGTTACTTTCAAGAATGACAAAGGTGAAATCATTCGAAACAAAAAAATCAAGGTTTTTGATTTTGACAACGTAGAGAATAATAATTTCTTGGCTGTTCAGCAATTGTGGGTTGAGGGTAAATCGAAGCGCAGAAAACGTCCTGATATAGTTGGTTTTGTCAATGGTATTCCATTGCTCTTCATAGAATTGAAAGCGCACCACCGCAAAATAAAGGTCGCATACGAAACGAACTTCAACGATTACAAGAAGACCATTCCTAAAATGTTCCATTGCAATGCCTTTATTATCTTGAGTAATGGCTTTGAAAGTAAAATTGGAGCTATTACATCAAAGTATGAGCATTTCCACGATTGGAAACGTATTACGGAAGAACAAGAAGGAATTATCAGCTTAGATACTATTCTAAAAGGTGTTTGCGACAAAGGTAGAATGTTGGATTTGTTCGAGAATTTTGTACTGTTTGACACTTCCATTGGCTCAATTGTAAAATTGATTGCACGTAACCACCAATTTATTGGTGTAAATAAAGCAGTGGAACATTTTCAAACTGTTCAGGAACAAGCAAAAAAAGGAATTATTGCCAAAGAAGACGCTCAAAAATTAGGGGTGTTTTGGCATACGCAAGGTTCAGGAAAATCCTACTCAATGGTATTTCTATGCCAAAAAATACTTCGTGCATTAGGAGGAGGATATACATTTGTTCTTGTTACAGATAGAAATGAATTAGACACTCAGATATATAACACATTTACGGGCGTTGGAGCTGTGCAAGATACTAACGTGAAAGCAACAAGTGGCGAGAACTTGAAAGAGTTACTCAAAACAGACCAACGCTATATTTTTTCGTTGATTCACAAGTTTAATTTTGAAGAGACAATAACACAAAGAGAAAACATTATTGTTATCAGTGATGAAGCCCACCGGACTCAAGGAGGTTCATTGGCAATGAATTTACGAAAAGCCCTTCCAAATGCTTCGTTTATTGGATTTACAGGAACTCCCCTATTCAAGGACGATGAATTAACCCGCAGAATTTTCGGGGAATATGTTTCTAAGTATGATTTTAAGCGTTCGATTGAAGACGGTGCTACTGTGCCACTTTATTACGAGAATCGTGGGGAGAAATTGAAATTAGACAATCCTCAAATCAATGAACAAATCAGGGAAGCAATTGAATCAGAAGATTTAGATAGTGACCAACAAGACAAATTAAGAAAACTATTTGCCCGAGAATATCCAATTCTTACCGCTGAAAAGCGATTGAGAGCCATTGCGAAAGACGTTGTTCAACATTTCAACGGTAGAGGTTACAAAGGAAAGGCAATGTTTGTTGCCTTAGACAAGGTTACAGCTGTTAAGATGTACGATCTAATTTCCGAAGAATGGGCAAAATATCTCATTGAGCGGAAAAAGGTAATTGATAAAATGGACGATTTACAAGAGCAGTTGACCGAACAACGAGCTTGGGAATGGTCAAAAGAAACTGAAATAGCAGTTGTTGTTAGTCACGAGCAAAACGAAATTGATAAGTTTGAAGCGTGGGGCTTGGATATTGAACAGCATCGATTGAAAATGAATACCCGAGACCTTGAAAAAGAGTTCAAGGAAAAGGACAATCCATTCAGAATTGCTATTGTCTGCGCAATGTGGATTACAGGATTTGACGTACCGAGTTTATCGACTTTGTATTTGGATAAACCAATGAAGTCTCACACCTTAATGCAGACAATTGCTCGAGCAAATCGTATTAACGAAGGGAAGAACAACGGTCTAATCGTTGACTACATTGAAACATACAAAGCCCTATTGGAAGCATTGGCAATTTATGGTGACAGCGACAACAAAGGAAAAGGTCAAAATGGTGAAGACGAAGCACCCGTTCGTGAATTGGAAGAATTAATAGCGGATTTGAATGAAACCGTTCTTGCTACCGACTTATACTTTCAGGACGAGTGCAATTTCAATCTAAAATCGATTATTGATGCAGAAGACAATCTTTACCGCATAAAATACATTCAGGAAGCCTACAATATTGTTTGTCAAAATGATGAAAGCAAGCACAAATTCGGAATATTGGCTCGTGAAGTTTTCAAAAAATATAAAGCTTTAATGCCTGATAATGCCATTTATCAGTTCAAGGATAAACGAGACGCTATCAATGCAGTTTACTCCTTGTTAAATGACAAAATTGATGAAGCTGACATTACCTCTATTGTTTCGAAAGTTCAAGAAGTGGTAAACCAATCCATTGAAAGTTTAAATGTTGCATTGGAACAAGCTGAAGGTTACGGTCAAAAAATTGATATTAGTGGACTTGACTTCAAGAAAATTGAAGAAGAGTTTCTGAAAGTCAAAAGCAACAAGAACATCGCTATTCAATCCTTGAAAGATAGAGTTCGAAAGAAACTTGATAAAATGCTCGATTTTAACCCAACTCGTGTCGATTTCCTTAACCGTTATGAGGAGATTATTGAAAACTACAATAATGGTAAAGATTACACGACAATGAAAGAACTCTTTGACCAATTGATTCTTTTGCTTGGAGATTTATCTGAGGAAGCCAAACGTGCCGAGCGTGAAAGTTTGGAAGAAGACGAATTAACTGTGTTTGACTTATTGAATAGCGGCAAGAAAGTCTCCGATAAGGACAAACATAAATTGAAGGAAACTGCCCAAAGATTATTGGGTCGATTAAAAAGTAACGAGTTCAAAGTCGACCATTGGGTCGATAAAATTCAAACATCGTCTGCCGTAAAAAAAGCAATCAACGATTACTTATTTGAGTCCTTGCCCTATCCGACTTATGGCGACGGTGATATTGTTGTGAAAACGGAGATTTTGTTTAACTACTTTAAAAATAGGTACGCTGATTTTGGTAGGGTGGCTTAAAAGATTAAAATGGTGTTTCTGTATGAGTAATTCTATTGACAGACTTTTGAAAAATTACATCAATGCTCGAAAAAGTTGGGAAATGTGGTGTTTTATGTCAGGTTTTAATAAAAATTTAAAGCGAGAATTTAGAGAGGTAAAGTTAAAAGTGGATAATTCACCATTACTATACAATTTACGCTTCTTAGCTATGAAAGATTATCATATCGAATTGTATAAAGTATTGAAAAATAGCAAGAATAATGGAGACAATATTTTTCTCTTACTTCAAAATAGGATTAAATCGAATCCGAAAAATAAAGCGGAACTTGAGATAGCCCTACAAGAACTAAATGAAGAAAATTCAATTATTACTTCTACTTGTGATATTCGTGATAAGTTTTATGCTCATTTAGATAAAAACTACGAAAAGATATTGCTCAAAAAAGCTATGTCGTTGAAAAGCAAAACTTGTTTCACCTTATAAAACAGGCAATAATAGCTTTGACATCAGTTGAAAGATTAAAAGAAGAATTAGGAAAAGTCGATTCGAGAGCCGATTTCCTTATTTAGTCGGCTCCCATTTTCTTCCACTAAAAGAGTATAAAATTGATTCTGAGCCTAATTTTTTATCCCCTGAGAATGAAGCTACCTCCAATTTAATTTTGTAAAATTCCTCTGTTTCTTTATTTTGGTTAACAAATGAAAGCGTCGTAGTTTTGAACTTACTTGATTCACGATCAATCATTCTAAAATTGGCGAATTCAAATAATAAATTAGAAATATCTGATTCGTAGAGTGAAAACAAAAAAGTATAAGCGTCCGAATCCTGAAAATTGGATTCGCTAATTAAAAATCCTTTCGACATTGTAGATAAGTTCACAATTGAATATTCAGGAAGCATTCCCCCCTGACCCATACGCTTGACACTCCTATCAAAACTTGTAAGGACGTATTTACCTTCAACCAATTTATACAAGGCAAGCCCAAGTGTTGGTGCACACCCTGCACATTCAAAAATAAATCCTTCGTAGATTTCATTTGTTCTCAACACAACTAATTTATAAAAATCATTGTTTGCCGTATATGAAATGACGGAATCAATGGTTGTATAAGCATAGCCGTCTTCAGACGTTACTACAACCTCTTTGGAATATGGCAACCATTTTATTGCATTGATAGAATCAATAAATGTACCGTGCAAATTATTTGAAATTTCTTTTTTGAAGTTAATTTCAATATCAGCAGTATTTTGAGAAATAACAATAAAAGTATTTGATACAATTATTGCAACTAAAATTAGTACCCTCATAAGATTTATTACTGTTTATTACCCAAAATAAATCGAGGATAGGTAATTTCCGCATTAGAATAACCTGAATTCATAGGGCAACAAGTAGCCCCTCCTAAATAGTTGATTTTAAAATTTTTGTCACCCAACTCTTCAATTAACCAAGTAGATTGTAACTGATAATTGTAATAATAAGTCTCTCTTCCCTTTCTTCGGTCGTAATACCACTCCAATTGAACTGATTCGTTCATAGTAATCACACCTGAATTGTCTAAAAACCAATTACCACTTGTAGTATTTTTTGAAATGTAGGAGTCAACATCTCCTTTTTTTAATGATGTTTTAAAATTTGAAGTAAATGTTTTTGTAAAAGTTCCGTCATCCTTAATTTGAATTACGTAGTTTTGGTCTGTTGTCCAAATTCCAACAAGTCTTGTACGATTATTTTGCTCAACGGGCTTTTCAATTTTTGCAGGTGCGTCCATTGATATATTTAACTTCTTTGCACATTTAGAAATTGTTGTTGTTTTTAATTGGCGTAATTCTAATTCAATTAATAGTTCATATTCAGATTTTGATTTTTTTGAAGTAACTTCTTCTATGTAACAAAGAACTATTTTTTCTTTATCAACTGAGGATATTTGTTCATAATCCTCTAAAAATTCAGTTGCTGATTTTGCTAATTTTGATTTATCCTCCTTTGACCAAAAAGATGTCTCGACTTTGATTTCCGTTTCAATTTCACCCTTTTTTAATTCAACTCCCATATTTTTGGCACATTGATTAATTGTCGCTTCCTTAATTCGTTTTAACTCAATTTCAATTTTGGAATTGTATTCTGACTTTGTGTAGGCTTTTGTTGTTTCATCTAAACAGCATAATGACAAACTTTCTCTTTGGTCTTGAGACAAATTCTTATAACTTACTAAAAAGGAATTGTACTCCTCAAACAAAACGTTACGGTCTGATTTTGTCCATTCTGCTGTTTGAGCAAAAGTATTTAAGCTTACCGTTAATAGCAATAATGTGGTCAATATTGATTTCATTCTTAAAAATTTTAACAACAAAGATAGTATTATTGTATAAATATATTGTACAATAACGTACAATTATACAAACGCCTGTTCTTAAAATTAACACACAATGATTGTGATTTTTGTATATGAACAAAATTCACATAGGAGAAGAGATTAAAAAAGTACTTAATGCTTCAGATTTAAGTGTTACCGATTTTGCTAAAAAAATTAATAAGTCAAGGGGGAATATTTATTCGATATTTTCAAGGACTGCAATTGAAACTGATTTACTTGTAATAATATCAGAAGTATTAGACTTTGATTTTTTTCTACTTTACAGTAACAGTATTGAAGAATTACAGTCCAAAATAATTGATTTAGAAAATCAAAATCAATTACTATCTCAACTAAACAAACTTCTGATGGAAAAATATGAAAATGATAGTAAAGTCAAATAAGATTTCCGCTTGAAATTTCAGAACATTTTTATACTTACTTTGAGGGTTGGGAAAGTAACAAAACAACTTTTTTAACTGTATTAGGAGCGACACCTGATAAAGTCGCAATTTTCCTGAGTGATAAGTCGGGATTAGCTTTAATTTCTCTTATTACTTTTTTGTGCTTTTCACGAATTTGTTCTTCTGTCAATACTGTTCCTTTTTCCCTGCCTTTGTATTTTTTAAGCAATTTAGCTTGAGCTATTCCTTCTTTTTGCCTTTCAAGCAAAGTTGATTTCTCAATGGTGGCAAGCTCTGCTAATACAGTAGTGATAAGATTGAAAATTGGATTAGCCTTCCCATTTATTATTGACTCCAAACCAAGATTCTCAATTTTTACAGTGACATTTAAATCGAAGCACAAATTTAAAAAAGTTAAAACTTCAATTGTATTTCTTCCCGCACGATCTATTGCGTGGATTGTAAGGTAATCGATTTTGCCATTTTCAATGTCATTTAGTAATCTACCACCTTCTGCTCTTTCTTTAAAAGGAATAGAACCACTTACTACATCTATATAAAGTTCTTCATCAGGATAGGATTTAGCAAGTTGTCTTAAATTTGATTGGCTCGCGGTACTCTGACGAATATATCTTGCTTTTTTCATTTCATATTTATTAAAATCTGTCTAATTTTAGGGTGGTTGTTTTTGCACAGGAAGAATTCCTCATTTTAGTAGAAGTTAAAACTGACCACTTGATTAAATTTAAACTATACCCTTAAAATTTACATTTTGTTTATTATTCTCCTTTTATTGCTGAACCAAAATTTTTAAATCCTCGAACTGCGGAAGCCATTCCATTGGCAATTCTTCCTGCCACATATATTGCACCTATGGCAACTACGACATATGCTACTTTTTTTATTGTTGGGTTTTCATCTAAGAACTTTTTAATTTCTTGGAGATTGATTTTCTGCGTTCCTGCTTTCATTATATTTTTTGATTAAATGGTAAGTGATAAATGTTCCTCCTGCTATTACGAAAAGTGTCAATGCTATTTGTAAATTCTTATTGCGAATATTTATTGAATTGTTCGCTGTTTGCAAAACGGATAAGGCAGGTGCAACGGGAAAAGTTTGAATTGAAGTTATATCGACCATTTGCTTAATTTTTAATTCTATTAAAAATCAGCTTATCATTTTCTGCCACTACCATTAAGTAATTATAAACACAGGGAAAACGCTTTCCTTCCATTTCATAATAGTGAGTTAAGACCTCAAATGAATAGCCTTTACCCAAAAGGTATTGTCTATGAAAACTTCCTTTTTCCTTTCCGTCCATTATTTCGTTTAGGATTCTCAAGTTTTTGTGCAAGGGCGAATTAACAAACATAACACTGTGTCGCAATTGATTTGCCTTACGATTATGATATTTAATTCTGTTGTCAGCACAAGCAAACTTTTGTGTGATTCTACTTGGATAAAATGCTTCACCCGTTAATAAATCATTTCTCTTCATTTTTTAAAATTTTAAATTTAGAGCCAAAAATATAGTATTATAGTGCTGATTTTGATTAAAATAGCGTGTTAGTGCGTTTTCGTGCAATTTCGGTATGTTGAAAATATATAACAGTATGTATTTTAGACGTTGCAGTGTGCAAGCACAATATATTTATTGCGTGTTAATTTGCTTTTTAAACTCTTTTGACTTGCCATAAGAGCGTTGCTTCTTTATTCCGAATAATTCTTTTTTAGTCAAATAAGCTTTAATCCCATTAGGATTTCTCAAAAATTCGACCTCAAAAAGCGAATGTCTTTTTGCAGAAAATAATTCATCAAAGGATTTTTGTGTAATGCGTGAAACAGCAATGATAACGTGAAAGTGGCGCTCGAAAATTATTTCTCCCACATCACGAACCCAAACATAGCCTAATTTTTCAATTTTTTTTCTACTAAGTTTTTTTCCAATCATATTTATGAATTTAGAAACCGTAGAATATCTTGATTCATTTACCACGCAAGAAAGTATTGAAACATCTTGTTTTTTAAACTGCGCACTGTAGGTTTTTGTGAAATTAACGATATGTCTATTACGTTTAAATTTCCTGCTATCAAGGTCAGTCACACTGCTGACTTCTGCTGTATCAAGATTGACAAAATGTTTTCTGTACTTTGCTTGATGAGGTATTTGTCCCGAGTTATCACTTTCTATAGACCCTCCCGAAAGTACGTCAAATTTCCATAATTTATAATTGCTCATTTTTTGTGTTTTTGTGTTTTTCTATTAAGTTGATAATTGATTTTGTTGAATAGAATTTTCTTGCTCTTATTTGTGAAGTTTCAAGTTTAAATTCCTTTTCAAGTTGTCGCATCTGCGTATCTCCGTAATCGAAAAAACGCATCACGGTTTTTTTGGGAAGCCATACATCGTAAAGCCCTTTAGCTGTGATATTCTCCAACTTTTGATTTAATTCAAAGACTAATTTTAAAATTTCATACAGATTGGGTGGATTTAGCTCATTGAATGTATTGTCTCCTGTATTCATCTTGAGGGAGTAATTGCCGACTCTACTTCCGAACGCTTATAATATTTAGCAGTCCCAATTTCGTGTTTTCGGAGGAAACCTTGTTTAGTCCAATTTATGATTGTGTCCTTGTGTCTCTTGAAGAACATAGCCACCTCCTCAATTGTCAGCAACTCTTCCTTAGGTTTTTCAACTTGTTGAGGACGAGGATAATTTTCAAGAATTTCTTTCTTGATTTCTTTTTTGATTTCATTCAGTTTATTAAAAAACTGTTCCGAATTAATGTTGTGCACTAAGATGCTTTCATTTGCCATAATAAATAAATTTGTTTGTTGTCACAAATGTATTTCTAAGGATTTGAAATAAAAGCGTTTAGTTATTTCCTTTTGGGAATAACTTTTTAATCCTTTTAGGAATAAAAGTTATTCCCAAGCCAATAAATTTTTATTTATTCTTCCAATTTTTGTGAATTGCCTTTAGTGTATTTAGGTCATTAATAGAAGGTTGGTAGGGAAACTTTTTACAACTATCAGGAATATTAGCTTTATGCTCTTTCTTGAGGTATTTTATAAAAGGTAAGTGCTTTACATCGGGGTGTATGATAGATTTTTCTTTCAAAAAATTAAAAATAATACTGTATTTTGCCACTTCGGAAGGCAATGAATCTTCTTTTTTTTGTTTTCCCGCATTTCTAACTTGTATAGCTGATTTACACTCTAAGAAAAGACTATATGCATTTGCTCCGTCAAAAAATCTCGCATCGAAACCTTGTTCTAAAAAATTTTCTTTTTTATTTTTCTCTGCAATTTCTTCCTCTGAAATAACAAAAATGGCTTCATTTTTATGATCTGAAAGAGAAACCAATTGTTTCCTTTTAGACTTTATTTCTTTAATGAATCGAAGCATTTGAAGCACAGTAGTAATCATTATCTCGGGCAAAACGAAATTTTTATTGTGATAAATGCTATTTGGACTTGGGACTGAGTCATATTTACCTCTTACTCCATTGATAAAACAATCGGTCTTATGTATAAGCATTTCTTGATAATATAAATCGTCGAATGTTCGATTGTCAAATGGAATAGGTGAATAGCATATCCCACCATTACATTGGTATCTATTATTCCATAATGCACTTAATGACTTAAATTCCCTGTCAATAAATATGTCAGGAAACATTGAACTTTCAAATTTTACTTTGAAATCTTTTGTAGTTTTTTCAAATTGCTCTTTAAATATTTGGTCAAAAAGATTCTCTTGTTTTTTAAGAATTTTTGCCTTTTCTTTTTCGTTAAAATTTTCCCAAGAAACAAGAATTGGTTCACTAACCTCTTTTCTGTTAAATTCTCTTCGAGAATAAATTAGAACAACCTTTCCATTCAACCAATCTGAATAAGTGTATTTTTTTGTTTTCATTGGGAAAAAGAATACTTGAGTATGACACAAAGATAAAAAATCGAAGCATTTTGCATTATGTTTGGAAAATGTTTGGAAGAATCATTTTACAATGCTAATAGTAATGACCACCCGCATCGACTATAAACATTATAAAATCAAAGGTTTAGATACTCAATTAAAACAAAAAAACCCTCATTAACAATGAGGGTTTTTGTACTCGGAGCGGGACTTGAACCCGCACGCCCATACAGGCACAGGATTTTAAGTCCGGCGTGTCTACCATTCCACCACCCGAGCGGAGTGGACTGATGATTAAGATAAATCTTAACCTTCGAGCGGGAAACGGGATTCGAACCCGCGACCCCGACCTTGGCAAGGTCGTGCTCTACCAACTGAGCTATTCTCGCAATATTAAATTTCAAATGCTTTATCGTTCTAAAGCGGTTGCAAATATATGTTTTTTTTTGTTTCAAAAATGATTTTTCGAAAAAAAGTTGTTGCAAATACTGATTTAATCAAGCCATTCAAGCCTGTTTTTTGAATGTTACGTTTGTTCAATAAACCAAAAATAGCAACAAAACAATAATAATTAGCTAAAAATCAATTCATACTAACTTCACAGGAAATCATAACCGATAGAATTTAGATTTGAAATCGCTGCAAATTATTTTCGAATCAAATGGATAAATCCTTGTGCTTCGTGTTGTACCAAATCAAAACTCACAAACTTCACGACATAAAAATAAACACCTTCACTCGCTTCCATTCCTGAAATTTTACCATCCCAAATGATTGGTTGATTGGTCGACTCATAAACTACATTTCCCCAACGGTTGAAAATCGTGAACTTCTGTATCGCTACGTTGATTGCTTTTGCGGGAACGCAAAAATCATTGGTTAAATTTCCATCTGGCGTGAAAACGTTTGGCATTTCAAATTCAAAACCGCAATCTCCAACGGTAATAATTACCTCATCTTGCCCTGAACAATTTCCTGTAGTTCCAAGCAAAGAATAAACATTAACTCCGTCAACAGGAATGAAAAATTGTCCATCCACTACTCCATTGTCCCAAATATAATTCGCAGCGCCAGATCCTGAAAGCGCGATTGAATCTCCAGAACAAAGAATTTGATCATTTCCAGCAAACACATTTGGCGAAGGAACAACAGTTACAGTTAAAGAAGCATTCGCCGAACATCCATTCGTTGTTCCTGTCACGTTGTAAGTAGTCGTTGCATTTGGACTTACTTGAAAAGAACTCCCCGCTCCTAGCCCATTATCCCAACTATAAGTTGTTGCTCCTGAAGCAGAAATCGTCGTGGTTTCCCCTGCGCAAATGCTCGCATTCCCAGAAGTTGAAACGGTAAAAGTGGCTCCAGAATTAATCGTGAAACTTTGTGTTCCAACGCAACCATTCGCGTCTGTCACATCGACTGAATAATTTCCTGCGCACAAATTTGACAATGAACTGGCAGTTGTTCCATTCGACCAAACAGGAGTTTGATAAGGAGTTTGTCCTCCCGAAACGGTGAGTGTCGCAGAACCACTGCAAGCAGATTGACAAGTAGCATCTACTGGCGTTACAATGACGGTAATTGGCGAAGCTGAACCACAATTTAGATTCATACCTGACAACAATGCTGAATTGTTTGTAGAATTAGCGATTCCAGCAGTCTGACCAGACGCAACTGGCGCAGAAATCCAATTTGCTTGCAATGAAAAATCTGAAGAAGTATTGTTGTCGCATGAAAAAACTAATCCACCTGCTGAACCAGAGAAAAAGATGAAATTATTCGAATTGTTGTTTCCCCAACTTACGCCGTGAACTGGTGTATTGGTATTTGAAGGCGCATAAATTTGAAAAGAATCATCTCCATTCGCCATTGAAATTGGCCCCCAATTTCCTCCAGAAACCCAACCTGTGTTGGAATAAGCCATGGAAGTCGTGTTTGGAGCAGAATCGTGACGCTCAAAAAGCGCTGATGAAACAGGAATTACCAATTTGCAATTCGCATCGCTATTAATCAAATCATTTGCAGGAATTCCAGCATTGATGTCATTGTCGTTGTAAACCAAAATGATTGTTCCAGGATTGATACATTGCCAAAAAGCATCGTTGGAAAAACGAATTGCTCCTGCTGCAAGTCCAGTTCCGGTCAAAACACCATTTGAGAAATATCCGTTGTTGTCATCCAAAATCCAACCGCGCAAGTCCAAACATGTGGGTTGACTTGAACAATTGGTCAAAGTTGGACCAGTTACAACCAATTCTACATATTCTTTGGAACCTGAAGCACCTTGAGAAACTTCATTGATACGCAGTGATTGCGCTTGAGAAATCGAGAGAGAGAATACTGAAATCAGTAAGAGAAAACACCTAAAATTATGCACTTTAAATAAACTAAAACTTCAAAATCAAATGGTTTCGGCGTGTTAAAGCTTCAAGGAGAACATTCAATTTTTTTGTAAAGTAAAGACAATTGCAAGGATTGACCAAATTTGTAAGTTTATATTAATGTTAAATCTAATTTTTCAACAAAAAATCGTAACTTAGAAAACTAGAATAATCGCCATGAAAAACAAAATTCTCTCCGCTTCGCAAATCCGATTGACTGATCAATTTACAATTGAAAATGACTCTATTTCATCGATTGATTTGATGGAAAAAGCAGCCAATCAATTTGTACACGCCATCATTCCTTTTGTACACGGAAAACCGTTGATACATATTTTTTGTGGCAATGGAAACAATGGAGGTGATGGTTTTGCGGTTGCGAGATTGTTGCAAGAAAAAGGAACCTTGGTGCATACATATTTGCTTCATTCAGGGCAAAAACAATCCAAAGATTGCGAAATCAATGCTTCCCGTTTGAAACAATACAAAATCATCGAAAGTGAAAACGATTTCCCAAAAATCAAAGCGGAAGACGTCGTGATTGATGCATTGCTCGGTTCGGGTTTGTCCAGAAAAACCGAAGGTTTATTGGCTACTTTGATTGAATTTCTGAATCATTCGAAAGCAAAAATATTGTCAATCGACATTCCTTCAGGATTGAGTTGCGACGATTTACCGACAGATTCTCCGATCATTCAAGCGAATTTTACTGGCTCATTTGAAGTTCCTAAAAAATCGTTTTTCATGAAAGAATCCGCTATTTTTTTGGGGAAATGGCAGATTTTACCAATCGGATTAAATCAACCATTCATTCAAAATCAGGCAAGTGATTTTTACTATTTGACGCAGGTTTTTTTCAAGGAAATCATTCTTCCGCGTGAAAAATTTACGCACAAGGGAACATATGGTCATGGATTACTCGCTGCTGGTTCGAAAGGAAAAATGGGTTCAGCAGTTCTTTCTGCCAAAGCAACGATGCGCGCTGGAATTGGACTTTTGACCGCACAAATTCCCAGTTGTGGCTATACAATTTTTCAAAGTTCGATTCCCGAAGCGATGTGTGAAACAGACGATTCAGCTGATTTCAACACCAAACTAAAAGTTGATTTAAAAAATTACAATGCAATCGGCGTTGGACCTGGAATGGGAAATCAAATCGGGACCAAAAATATCTTAACTGAAATATTCGCGCATTCCACCGCACCGTTAGTGATTGACGCGGATGCCTTGAACGTCATATCGGAATATTCCGATTTACAGATAAAGTTGCCAGCAAATAGTATTCTCACGCCACACCCAAAAGAATTTGAGCGCTTGGCGGGAAAATCTAAGAATAGTTTTGAGCGTTTAGAACTTTTGCAAAATTTCGCCAAAAAAACGGCTTGTTACATCGTTTTGAAAGATGCAATTACAGCCATTGCTTGTCCTGACGGAAAAGTTTTCTTTAACACAACCGGTAATCCTGGAATGGCAACTGGCGGTTCTGGAGATGTACTCACAGGACTTATTTTAGGATTATTGGCGCAAGGATATTCTCCCTTGAATGCAGCATTGATTGGCGTTTATTTCCACGGAAAAGCGGGAGATTTAGCGGCAACACACGTAGGCGAAAATCAAATAATTGCTTCAGATTTGATAAAATATTTTCGATTGAGTTAATCGCATTTTTCAGTGATTAAAGTCGTTGACTGACAAAAATCATATTGCGTCCTGATTCAAGTCAAGGAGCGACAAACTATTCGGGGCTACTTTTGTAGATAATATCCACAAATTAATAGTCAGCGATATGAAATCCATTTTAGTTCCCACAGATTTTTCAACATGTTCCATCAATGCAGTTCATTACGCAGCTGATTTGGCCAATCATATTCAAGCGAAAATTGTACTTTTTCACGCTTTTCATCCGCCAGTAATGGTGAGTGAAGTTCCAGATATGCTTTCAATCACTGAGATGAAGGATCTTCAAATCGAAAATTTAAATAACCTTGCGAACGAATTAAAATTGAAGCACGGTTCAAGTTTAGAAATCGAAACCGCTTGTGAATCAGGATTTGCCGTGGATGAAATTCAAATTTTCCAAGAGGCAAATGAAAATGATTTAATCGTGATGGGAATGAAAAATGTAGGTCAATTTACTGAAAAAGTAATTGGCAGTTTGACAACCACATTGATGTATAAATCATTTTGTCCAATTTTGTCCGTCCCTGAAAATTACACATTCAAACCTTTTAAAAATATTGTTTTAGCAACGGAATTTACAGATAACTATGCATCTTTTACATTTTTCATTTTAAACAATTTGGTAAAAAGTTTTAGTGCAGATTTACATCTATTGAATGTTGCAAAGAATGTGCATGAAATGTCAGAAGCAAGTCGTGTAGAAGATAAATTTGATGAAATATTTCATAACTTGAATCATACTACTCATTATATAAAAAATGACAATGTAGTGGAAGGAATCAGTCATTTTATCACATCGAAAGCGATGGATTTGGTAGTAATGATTCCGAAATCACATTCTTTTTGGGAAAATATCTTACATGAGCCACAAACCAAAAAAATAGCTTTTCATGCGAATATTCCTGTGATGGCATTGAGTGTCAACCTTTAATTTTCAAAACATGGAAATATCAATCAAAAACGAAAAAAAAATCGCTGAAATCCAGAAGGAATTCAATGATTTATTTCCCTATTTGAAGTTAGAATTTTTCTCAAAGCCTCATCGGTCAGGCGGACATTCTAATTTGAAATTTATCCTCAACAATTCAAAAACAATTGGTGAATGCAGAACAATTCAAGGAAATGATGAAATTCTCATCTCGCCTTCAATGACTGTCAATGAATTGGAACAAGGTTTAGGAATCAAATTCGGCATCGGCGTTCAAGTTTTCAGACAATCAGGAAAAGTTTGGTTAGAAACCACTTTCACTGACGGTTGGACCCTCGAAGTGCAAAACAGCCAAGGAGAAGATTTAAGCAAAGTAGCAGTCTAAATTCAAATTCAATATTTCAAACTTTTTCAAAAATTCAACATGAATCAAAATTTGTGTACACTCACGCATTGCAAAAGACAAACTACAGACATGAAAACCTTAATCGAAAAACACAACGTTGCAGCACCTCGATATACAAGTTATCCAACAGTTCCTTATTGGGATGAGGACGTGCAATCTGAAGAAACTTGGAAAAAGTTGGTCAAAAGTACTTTTGATCACACAAATAACAAAGACGGAATCAGTTTATACATTCATTTACCATTCTGCGAAAGTTTGTGTACTTATTGCGGTTGCAACACCAGAATCACGGTCAACCACCAAGTTGAATCGCCTTATATTGATGCGCTTTTGAAAGAATGGAGCATGTATTTGTCGGTTTTCAACGAAACGCCAAAAATCAGTGAAATCCATTTGGGAGGCGGAACACCAACGTTTTTCAATGCCCAAAATTTGGAATCTTTGCTTTCGAAAATCCTATCGACTGCGGAGTTGTGTGAAGATGCTGAAATGAGTTTTGAAGCACATCCAGACAATACGACTTTCGCGCACTTGGAAACGCTTTACAAATTGGGATTCAAACGCATCAGTTTGGGAATTCAAGATTTTGATCCGAAAGTGCAACACATCATCAACCGCATTCAAACAGTGGAAGCTGTTGAAAAAGTGACACAACAAGCGAGAGATTTAGGTTATACTTCCATCAATTACGATTTAATTTACGGTTTGCCGCTTCAAACAACCGCAAGCATGCACGCAACGATTGAAAAAGTGATTGAATTGAAGCCAGATCGCATTGCATTTTACAGTTATGCTCATGTTCCTTGGTTAAAACCTGGTCAGCGAAAATTTACCGAAGCGGATTTGCCTGCAGGAAATGTGAAACGACAATTGTACGAACAAGGTCGCGCCGCTCTTGAAAACGCTGGATACATTGAAATCGGTATGGACCATTTTGCATTGCCAAACGATCCTTTGAATATTGCTGAGAAAAACAAGACTTTGCACCGCAATTTCATGGGTTATACTACTTCTAAATCAAAATTATTGATTGGTTTGGGAACTTCTTCCATCAGCGACAGTTGGACAGGATTTGCGCAAAATGAGAAAAAAGTCGAAGATTATTACAAAGCGCTGAATGAAGACCGTTTTCCATTCTTCAAAGGACATGTTTTGACTGAAGAAGACTTAATTATGCGCAAACACATTTTGAAAATCATGTGTAACCAAGAAACAAATTGGGAAAACGAAGAAGATCAATGCGATGAAATCTTGAATGCCATTGAAAAATTGCAAGAATTGGAAGCGGATGGATTGATTGAACTTGCTGCTTTTAATTTAAAAGTAACGGAAGCAGGAAAACCATTTTTGAGAAACATATGCATGGCATTTGACGTCAGAATGGCACGAAAACAAGCTGAAACGCAGATATTCAGTTCTGCGGTGTGATTAAGTCTCTAAATAAATTTAAAATCCAACAAAACAAAAAGAATTAAATTCTGTTACTGAATTGTTGATTAAATTTGTACCCATATTTCCAATTAAATAAAATGATTGAAACAGATATTATTATTATTGGCGCAGGACCTGTCGGTTTGTTTGCAGTATTTGAAGCAGGACTTTTAAAATTAAAATGTCATTTAATTGATTCTTTGCCTCAGCCTGGCGGTCAGTGTTCAGAGATTTATCCGAAAAAACCAATTTACGATATTCCAGGTTTTCCTTCTGTGTTGGCAGGAGAATTGGTCGACAATTTGATGGCGCAAGCCGCTCCTTTCAAACCAGGTTTTACCTTGGGCGAAGCAGCCAAAAGCATTGATAAATTAGAAGATGGAAGTTTCATAGTTACAACTGTGAAAGGAACACAACACCACGCACCAATTGTCATGATTGCTGGTGGATTGGGCGTTTTTGAACCAAGAAAACCACCGATTTCAAATATCACCGATTTCGAAGACCGCGGTGTTGAATACATCATCAAAGATCCAGAATTTTACAGGGGAAAACGTTGCGTAATCGCTGGAGGTGGTGATTCTGCGTTGGATTGGGCTTATTTCTTGGCGGAGAAAAACATTGCGACTGAAGTCGTTTTGGTGCATAGAAGCAGTTCGTTTAGAGGACATTTAGATTCAGTTCAAAAAGTGATTGATTTTGCTGACCAAGGAAGAATTACGTTGATTACGGAAGCGGAAGTTGTTGGTTTGGCTGGTACAAATAATCTTGAAAAAGTAATCATTCAACATGTAACAAACGGTGAAATCATCAGAGATACAGACCATTTCATTCCACTGTTCGGATTGAAACCAAGTTTGGGTCCGATAGCTGATTGGGGATTGGAAATCGAGAAAAATGCGATTAAAGTGGATACAAAAGATTATTCAACGAACATCGAAGGAATTTATGCCATTGGCGACGTGAACACGTACGAAGGCAAATTGAAATTGATTTTGTGTGGTTTCCACGAAGGTACGATTGCACTTCAATCCGCTTTTGCGAGAATTCACCCAGACAAGAAAAACATACTAAAATACACGACTGTAAACGGAGTTCAAGGATTCTAAAACAACAGTTTTACAAACATAAACGGTTTTGCTTTCAGTGAAACCGTTTTTTTATTGTTATTATTTTCTGTGGATTCTTTTAATCGCTTATTTTTGTTTAATCAAAATTTTCACATGAAGCAGATAAACGTTCAGGAATTAAAAAAAATGATAGACGACAAAGTCGATTTCCAATTGATTGATTGTCGCGAGCAAAATGAATTCGACCATTGCAACATCGATGGAATTTTAATTCCGATGAATGAAGTTCCTGCGCGTTTTGAAGAAATTTCGAAAGAAAAGCCTGTCGTTGTTCACTGTAAATCTGGCATGCGAAGCGCACATGTGATTCAATTTTTGGAGCAAAATTATGGATACACAAATCTTGCAAATTTGGAAGGCGGTATTTTAGATTGGATTCGTCAGATTGATTCTTCGTTGCCTGCCTATTGAAGCAAATAAAATTAAAAAATGAATCGTAAAACCATCAATTCGGTAATTATTATTGGACTATTTTCTCTGATGAGCATTTTAGTCGTTCAATATTATTGGATTAAAAAAACAATTTCTGCACAAGAAAAAGACATTGCCATTCAGCAAAAAGAGGATTCGTTGAACATGAAACAATTTTCTGAAGATGTTCACATTTCTTTGCGCAATGTTTTGCAATCGATTTCTACGCAATATTCCGATAGTTCTGATTTATTTGGTGCGGTTAAGCAAGTTAAAACCAATTATTTCAGTGTCGATATTCACGAAGAATTGAATCCATTTTACTTGGAAACCTTGTTGATTCGCGAGTTTTATGAACACAATATTCACCAAGATTTTCAATATGGAATTTACGATTGCTTTTCAGACAGCATTGTTTTTGGAAATCTAATTCATTTTTCCAAAGACACCCTTTTTGCTCAGGTCAAAGATTCGACGAAAGAATTTAAGTTTCCGAGTTTGAAACTCAACAACAGTGGGCATTATTTCACGGTCTATTTCCCTAAATTGATTACAAAATCGATTGATCCTGCAGATGAATTGGGTTCACCGTGGATTTTGATGCTAATTATCGTTTCGGTCGTTTTTATATTTTTCGCTTTTGCAATCAACATCATCGTGAAACAAAAAAGATTGTCTGAAATTAAAAATGATTTCATCAACAATATGACGCATGAATTGAAAACGCCTATTTCGACTATTGCACTTTCAAGTGACATGCTCATGCGGGGAGATTTTTCTCAAGATCCAGAAAAATTAAAACGCTATGCAGGAATTATTTACAAAGAAAATAAACGATTAGAAAATCAAGTTGAACGAGTGTTGAACGTGGCAAAAATGGACAAAGACACTTTACATTTGAAGAAAGAATTGTTTGACATGCACGACTTAATTGCGGAAGCAAAAGGGAATTTTGAATTCAATCAAGCGGAACATGGCGGTCAAATTACTTTGGATTTACAAGCAACAGAATTCAATATCCAAGCGGATCCCGTGCATATTAGTAATGTTGTTTTCAACTTACTCGACAATGCCATCAAATATTGTGAGGTTCAACCTTCCATTTCAATCAAAACTAAAAATGAAAAAAATGGTTTTGTACTTGAAATTGCAGATAATGGAATTGGAATCAAACGAGAAGATATCAAAATGATTTTTGACAAATTCTACCGTGTCCCAACAGGTAATTTGCACAATGTCAAAGGATTTGGATTAGGCTTGTATTATGTAAAAATCATCATCGAACAGCATGGAGGAAATATTCAAGTGAAAAGTTCTGTTGGAAAAGGAACAACTTTCATTTTGTGGTTGCCTATAAAATAGATTTTCAAAATTAAAGCGTACCTTTAATAAAAAATCAAAAGTGAAATGCCAATGTTTTGTCAATTCAATTGATTGATAAAATGAAAATGATGGAACCAAACAAAGATTTAAAATTTGCGGTGCTTATTGATGCCGACAACGTGCCTTATTCTCACGTGAAAGAGATGTTTCAAGAGATTGCCAAATATGGCACACCGACTTTCAAAAGAATTTATGCGGATTGGACAAAGCCAACCGTTTCAGGATGGAAAAAAGTCTTGCTTGAAAATGCAATTCAACCGATTCAACAATATAGCTATACAACAGGAAAAAACGCTTCAGACAGCGCATTGATTATCGATGCGATGGATATTTTATACACCGGAAAAGTCGATGGATTTTGCATTGTTTCGAGCGACAGTGATTTCACACGTTTGGCAACGAGATTGAGAGAATCAGGCATGAAAGTGATTGGAATCGGTGAAAAGAAAACGTTGACACCTTTCATTACCGCTTGTGATAAATTCATCTACTTAGAGATTTTGAAACCGAAGGAAATTATTCCAAATGCGGATGAAAATTCTCCAACGAAAGAGAAAAAACAAAATCCATTGAATTTAATTGATCCTGAATTAATTAAGTTGGTGACCAAAAGCATCGAAGATTTGGAAGAAGAAGATGGTTGGACATTTTTGGGCGAATTGGGAAATTTATTATTGAAGAAAAAACCCGATTTTGATCCGCGAAATTATGGATTTACCAAGATGTTGCCGCTTTTCAAAAGCATGGATATTTTTGAAATTGACGAGCGTGAATCAGGTAAAGCGAACGTGAAACACATTTACATTCGATTGAAAAAAACAAGCTCAAAAAAATAACTGAAACGAGATGAAAACAGACTTAGTCGAAAAAATCACCAAATCTGAAAAAGATCAATTGGATAAATTACATAAAATTGTTCAAGACTCTATTGAAGCGGAAGAATTAATCATTCAAAATCTTTTGAATCCTCCTTTAGAAATTTTGACACAAGGACAGCGAATCTCCGATAAAGTGGCCTATTTCGGTGGAAGTTGGAAGTTTATCATTTTCTTTGGTGTTTTCCTTACCATTTGGATTATCTTCAATATTTTCGCGCTAGGCGTTTGGAAATTTGACCCTTATCCGTTCATTTTGATGAATTTGATTTTGTCTTGCATTGCCGCATTACAAGCGCCAATTATCATGATGAGTCAAAACCGTCAAGAGGAAAAAGACAGAAAACGGAGCGAAAACGATTACTTAATCAACCTAAAATCTGAAATGCAAATCAGAAGTTTGCACCAAAAAATGGATTTACTTTTAGAAGATCAAATCAAAACATTATTTGAAACGCAAGAAAAGCAATTTCTGATTTTGAAAGAGATTGATGAGAAGTTGGAGTTGTTGAAGAAAGGGTGATTATCTCACACTAAAATCCGCCTTCAAACTCAAATCCAAACTTTTGAAACTGTGGGTCAATGCGCCAACTGAAATAAAATGAACGCCTGTTTCTGCATATTCTCTGATTGTATCAAGCGTGATTCCGCCTGATGCTTCCACTTCATATTGCGCTGGAATTTTAGGCAAAACGGCTGAAATTTGTTTAGGAGAAAAGTTGTCCAACATGATGCGATCTACTTTTCCAATTGCCAAAACCTCGTCTAATTCTTGCTCATTGCGCACTTCGACTTCGATTTTCAGGGATTTACCTGATTTTTGTAAATAGTCATTCGTGCTTTCAATTGCTTGTGTGATTCCACCAGCGTAATCGATGTGGTTGTCTTTCAACATAATCATATCATACAATGCAAATCGGTGATTTTTTCCTCCACCGATTCTTACCGCCCATTTTTCCATATAGCGAATTCCTGGTGTCGTTTTACGAGTATCTAATAATTGTGTATCCAAACCTTCTAAAAGGCTTACAATTTGAAATGTTTGCGTGGCAATTCCGCTCATTCGTTGCATGAAATTCAATACCAAACGTTCGGTAGCCAAAATAGAACGTGATGAACCTTCTACATGAAATGCAATGTCGCCTTTTTTGACAACTTCTCCATCTTGAATCAAAATTTCCATTTTCAAGTTTGGATCGTAGCGGTTGAAAATCATTTCAGCCAATTCAACGCCTGCAAGAATTCCATCATCTTTCACAAACAAAGTTGCTTTTCCAATTGCATTCTCAGGAACACAAGCCAATGAAGAGTGATCTCCATCTCCAATATCTTCACGCAAAGCGTTGTCAATAATCTCGTAAATCATAAGGTAAAATTAAGCATTTTCAATCAGATTTGGACTTGAAATGAGCAAGATTTAACAGGATTATCAAATAGAATTAAAAAAGATTGAAACGAAAAAAGCAATGTTCACTTTATTTAAGTAATTTAGCAAAGTTGTTTATCCAAAGAGATTATAATAGGATAGACTTTTCCAATTTCAAATTCACAATCATTTATAATCTTGTGGGTTGGCTTCCACCTCTCACTTGAAACGGTCCCGAATGTTTTTTAAATGTTCGGGATTTTTTTTGTGTACTTTTGAAAAAATAAAATTCAACAAATGGCTAAAGATTTCTGGGTCAATTTACCCGTAAAAAACATTGAAAAATCACGCGCATTTTTCAAGAAATTAGGATTTACATTCAATGAGAAACACGGAAATAGTGCGAATTCAGCTGCGTTATTGATTGGAGAAAAAAATACTGTTGTGATGCTATTTGATGAGCCAACATTCAAAGGTTTTACTGGACAAGAAATCAATGATACATTGGTGAGTTCTGAGGTTTTGTTATCAATTGATGCGCAAAGCAAAGAAGAAGTTGATGAAATGATTGCAAAAGCAATTCAAGCAGGAGGAAAAAGCAATCATGTTCCAAAAGAAATGCAAGGTTGGTTGTACGGAAGTATTTTTCAAGATTTAGATGGACATCGCTGGAATATATTATATATGGATATGAGTAAAATGAGCTAATTATAAAAAGTCATCCCATTTTAGTTGGCATAAAAAAAGGGTTATTCAAAACGAATAACCCTTTTTAGTATCAATTAAGCTAATGATTAAGCATCAATTTTCGCATATTTTGCATTTTTCTCAATAAATTCTCTTCTTGGTGGAACTTCATCGCCCATCAACATAGAGAAAATTTGATCACATTCTGCAGCGTTATCAATGGTAACTTGACGCAAAGTTCTTCCTTCTGGATTCATTGTAGTTTCCCACAATTGCTCTGCATTCATCTCACCCAAACCTTTGTAACGTTGAACGTTTACAGAAGATTCAGCACCACCACCTTTTAATTCATTAATCAAACGATCACGTTGATCTTCATTCCAAGCATAATCAGATTTTCCACCTTTTTTCACTTGATACAAAGGAGGAGTTGCAATGTAGATATAACCGTTTTCAATCAATTCTTTCATGAATCGGAAGAAGAAAGTCAAAATCAAAGTCTCGATATGAGAACCATCGACATCGGCATCACACATGATGATGATTTTGTGGTATCTCAATTTTTCAAGGTTCAACGCTTTAGAATCTTCATCTGTACCGATGCGCACACCTAAAGCTGTGTACATGTTTTTAATCTCTTCGTTTTCGAAGATTTTATGGTGCATTGCTTTCTCAACGTTCAAGATCTTACCACGAAGTGGCATAATCGCTTGGAAATGACGATCACGGCCTTGTTTTGCAGTTCCACCTGCCGAATCTCCCTCGACGAAGTAAATCTCGCACAAAGCAGGATCTTTTTCAGAGCAGTCAGCCAATTTTCCAGGTAAACCTGAACCAGTTAAAACGTTTTTACGTTGAACCATTTCTCTCGCTTTACGGGCAGCATGACGCGCACGAGCAGCTAAGATTACTTTTTCAACGATTAATTTCGCTTCAGCAGGATGCTCTTCTAAATAAGTAGCTAACATTTCAGAAACGCCTTGAGATACAGGAGCTGTAACTTCACGGTTTCCTAATTTTGTTTTTGTTTGACCTTCAAATTGAGGCTCTTGAACCTTAACAGAAAGTACAGCAGTCAAACCTTCACGGAAATCATCTCCATCAATTTCTATTTTTTCTCTTGCTAAAATACCACTTTCAGTAGCATATTTTTTCAAGGTATTTGTCAAACCACGACGGAAACCAGATAAGTGTGTTCCACCTTCATGCGTGTTGATGTTGTTAACGTAAGCTTGAATATTTTCTGTATAAGAAGTATTGTAAGTCAAAGCAACTTCAACAGGAATACCTTCTCTTTCTCCTTCAAAATAGATTACGTCTGAAATCAAAGCTTCACGATTTCTATCCAAATATTGAGCAAATTCTCTCAAACCACCTTCGGAATGGAAGATATTTGAAATTGGTTCACCTTTTTCGTCAAAATTTCTTAAATCCGTCAAAGTGATAGTAATACCTTTATTCAAGAACGCCAATTCGCGCATTCTAGCGGCTAAAGTATCATAATTGTATTCTGTAAATTCAAAGATAGTTCCATCTGGTTTGAAAGTTACTTGCGTCCCAGTTTCGTTAGAAACACCAATTTCTTTTACATCATACAATGGTTTACCGATGCTGTATTCTTGTTGGAAAATTTTACCATCTCTTTGAACGATTGCGCTCAAATGAATAGAAAGTGCATTTACACAAGACACACCAACTCCGTGAAGTCCACCAGAAACCTTGTAAGTATCTTTGTCAAACTTTCCACCGGCATGTAAAACTGTCATTACAATTTCAAGTGCTGATTTCTTTTCTTTGGCAGTTAAACCTGTAGGAATTCCACGTCCATTGTCTTTTACAGTAATGGAATTGTCCTCATTGATAAAAACACCGATGGTATCACAATGACCAGCCAAAGCTTCATCAATTGAGTTATCTACAACTTCATAAACTAAATGGTGTAATCCTTTGATTCCAACATCCCCGATGTACATCGCCGGTCTTTTTCTAACCGCTTCTAATCCTTCAAGGACTTGGATATTATCCGCTGAATAATCGTCTTTCTTTATATCTTCACTCATAGTATTTCTTTGAGGTAATTTCGTTTTTAATGAACGAACAAATATACAAATCTAAGGATGAAAATCCGGGGGATAAAACGCAAAAAAGTGGATATTTATCAACAAAATATCCACTTTATTAAGAAAGTTTGAAACTCTAGTATTACTTCGCTTCAATCCATTTGATGATTTCCTTATCGGTAGGCAAAGTACTTGGACTAATAACTTTCACCAAATTACCTTCTTCATCAATCAAGTATTTTTGAAAGTTCCATTTAACATCATTGTCCTCTAATTTATTCAATGATTTTGTTGTCAAAAATTTATACAACGGGTCCATATCGCTTCCTTTCACTGAAATCTTGGACATCATAGGAAAAGTTACTCCATAGTTTTTCTGGCAAAACGATTCAATTTCCTCGTTGGTTCCTGGTTCTTGTTTCATAAAGTTATTGGCAGGAAAACCGACAATTACAAAATTTTGATCTTTATACTTTTTGTACAATTCTTCTAATTGCTCATATTGAGGAGTTAAACCGCATTTGGAAGCAGTATTTACAATCATTACTTTTTTTCCTTTTAATGATGACAAATCAAAAGTCTTCCCATTGATATCAACTACTTTGTAATCGTAAACTGTTTGTGAAAAAAGTACTCCTGAAATCAGCAGAGAAGCAAATAAAATGAATGTTTTCATATCGAATAAATTTATTGTAAGAATCCTAAAATTAACTATTAAAAAGCATAAACGATTAAAAATAAGAAATAGTTCAGAAATTTATTTAATTAATTGGAACAAAATATGATTACATACGAATAAAGAGATATGAAGAACCTAATTATAATTATTTCAATCATTTTTTCAAGCCATTTGATTTCTCAAACCAATCTGAAAGGAAATTGGCAAGGAGTTCTTTTAAGGGACGGTCAAAAAAATACGGAAAGTGAGATTTTTTATCTATCTATCGAATTAAATGGAAATTCAATTTCTGGAAAATCTCGCGAAGAATTTTACAAAACGACCAATTACATTATTCAAAAAACGAAAGGTTCTGTTGATCAAAATCAGCTTAAAATAGCTCAATACATTGTAGAAAAAAAGAAAATTTCTTCGAAAATAACGGTTTGTAGTATAGATTTGAATTTACATTACGTTGATTCAACGGGTTATTTAGAAGGAACTTTCATAAGTAATAGTTGTCGTGGAAATACAGGCAAAATCATTCTATATCGCTCAACAGTAACTTTTTCTGAAGGAGACCCTGTTTTAATTGACCATTCTTGGAGAGATAGATTTCTGATTGATTTGTCGAAAGGAAGAAAGGCACCAGAAATCCAAGAATTAGAGCGCAAAAACTTTCAATTTCAACCCATTTATTTTGAGCATGATAAAGCGGAGATTAAACCAGAATTTTACAATTATTTAGCTAGGATGGCTAGAGTTGTAAATGGACATTCAGATTTAAGAATTAAAATTATTGGTCATACGGATGCGGACGGATCTGACATTTACAACATTGATTTATCAGCAAGAAGAGCAAAAGCGATTCAAGAGTATTTCTTAAAATGTGGATTAGAATCTTTTAAACTTGTAATTGATTTCAAAGGTGAAAAAATGCCAATAGATAATAATCAAACTCCAGAAGGCAAGCAACACAATAGGAGAGTTGATTTTCAATTTATTTAAAACTATAGCTGTAATTTCTTTACCTTTGATAAACTAAAAAGCGATCATGACAAATAATGACATTTTAAAGAAGCTCAGAGTAGCATTACAATTAAGAAACGATGAAATTGTAGAAATCATGAAATTGGTAGATTTCAAAGTAAGCACGAGTGAACTAGGCGCATTATTTAGAAGTGAAGACCATCCTAAGTACAAAGAATGTGGTGATCAATTTCTACGTAATTTTTTAAATGGGTTAATCATTCATATGCGAGGAACCAAAGAAGCTAAACCAGAAGAAGAAGAATCGCTTTAAAGATATAATCCTATACAGTAAATCTCATTTTTTAAATAGGATTTTTTTATGTCGAAAAATTAGAAGAGAAAGGCTTAAATTGCCGCGAAGTCTTCGAAGCTCGTTTCTGCAGCTCTTGTTACATTCAATTACTCTGTTTAGAAATCACATTGTTTTTAGAACAATATTGGTATTTAAAAAAAAATAGACAAAATATAGGGCAAAAAAAAATCCCATACAATTGAATGTATGGGATTTATAAAAGTGGCGTCGACTTACTCTCCCACCCTCAAAAGAGCAGTACCATCAGCGCAATCAGGCTTAACTTCTCTGTTCGGAATGGGAAGAGGTGGACCATGATGCAATAGACACCTAAAATCGTTGATTGCAGATTGCAGAT
>CANFUT010000036.1 GCA_947450325.1 Flavobacteriia bacterium
AAATAAAAACCTATAAAAACAAATATCCCAGTAAACACGTGTTTACTGGGATATAATTTATTAATTTAGTCTTTAATAATCTGTATCGCTTATTTAGGACTAGTCATACTAGAATTACTAGATGTTTTCAATAATCATTGCAGAAGCACCACCACCACCATTACAGATAGCTGCACCACCAATTTTAGCGTTATTTTGTTTCAATACATTGATTAAAGTTACGATAACTCTTGATCCTGAATTCCCAAGTGGGTGACCTAAAGCAACAGCTCCACCATTTACATCCACTTTTTCAGCATCTAGACCTAAAATTTTCATGTTTGCCAAACCAACAACTGAGAAAGCTTGATTTAATTCCCAGAAATCAACATCAGAAGTTTCCAAACCTGCTTTTTTAAGCGCTACTGGAATTGCTTTTGACGGTGCAGTTGTGAACCATTCTGGTGCTTGAGCAGCATCAGCATAGCTAACAATTTTTGCGATAGGTTTCAAACCGTATTTTGCAACCGCTTCAGCAGAAGCCAAGATCAACGCTGAAGCACCATCATTTAGTGTCGAAGCATTTGCAGCAGTAATTGTTCCGTCTTTGTCGAATGCAGGACGCAAACCTGGAATTTTGTCCAAGAAAACGTTTGTATATTCTTCGTCTTTTGAAATAATCACTGGATCACCTTTTCTTTGTGGAACGGCAACAGGAACAACTTCTTCATTAAAACGACCAGCTTCCCAAGCAGCAGCAGCACGTTTGTATGAAGTAATTGCGAAATTATCTTGGTCTTCTCTAGAGAATTCATATTCTTTGGCACATAATTCAGCACAATTCCCCATTGGAACTTTGCTGTAAACATCCAACAATCCGTCTTTGGTAATACCATCTAACATGGTAATGTTTCCAAATTTCACACCGTTTCTTCCGTCGATGTAATGTGGAGTTTGTGACATATTTTCCATTCCACCGGCAATAACGATTTCATTGTCTCCGGCTAAAATCGTTTGAGCACCCAACATGATCGCTTTCATTCCAGAAGCACAAACTTTGTTGACTGTTGTGCAAGGAACTTCGTTTGTCAATCCAGCACCCAAAGCAGCTTGGCGAGCTGGAGCTTGACCAACACCAGCTTGAAGTACATTTCCCATGAAAACTTCATCAATTTGCTCTGCTTTCAAACCAGATCTTTCTAATGCACCTTTGATTGCAACAGCACCTAATTGGGTCGCAGAAACTGTTGATAATCCACCCATGAAAGCACCAATTGGTGTTCTTACAGCGGAAATGATAAAAACTTCTTTTTTCATTTTATGATTTTTACTTTTTTTCGATTCGTAACTAGACCACGAAATTAATAAAATAAGCAAAGTATTTAACTGAAAAATCAATAAAAACCATAAAATGAATCTGAAAATCGAAAGAATTCAAAATTTAAACATGCCCTAAAATTTACGATCACATATCTAAAATTGAAATCAAAACTTTATTTTTGTGCTTTTTTTTGAAAAATTGATGATGAAGAAATCTATTTTAGTCTTGATTTTGTTGATGAATTGTACTCTCTTTTTTAGTCAGGACACAATTCCATTAAAAAGTATATTAACTGACAGTTCATACTGGACTTCCAAAATGCTATTTGGAATTAATGGATCTCAAAGTTCATTTGTAAATTGGTCAGCGGGTGGACGAAACAACATTTCAATGTTGGGATTTTTAGATGCAAGTGCAACTTATCGTAAATCAAATATTAAGTGGAATAATGATTTAAAACTCGCTTTGGGTGGAGTGAGATTTTTGGACAAAAACAACACCGGAGCCAAAATGCAAAAAACAGATGATAAAATTGACATTGCCACTTCATTAGGATATGAGTTTAAAAATAAATGGTTTTATACGTTGGTTGGAGGTTTCAAAACCCAAATGTTGGATGGATTTGTTTTTCCAAATGATTCGGTGAGAACATCTAAATTTTTAGCTCCTGGTTATGTCAGTTCGGCGTTGGGAATAGAATTTGCACCAGACAAAAATTTCAATATCTTTCTTTCGCCACTAGCATCAAAATTCACGATTGTCAATGATCAAGTTCTAGCAAATGCTGGCGCTTTTGGTGTTCAAAAAGCAGAATTAGATGCACTTGGAAATGTTTTAGTAGCTGGCAAAAAAGTACGAAGTGAATACGGTGCTTATTTCAAAATGCGGTTCAATAAAGAACTTGCGAAAAATATTGAAATGAAATCGCGATTTGAATTATTCTCCAACTACATCAATAATCCACAAAACGTGGATGTAAATACCGAAGTAATTTTTACTTTCAAAGTTAACAAATGGTTTTCATCGTCTTTACAATGGAATTTACTTTATGACGACGACATTGATGTAACAGACAATAAAGGACGAATTGGTCCAAGAACTCAATTTAAATCTGTGCTGGGACTTGGAGTTTCATTCACTATTAAAAATAAAAATTCGATTTAGGATTAGGTATTAAACAGATAACCTGTCTGTTTGCGAGTCTTCAAGCTGCATTTTCCATCGCTTGTACATATAGGGAGAAATTTTACTTTGTTCACGCTCCTGCAACACAATAATGTTGTTACTTGCAGCAAAATACCAAGAGAACTCAAAAATCTCCATTTTAATTCCAAATTTGTTTTGATTCATTCCTGAAATCACTTCGAAGTTGAAGCCTTTTTCTTGAAGTTTCATTTTTTTAATTTTAAATCGATTGCAATTGTCACCCAGCAATTCGCACAAAATAACATAGTTCTTTTTTAAGATCTTCACTGTGTTTGCTGCGGCGGTTTTCGTTTGCTTTCGAACTGATTGGTGGTATTTATTTTTGCAGTGTATGTCGCAGAATACTTTGTCTGAGCGACCGAATAATTTTTTATCACAAACACAACATTGTTTTGTGGGTTGGATGTTTGATGTTTTTTGCATGATTATAGTTGTTTTAAAAGGTTGTTAACTTTGTTAAGTAATATTTAAGCTTGATAAGGTTTAATTATTCGCTTACCTAAAGTTAAATAATGAATTTTGATATTTCCAAATTTTTCGACGTTTTTATGTGATTTTATCTGTTGAAAACACTTACACCCCCCATTTTATTGAGAAACAAAAATTCAACTTCACCAGTCGCTAAATATTAACTTTATAAACCGCAATTTCTATTTTATTCTTAATTTCGTGTCATCTATGAAATTCATTTCCGACATATCTCTTTTTTGGCTGATTCCAATTGGTGCGATTGCATTTTTGCTTACATATTTATTTTACAAAAAAGAAGCTTGGTTAAATGATATTCCTAACTGGACAAAAAAATCACTTTTCACATTGAGATTTTTAAGCCTGTTTTTTATAGGGGTTTTACTGCTAGGAATTCTTTTCGAATCATTTACATACAGAAAAGAAAAACCAATCTTTATTACCTTAGTTGACAATTCTCATTCCCTCAAAAACTTCAAAGACAGCGCCAAAGTTGCTCAACAGATTGCCGATTTCAATTCCAAAATAAAAGAAAAGTTCAGCGAGAAATTTGAGCTAGTTTCTTATGCGGTTGGAGATAATTTCAGACAAACTGAATCGTTTAATTTAAAAGATCAACATTCAAATTTATCTGATGGTTTTGAACAAATATATTCTCAATACTACAACAGGAATATCGGTGGAATAGCATTTATTTCTGATGGAAATTTCAATGAAGGTCCTAATCCTATTTACTCAGCAGAAAAAATTGCCCTCACTCCTATTTTTACCTTAGGTGTTGGTGATACGATACCGCACAAAGATCAGTTAATCAGAGATGTAACAACCAATGAAATTGCATTTTTAAAAAATAAATTTCCTGTTGAAATTGATATTGAAGCGCTGAAAGTTGGAAAAAGAAGGAGCAAAGTTTCGATTTATCACAACAATAAAATCGTAGCAAGTAATAATGTAAATTTTGAAAATGGTCAATTCGACTTTAAACACATTACTTTCGAATTGGAAGCTACAGAAATTGGTTTTCAAAACTATACGGTAGAAATTTCGCCAATCGATGGAGAATATACCACTAAAAATAACCGCAGGTCATTTTACATCGAAGTTCTAGATGGCAGAAATAAAATCATTTTACTCGCTGGAGCGCCTCATCCTGATGTGTCCGCGTTGAAATATGTACTCGAAAAAGATGAAAATGTACAGGTTGAGTCTAAATTAATTGGTGATTGGGATAAAAAATTAGACAAAGTTGATTTGGTTATTTGGCATGAACCAGGAATCAATTTTAATCAATCTGTTCTAGAAGCAATCAGAAATGCAGGTAAACCAATATTGTTTTTTGCTGGCCCAAACACCAATGGAAATACAATCAAAAAATTGGATATTGGAATGACCATTGGCAATTCAAATCAGACGGATGAAGTTCAACCGGGATTCAACGCTGGCTTCGAATTGTTTGAATTGACAACGGAACTCCAAAATACCTTGAGATTCTATCCGCCAGTAAAAGTAAAATATGGCGAGATTAAATTGAACCCACAAAATAAAGTTTTACTCTCGCAAAGACTGGGTGATTTCTATAAAAAAGACCCTATTCTTTATTTTGGAGAAAAAGCAAATGTGAAATATGGCGTTTTTCTAGGCGAAGGAATTTGGAAATGGAAAATCAACGAATATAGTCGAACCAAATCGACGGCAATGTTTGAAGAATTAATTCAAAAAATTACGCAATTCCTTGTGATCAAACAAAATGCATCATCTTTGAGAATAACCTTACCAAGAAGATTTTCGAAAGGTGATGAAGTGAAAATTAAAGCTGAATTCTACAATGAATCACTGGAATTAATCAACAAACCTAAAATTTCTTTCAGTTTAAAAGATGAACGAAATAACAAATCCAATTTTGAATTTGGTGTTTCTGGAAATTTCTACGTATTACCGCTTGGAACTTTAAAGCCTGGCAAATATACTTGGACCGCTTCCACAACACACAATGGAAAAAAACATGCAAAAAATGGAACTTTTGTAGTCGAAGATATCGAAATTGAATCTTTGGAAACAGTTGCAAATCATGGATTATTGAATCAAATTTCTAAGAATTCAAATGGTCAATTTTACCAACTTGCTAATTATGAAAAATTATTGAGCGACTTGGAGAAACGAGACGATATCGTTGAAATGTCCTACGAAGAAAGTGCCTTCAATGATTTGTTAGATTATTTCTGGCTTTTACTTCTCATTTGTTTGACTTTGTCAGCAGAATGGTTTCTGAGAAGATGGAATGGCAGTTATTAATTGATTATTCTCTGGTCGAAGTTCGAATCAATTCAGATCGATAATTGGACAACAAATGTGACTTTGAGATAAATCCGACAAATTCATTTTCAGAAACTACAGGCAATATCCATGCATTTGTTTCATCGAATTTGTTCATGATTGAATGCATACTTTCATTTGCATCAATCACACTTGGCGGTTTGATCATCAATTGCTTGGCTCTCAAATTATCGTAAAGTTCTGTTTTAAAAATCGTCTCCCGAATTTGATCCAATTGAATAATTCCCACCAGCTGATTTAATTCAGTTAAAACAGGAAAAATATTTCGATTAGAATGCGCAATAATTTGGGTAATTTCTCTCAAAGTCGCTTCTGGTTTCAAAGTCTCATAATCCGTTTCTATCAATCTTTCAGACTTCAAAGAAGACAAAATGGTAACATCTTTATTGCTTCTCAAAACTTGACCTTTTTTGGCTAAATTTTTGGCGTCCATCGAAAGTGGTTCAATACTTCGAACAACGGCATAACTAATCGCCGAAACTAGCATCAACGGAATCATTAATTCGTATCCACCAGTGATTTCTGCGATCAAAAAAATTCCTGTCAACGGTGCATAAAATATCCCTGTCAAAACACCAGACATTCCAACCAAAGTAAAATTGCTAATCGGCAAAGTTGTAATTCCAGTCAAATTCACCAATCTTGCAAATACATAACCGATATAAGCTCCAACAAAAAGCGAAGGTGCAAAATTCCCTCCATTTCCACCACTATTGATTGTCACGGCAGCTGCAATCACTTTCACAAACATAACAATACCAACAAAAAGTAAGACAAACCAACCTTCTGTTTTCATGCTTTTAAAAATACTCGTATCTAGTAATTTCTCGGGTGTATTGCTTGATAACACTTTGATACTCTCGTAACCTTCTCCAAAAAGTGGTGGCAAAATCAAAATTAAAACTGCTAAAAAAATACCGCCTTTAATCGCTTTGCCATAGGTCCAATCTTTCGAACGGTCAAGCACTTTTTCAATGCGTAAATAAATTCTAGAATAGTAAATTGAAATCAAACCAGTTAAGATCCCAAGTAAAACGTAAAATGGCACATTATAATAATTGAAGGCTTCTTGCAATTTGAAAGTCAAAAGAATGGAATCTCCCAAAATGATTTTGGATGTCAAACCTCCTACTGCTGCGGCAATAATTAGTGGAATAAACGCGGAAATACTGGCGTCAACCAGCAATACTTCCAAAGCAAATAAAACACCTGCAATCGGCGCATTAAACGCAGCACCAATCCCTGCAGCAGCTCCGCAAGCCAAAAGTAAAACCCTATCCTTATATATTAATTGATACGTTTTGGCAAAATTGGAGCCAATAGACGAACCAGTAGTAACAATCGGTGACTCCAACCCCGCTGAACCTCCGAAACCAACAGTCACAGCACTCGTAATAATATGAGAATACATCTGATCTTTTGGCAAAAAACCAGATTTCTTCACAATTGAACGAATAATATTCGCTGTTCCTCGACCCAATTTTTGATTAAAAAACCGACGAACAATAAAAGTGGTCAAAATAATCCCAACCATTGGGAAAATGAGGTACAAATAACTGTTTAAATTAAAAGGTAATTTAAAATCCAAGGTAACAAATCGGTGAATTTGAAAAACAAAAATCTTCAAAATCACCGCGGCCAATCCAGCTGTTAGTCCAACCATCATACTCGCGAAAATCAAAAATTGTTGCTCAGATAATTTCGATCTGACCCATTTTATGGAACGCTCAATGATTGAAAATAAACTTTGATACAATTTCAAGTCAATATTTTTTTTGATGATTTACACAAATATACTAAAATCAAAATAAGCATATTTATGAAAATTAGTTATTCATCAGGCAAAAAAGAAAGTGAATACGCTGTATGTGAATGAAAATATTTAAACATTTCATTCTAATTTTTTTTTAACTTTGCGCAATCATTTTAAAAACTGAAAAATAATGGCTCACAATATCAAACCAGGCGTTGCCTCAGGAGTTGAAGTTCAAGCAATTTTTAGATATGCAAAAGAGAAAGGTTTTGCTTTACCAGCAGTAAATGTAACAGGTTCGTCAACAGTGAACGGTGTTATGGAAACTGCAGCGAAACTTAATGCTCCGGTGATTATACAATTTTCTAACGGAGGTTGTTTGTACAATGCTGGAAAAGCGCTTTCAAATGAAAATGAAAAAGCGGCAATTTTGGGCGGAATCGCTGGTGCGAAACACATTCACACTTTGGCTGAAGCCTATGGAGCAACTGTTATTTTACATACAGATCACTGCGCGAAGAAACTTTTGCCTTGGATTGATGGTTTGTTAGATGCAAGTGAAGAATTTTTCAAAGAAACAGGAAAACCATTGTACAGTTCTCACATGATTGATTTGTCTGAAGAACCTATCGAAGAAAACATTGAAATCTGTAAAACTTATTTGGCTCGCATGAGTAAAATGGGAATGACATTGGAAATCGAATTAGGTATTACTGGTGGTGAAGAAGATGGTGTTGACAATACGGATGTAGACAGTTCTAAATTGTACACGCAACCTGAAGAAGTTGCTTATGCTTATGAAGAATTGATGAAAGTAAGCGACAAATTCACCATTGCAGCTGCTTTTGGAAATGTTCACGGTGTTTATAAACCTGGAAATGTTAAATTGACGCCCAAAATTTTGAGAAATTCGCAAGAATATGTTCAAAATAAATTCAATACTGGAACAAATCCAGTTGATTTTGTGTTTCACGGTGGATCAGGTTCTACTTTGGAAGAAATCAGAGAAGCGATTGGTTACGGTGTTATCAAAATGAACATCGATACTGATTTGCAATTTGCATTTACTGAAGGCGTTCGTGACTATGTGACAAAAAACATTGATTACATAAAAACACAAATCGGAAATCCTACGGGAGACGATCAACCAAATAAAAAATACTACGACCCAAGAAAATGGATGAGAGAAGGTGAATTGACATTTGTCAAAAGACTTGAGCAAGCTTTCCATGATCTTAACAATGTAAATACGCTTTAATATTAATTCAGCACAAAAAATAAACTATGGGTTGGTTTAAAAGAGACAAAGAAGGGATTACAACTTCGACAAAAGAGAAAAAAGAAACACCTGAAGGACTTTGGCACAAATGTTCCAATTGTAAAACGGTTTTTACAGAATCTGATTTTGTCAAAAACTTTTATGTTTGTGATAGATGTTCACACCATGAGAGAATCGGATCAAAAGAATATTTCGAAATTCTTTTTGATGAAGGAAAATTCACGGAGTTAGATGCAAATCTTTCCTCTGGTGATCCGCTGAAATTCGAGGATACTAAAAAATATGTTGACAGAGTCAAAGCAACACAAAAAAGTTCTGGATTGAAAGATGCAGTTAGAACTGCTCATGGAAAATTAGAAGGAATGGATTTTGTAATTGCTGCCATGGATTTCGGATTTATTGGTGGTTCATTAGGTTCTGTTGTAGGTGAAAAAATTGCCCGTGCAATCGACAAAGCAATCGAATTGAAATGTCCATTCATGATTATCTCTAAATCTGGAGGTGCGCGTATGATGGAAGCTGGTTTTTCTTTGATGCAAATGGCGAAAGTAAGCGGAAAATTAGGTCAATTGGCTGAAAATAAATTGCCTTACATTTCATTTTTGACAGATCCAACAACTGGTGGTGTAACTGCATCTTTCGCAATGTTGGGAGATTTAAATATCGCTGAACCAAAAGCTTTGATCGCATTCGCTGGTCCAAGAGTTGTGAAAGAAACAATTGGTAGAGATTTGCCAGAAGGATTTCAAACTTCTGAGTTCTTGTTAGAACACGGATTTTTAGATTACATCGTTGATCGAACGGAGCTAAAACAAACTTTAGCAACTTCGTTGAAAATGTTCAACAATTAAATATTCAAAGTCCTGCAGAAATGTGGGACTTTTTTTTAGTCATTTTTATTCGAAATGATTTTGAAACCATCGTTCAACTAAACTCAAAATCTCAGTCGATTTTTCTAAATGCGGATGATGTTTTACTAAATCTAAAAATGCAATCTCAGCTTGTGGAATTGCTTTTTGAATGTATTCTAGCTGTAATTTAGTGCCATATTGATCTTCTTTTCCTTGAATGGCCAAAGTTGGACATTGAATTCCTTGAATGTCATTTACAATATTCCATTCTCTAAAAGGTTCACTTAACCAAGTATTTGCCCAAGCGAAAAAAAGCGATTCTGTTTTTTCACCATGAAATTTTTTCAAACCTTCCAATTTTCCAGCGCGAAACGCATCAATCGCAGGCTCAATTCCAGCGCGTGTTTCAGGTTCATTCAATACATGCGCGGCCATTGTTACAATTCCAGAGACAAATTTTGGAAATTTAGCGGCACACAATAAAGCGATTGTCCCGCCATCAGAATGTCCAACTAAAATCACCCGTTTTCCGCCTGGCAAAATTTTCTGAATGACTTCATGAAGTTCATCGTAAGCATAATCATGCAGGTAGTTTTCATTTCGTTCACCGACTAATGCATCGGAACCTCCATGCCCTCTTCGTTCGAGAATAAAACCATCCATTCCCATGGCATCGCATAACAATTTAGGGAAATTTCTCCATTGACCAATAGAACCCAACGCTTCATGCAAAAACAACAAAATAGTGTTCTCCTGAAAATCAGTTCTGTTTGTTAAATTGCTTTTTTCTGATTCGATAAAAGCGATTTGAACCTGATGTGTCGAAAGTTGGAGTTTCTTTAAAATCATCTTTTGTAAAACAAAAAATCCCACATTGCTGCAGGATTTAATAATTTAAAATATTGTAAATTAGTTTTTTACTCGCTCTTGGTACAAACCAGTACGTGTATCAATTTTGATAATTTCTCCAGTATTGATGAACAAAGGAACACGGATTTCAGCGCCTGTTGCAATAGTTGCTGGCTTCATTGTGTTTGTTGCAGTATCACCTTTAATTCCTGGTTCAGTATAAGTTACTTCAGAAATAATTGAAATTGGTAATTCAACAACCAAAGGAGTTTCTTCTTCGGCGTGAAACAAAATACTACAATTCATTCCTTCAACCAAAAAACCTGGTTTTTCAATCATCTTAGCAGGAATGTTCACTTGTTCAAAATTTTCATTGTTCATGAAAACATAATCAGTTCCTTCTTGATACAAATATTGATATTCACGATTTTCAATTCTAACAGTCTCAATTTTATGACCTGCCGAAAAAGTATTGTCTATCACTTTCCCAGTTTCAATTTGTCTCATTTTCGTACGAACGAAAGCAGGACCTTTTCCAGGTTTTACGTGTTGAAACTCGATAATTTGACACAGTTTATCGTTAAATTTAATGCATAAACCGTTTTTGATATCAGATGTATTTGCCATGATGATTCTTTATAATAGAGCGCAAAAATAGAAAAAAAAGTTTGAAGAATAATACATTTTTGGATTAATCTCAGTTCTAAAAAATTTCAAAACTACTTTTTCGCGCAAAGGTTTTTTGTCATGATTTTTATTCAAAAATACACGCCAAAAAAGATTTTATGAACTTGTTTGTTCGACGATTCCGATATATATCGGAACCGTCTTTACAAATATGTCGCTCCGATGGAGCTATTCTGTTTTTAAGGTTAAATGCATTTGCCCATTTTGTAATTGTCAATCATCTGAATAAATAGAATTAAAACAATTATCTTTGCACCAAAGCTTAAAAAATGACAGAAGAAATCAATGCAGTAAGTTACTGTGTAGGAATGAGTGTTGCAGGAAGTTTGATGCAACAAGATTTAGAAAAAATCAATCCAGAAGCGATGGCTGAAGCAATTGCAGATGCATTCGCAGGAAAAGCACCAAAATACGGTCCAGATGAAGCAAATGCAATCATCCAACAGTATTTGCAAAAAGTGAGTGAATCTAAATTTGCAGAGCACAAAGATGCTGGTGAAGCTTTTTTAGCTGAAAATAAAACAAAACCAGGAATTCATACTACGCCTTCAGGTTTGCAATATGAAGTGATTGAAGAAGGAACTGGTGCAAAACCAACTGCAGAAGATACTGTTGAAGTTCATTATCATGGTACTTTGATCGATGGAAGTGTTTTTGATTCTTCCGTTCAAAGAGGAACTCCTGCTACTTTCGGCGTTCACCAAGTAATCAAAGGTTGGACTGAAGCTTTGCAATTGATGACAGAAGGTTCAAAATACCGTTTGTATATTCCTCAAGATTTGGCTTACGGCGCACAACCTCATCCAGGTGGACCAATCAAACCTTTTATGGCGTTGATTTTCGACGTTGAATTGATTGCAATACATTAATCAGATTTAAAATGAAAAAAGTTATTCTTTTTTTACCATTGTTGGTACTTTTTGTAGCTTGTGGAGATAAATCTGCAAGTGAAGAAACTGAAAAAGTTGATTTGACAACTTTCAAAGATAAATTGTCTTACGCTTTGGGTGCAGATCATGCGCATTCAATTTCTGAATCTGGAGATCCGTATTTTGACAAATATGACATCGACGAAATGGTCAAAGGATTTGAACAAGGATTTTCTGACACTTCTGCATTCGATGAAGCTTGCAACGAAACAATGAGAAAACTTTACGGTCCTCAAGGTCAAAAGTTTGATACAAATTATGTCAAAGAAGGATCAAGTTGTTTGGGTAAATTGTCTGGAATTGTTTTTCAAGCGAGTTGGAAAAAGAAAGGTGCTTTGAGTAAAATCGATATTAAAAAAGCAGCCATCGGATTCAGACACGGATTAATGAAAATCGACACTTTGATCAATGTGGAAGAACAAAAATCGATGATTCAAAATTTCTTCGAAGATTTGAATAAAATGAACGGAAGTGCTTTGATGGAAAAAGCAAAGAAACTACCAAATATCAAAACAACTGCAAGTGGAATCATTTTGCAGACTATCCAAGAAGGTAAAGGACCAAGTCCTGCTTCTGGAGATGATGTACTAGCGCATTATATTTTGATGAATTCATTGGGTGACACGTTGCAAAGTTCTTTCGAAATGGTTGAAAAATACAAACAACCATTGAATGCTTTCTCGCTTTCTGGCGTAGTTCCAGGTTGGCAAGAAGGAATGCCGATGATGAAAAAAGGCGGGAAATATCGACTTTATTTGCCGTTTCAAATGGCTTACCAAGAATCTGGCATGTTTAATCCAAACACCAATTCGTATGACATTCAACCTTATGAATCTTTGGTGTTTTACATTGAGTTAATCAACTGTGGAAAACCAGGAACGTTGACTAAGAATAATGTGAATAGATAAAAAATTGAGGAAATTGAGGAAAGGTGCTTGAATAAGGCACCTTTTTTTTTGTTTAAAGTATTCAAAATCGCAATGGATTGACGGGAAATTTAAAATAATTGGTTAGCTTTGGTTTTCAATTGGTTGATATTATAAACAAGAGAATTAGATGAGATGTAAATTTGTTCTTTTGGAAACGTTTTAATTCTGATATTGAGTAATTTAGATCAATTAAATACAATGAAAATAGGCGCAACACGAAGTAGCAGCGGAGCTAATTGCTCAAAGCAAATCGCAAGGCACAAAAAATTTAACCAAGACTGATTTATGATAGTGAAGAGCACGTTAATATTCTTCTGTTTAATATTCTTCTTTGGATACGGACAAGAGCATCAGTTTGTAAACAGTAAAGAAGTATTAATGAAAAATAAAGTGACCAAAATTTTTCAATATGATGCGTCTGATTCTTTAAAATTTATACAAAAATATCCTAATGGATACTACTCTATAGTTGATGACTTAGGTAGGGTTGTCGAAGCTAACAATTACACATACTTTATTACTAAAGAGGGAGAAACAATTACAAGAGAATACAAAAATTATAGTTTTTATGATTCTTTAAACAATCAAATTGGTTTCATTCAAATGTTTATCAACTTAGAAGACCCATTTCGAATTATTACCCTCAAGTCATTTGATTACAATAGTAACAAAATTAAAACCGTGAATTTGGAAGAAAACAATGAATACGAATCCAAATTTGTTTTTAGAGAAGAAGAAATACAAAGGAAAAAGACATTTTTCGGCGATACAATCTCAATCAATAAATTTAGTAAACGTACCTATTCCGTATCTGATTCTTCAATTTATTTGGATTTATTTTATAATAAAAAAGATCAGATTGATTCTTCAATATTTCATAACTCGTGTATTGGAAAAAACGGATCTAACGATTGTTACATCAAAACAAAATATCTTTATGGTAAAGACAACGTGATATCGATCAAAACAATCGAAAATTATTCCGAGACAGCCAAGTCTAATCCATTATTAAAAAGAAAAATTATTTATCATACCAATGGCTTAGTTAAGTCTGTCTTAACCGAATTTATTGATTCAGGAACTAAAGAATTTACGAAATACATTTACTACTATGATAATTAATAAGGTGCCTAATCAGCGTAAAGTAAAATAGTACAACAATAACACTTTAGAAAAGGAGCAAGATTACCAAGTGAGGCCCCTTAATAGCAAGCACATCATAAAATTCAATCAACCAACGAAAATTTAAAAATGAAGAGTAATTTCTACCTATCAAACAGACAAAAACTATTATTTATGGTTGAAGAACTTCATAAACTTGGTTTTGCAAAGTTGAGAGTAATTCCGTCAGAATCGCCTTCGGGTTTGCACTGGCGCTGCAGTTTTATTGACGAGAAAAAGAACCACGAGTTTTCAGCCTCGAATTGGATCAACTATCATGAAGGTCAAAACTCAAAAGAAGAACTAAAACTTACGACCCAAGAATTAACAGACTTGTTTGTGAAAGAGAATTTTAAATTCTTGGAACTTTGTAAAGGACAAAACAATAAATATTCAGAATGGTATAGCGAAATGTTAAAACAACTAGACAATGATGAACTGCCTTATCCATTTGTAGATTGGAAATTACAAAAAGTAATTTGGAAAACGTTAAACGGTAAAAAAATAGAAACTTTACCTAGCGAAGGTAAATACTATTTTTAGAATTAAAGGACAAGCAAATAAATAATAAAAAGGAAAAAAATCACAATCAAGCATTGACTTTTTGAGTTTAACTTCTAAAAGTTATCACTGACTTAAAACCCTTCAAAAGCTCCCAAACCAAACAACGCAAAATCATACTTCACAGGGTCGTTTGGATCGAGTTTACACAATATAGATTGCACTTCTTCCAAGGCGGTCCAATCGTTTTGAGTGCGTTGCATCATGTCTAATTTTCGCGCAATGTTTCCGGTATGAACGTCCAGCGGCAAATACAATTCAGAAGTGGGGATTGAATTCCAAATTCCGAAATCGACACCACATTTGTCTTTTCTGACAAACCAGCGCAACATCATGTTCAATCTTTTTGCCGAAGCGCCTTTCAAGGGATTAGAAACATGTTTTTCACTTCGATTTTCGTGTTCGACTGCAAAAAACTCGTTGCGAAAATTTACAATTCTGCCTTTCACACCAACGATTTCGTCGTGACTTGAAAATAGCGTTTCTAACGTCGATTTTTGGTAAATGTCTTTCAACGAACGAAAGAAAAAATCTAAATCAGTTGCGTTGAAGGTTCTATGCACAAAAGGAATCAAGGTTTTAGGAGTTGTATAATTCAAAATAAATTCATGTGGATTGTTTCCCATGATTTTGATTAATTTCTCCCCGTTGGTAATGATTGATTTTCGATTTCCCCAAGCAATGGTTGCCATGAGTAAACCCATGATTTCAATATCTTCTTTTTTCGAAAAGCGATGTGGAATTTGGATTGGATCCACTTCAATAAAAGCGGGATTGTTGTATTGTTCCACTTTTGAATCCAAAAATTCTTTTAATTCATCAAAAGGAATCATCTATTTTCAATTAAATAATAATTCCGTCTTGCATAACAAGCTTTCTGTCAGCCATGTTTGCCAAAGAATCGTTGTGAGTAACAATCACAAAAGTTTGATTAAATCGTTCTCTTAAATCAAAAAACAAATGATGTAAATCGGCAGAATTTTGTGAATCTAAATTTCCAGATGGTTCATCAGCAAAAATCACTTTTGGACCGTTTATCAAAGACCTAGCAACTGCAACACGTTGTTGTTCGCCACCTGAAAGTTCACTCGGCTTGTGATTTAGACGATGAGAAATTCCTAGTAAATCAAACAGTTCAGATGCTCGTTTTTTGGCATCAGAAGCAGTTTTACCTTGAATTAACGCAGGAAGAATGGCGTTTTCAATGGCTGAAAATTCCGGTAAAAGTTGATGAAATTGAAAGATAAAACCGATGGAAGTATTCCGAAACTCCGCTAATTTTTTCGCGGAAAGTTGAAAAGGAGTTACGCCGTCGATGGATAAACTTCCAGCATCTGGCTTTTCGAGTGTTCCCAATAACTGCAATAAAGTTGTTTTTCCCGCACCTGAAGATCCGACAATAGAAACCACTTCGCCTTGTTGAATTTCAAGACTAACGCCTTTCAAAACGTTTAAATCACCATAGTTTTTTGTCAAATTTTCAGCGCGCAACATACTATTTTCCTGTCATTTTTAGTGAATGTCCCATTTTATCACGTTTGGTTTTCAAATAAGATTCGTTGTGAATATTGCTTTCAATTTCAATCGCTATATTTTCAACTATTTCTAAACCATACCCAACCAATCCAGTTCTTTTCGTTGGATTATTGGACATCAATTTCATTTTTGAAACACCTAAATCTCTCAAAATTTGAGCGCCAATTCCGTAATCTCTTTCGTCGCTTTTGAAACCTAATTCAATGTTGGCTTCGATGGTGTCCATTCCTTCTTCTTGCAATTTATAGGCTTTCAGTTTATTGATTAAACCAATACCTCTGCCCTCTTGATTCATGTACACAATGACACCTTTCCCTTCAGCTTCAATCATTTCCATGGCTTTTTCGAGCTGCGGACCACAATCACATCTGCAAGAACCGAAAATATCGCCTGTCAAGCATGAACTATGCACACGCACTAAAACTGCTTCATTTTCATCCCAAGTTCCTTTCACCAAAGCCAAATGTTCTTGACCGGTAGTTTTTTCTTTGTAAGCATGCAATTGAAAATTTCCGGATTTGGTTGGCATTTTGACATCTACAATTTTGTCTATCAAAGAATCGTGTTTCAAACGGTATTGGATCAATTGCTCGATAGAAATAATTTTCAAATCAAACTTTTTAGCCACTTCAACCAATTGAGGAAGACGCGCCATTGAACCATCTTCATTCAAGATTTCAACTAAAATTCCAGCGGATTGAAAACCTGCTAGTCTTGCTAAATCTATGGATGCTTCGGTGTGTCCCGTTCTTCTTAAAACGCCGCCTTTTTTGGCACGCAATGGGAAAATATGTCCCGGACGACCTAAATCGCTCGGTTTTGTATCAGGTGAAACCAATGCTTTGATTGTTTTCGCTCTATCGTGTACAGAGATTCCAGTGGTACAACCTTGACCGATTAAATCAACAGAAACTGTAAATTGAGTTTCGTGTAAAACGGTATTATTGGTGACCATCAGGTTTAATTCTAATTCTTCGCAGCGTTTTTCAGAAAGTGGAGTACAAATTAATCCTCGTCCGTGAGTCGCCATAAAATTGATCATCTCTGGAGTCACCATCTCAGCAGCAGCGATAAAGTCGCCTTCATTTTCTCGGTCTTCATCATCAACTACGATAATAACCTTTCCCGCTTTAATCTCTGCAATTGCCTCTTCTATACTGTTTAATTTAAAATCCATGATTTGTAAAAATTGTGGTGCAAAATTACGGAATTTTCTTGGTTTAAGGAAAATTCTTATGCAATTGCAAAAAGATTGTTTTGGAACTTGTTTGGTGGTAGGATTGATTGATTATATTTATTTTGAAACTTTAGGGTTTCTAAGTCTCTAAAGGTTTCTAACCGATAAAAACCACTACAGATAATGTATGCAAAATCAGAAAAAAATTGCACTATTTATGGAAGAAATCAAATTCAATTGCACTATTTATGGAAAACTCAGTAAAATAAAGTACTTAAATGTTTCTAACCGATAAAAACCTTTCTTTTTTTCAATAAAATTTGGATATATCGACTTTTATGTATTAATTTTAATGGAAATCCTTTTACAAAACCAAAATGAAAAATAGCCATTTTAAAAAAGAAGACAGACTATGCTGCGTCTGCGACAAAAAATTATTCGGGCGCTCTGATAAAGTTTTTTGTGACATTCAATGCAAAAACAAATACCACTCAGATATTAGAAAAAATGCAAAAAATACTATTTCAAATAATATCAAAATACTTAAAAAAAATTACGTAATTCTCTGCAGTCTTTTAGGCGAAAATTGTCATCAGTTTGAAATTAAAAAATTGAAGCTTAAAGAATTAAACTTCGACTTCAGTATTATCACTGGTATCGACAAATCAAGTCTGGGAATAAAACCCGAAGATTTCAAATTGGAAGTATTTGAATTTAAATGGTACCAGACTGAAAATGATACAATAGTTGTCACACGAGACAAAAACCAATCAAAACTCTCCCCATACATGTATAAACGATGGGTCAGATATTTAAAACCACTTCAAACAGAAGAAATCAAAGATTGTGCATAAATCATGTGACAATTAGTCGTATTTTTATCAATGGCACAATCATTGAATTTTATGTAAATCGAAAGTAAAATAATGCTATTTATGAAGTAGAATAATTTTCATGATTAGCCGACTGACATATTGACACAAATAGAAAACACGAAAATGAACGAATATACAGACAACGACTTTTTTGAATTTACAGGTGAAATTGATGATGCAGAATTTATTCCTTTAATCACCCCTGAAGAGGAAGCAATTATGAACAATGCCGAATATCCGCTGGAATTACCAATTTTACCGCTAAGAAACAATGTCCTTTTCCCTGGTGTTGTGATTCCTATTACTGTTGGTAGAGATAAGTCAATTAAACTAATTCAAGATGCAAACAAAGGTGATAAAATTATTGGTGTTGTTTCGCAATTAAATCAAGATGAAGAATCACCTGAATTTAGTGATTTACACATCGTTGGAACTGTCGCGCAGATAGTCCGAATGCTCAAAATGCCTGATGGAAGTACAACAGTAATTATTCAAGGGAAAAGAAGATTTAAGTTGACCACACCTACTCAAACTGAGCCTTACATGCGCGCTAAGGTCAAGTACTTGACAGAAAAGAAATTTGACGAAAAATCTTCTGAAATGGAAGTGATGTTCAAGTCAATTCGTGAACAAGCGATGCAAATTATCAGAGATAGTCCAAATATTCCAACTGAGGCTGGATTTGCGATCGGAAATATCGATAGCCCAACTTTCTTAGTCAATTTTATCTCTTCTAACATGAATGCCGACGTTTCTAAAAAACAAGAAATGTTGGAGGAATTGGACATGAAAAAGAGGACTTATCTGGTTCTTGAACACCTTACGCTCGAAGCTCAAGTATTGGAAATGAGAAATCAAATTCAATCAAAGGTCCGCAAAGATATGGACAAACAGCAAAGAGAATACTTTTTAAATCAACAAATTAGAACAATTCAAGAGGAACTTGGCGACAATCCTCAAGAAAATGAAGTTCAAGAAATGTTGAAGCGTTCCAAAAAGAAAAAATGGAATGCAAAAGTTTCTAAAATCTTTGATAAGGAACTAAATAAACTTCAACGAATGAATCCACAAGGTGCTGAATATACTGTTCAGTTGAATTACCTTGATATGTTACTTGATTTACCTTGGGATGAATTCACAATTGATAAATTGGATCTCAAAAGAGCTGAAAAAATTCTTGAGAGAGATCATTTTGGCTTGGAAGATGTCAAAAAACGCATCTTAGAATATCTTGCTGTTCTGAAATTAAAAGGAGACATGAAATCGCCAATTTTATGCTTCTATGGTCCTCCTGGAGTTGGTAAAACTTCTTTAGGTAAATCTATTGCTGATGCTTTGGGTAGAAAATATGTGCGCATGTCTTTAGGTGGTGTTCACGATGAATCAGAAATCAGAGGTCATAGAAAAACTTACATCGGCGCGATGCCAGGTAGAATTATCCAAAATCTTAAAAAAGCTGAAACTGCAAATCCTGTTTTTGTTTTAGATGAAATTGATAAACTTGGTAAAAGCAATCACGGCGATCCTTCTTCTGCACTACTTGAAGTTATGGATCCTGAACAAAACAAAGAATTTTACGATAATTACATCGAAACAGAATTTGATCTTTCTAAAGTGATGTTCATCGCAACTGCAAATTCTCTGTCTTCCATTCAAGGACCATTACGCGACAGAATGGAAATTATTGAAGTGAATGGCTATACAATCGAAGAAAAAATTGAAATTGCTAAAAACCATTTGATTCCAAAACAACTGGAAGCGCACGGAATAACTAAAAAACAATTTTCAATTGATAAAAAAACACTAGAGAAAGTGGTTGAAGAATATACCAACGAATCTGGTGTTCGAGGACTTGATAAAGTGATTGCCAAGTTGGTCAGAAATACTGCTCGTCTCATTGCGATGGAGGAAGCTTTCTCCCCGAAAATTCAAGTTGAAAGTTTAAATGATATTTTAGGACCAGGCAGAGCTAGAACGAAATACCTGAATAACGATGTTGCGGGTGTTGTTACAGGACTTGCTTGGACAAGTGTTGGTGGTGATATTCTATTTATTGAATCAAGCATCACTAAAGGAAAAGGTAAATTGACCTTAACTGGAAATTTGGGCGATGTAATGAAAGAATCTGCTATCATCGCACTTGAATTTTTAAAATCTCACAGTCATTGGCTAAATTTGGACCAATCCGTTTTTGATAATTTCAATGTACACATTCATGTTCCAGAAGGAGCAACACCAAAAGATGGTCCAAGCGCTGGTATAACGATGTTGAGTTCTTTGGCTTCTTTGTTTAGTCAACGAAAAATCAAGAAAAACTTAGCAATGACCGGAGAAATAACCCTAAGAGGCGACGTTCTTCCTGTTGGTGGAATCAAAGAAAAAGTTCTTGCTGCGAGAAGAGCTTCTATCAAAGAAATTATCTTGTGTGAGAAAAATAGAAAAGACATTGAAGAAATCAAAGCAAGTTATTTAGAAGGTTTGACTTTTCATTATGTTTCTACAATGAAGGAAGTTTTGGATATAGCGCTTACAAACGAAAAGGTGAAAGACGCAATTGAAGTTAAGTAATCGTTTTTAAATATTTTTCAAGAAAGCACTGTTAATTTTACAGTGCTTTTTTTATACAAATTGGTTTGAAATTAATTCATTAGAATATTCACAAATCCATGTTTGAAAAAATTCAACCACCAAACGAGGAAAGAAACTAACTTTGCAAGATGCAAGATACTTACAAACATAAAGGCTTAAGAAAACAGTTGATTGATGAATTGCGTCAAAAGGGAATTACTGACGAAAATATTCTTGATGCTTTCAATGAGGTTCCACGCCATTTTTTCCTAGATCTTGCTTTTGAACAACAAGCTTATTCCAATCAAGCATTTCAAATTGGCGCTGGACAAACGATTTCTCATCCGTACACAGTCGCTTTTCAAACACAATTATTGAATTTAAATAGAGGCGAAAAAGTGTTGGAAATTGGAACGGGCTCAGGATTTCAAACTTGTATTCTTTGTAAACTCGGAGCAAAAGTATATAGCATTGAACGACAAAGAGAACTCTACATCAAATCAAATTCAATCATCAAAAAATTAAAATTTCATCCTGAATTATTTTACGGTGATGGATACAAAGGTCGCCCTTTCAATGCGCCTTTTGATAAAATATTAGTGACCTGCGGAGCTCCATTTATTCCAGAAGCGTTGACCGATCAACTAAAAGTTGGTGGAATTCTCGTGATTCCTTTAGGCGCTGGAAATGTGCAAGAAATGCAAAGAATAACGAAAATTTCTGAAACAGAATTTACAACAGAAAATTTTGGAGATTTTAGCTTCGTTCCTATGCTCGAAAGAACAAAATAAATCAACAAAGCGAATTTTCATTGTTAATAATTTGTCAAAATTCTAGCAATGAATTGCACTTTGAAAAAATTCAATTAACTTTATTTCAAGAAAGGCACGGTTTTTGGCTTTTCGAAATCGTAAAACATTAAATTTAAAAACTATGAAAAGTTTAAAAATAACATTCGCAGCACTAACATTGACATTGTTTGCTAACGTTTCTATTGCGCAAGAGCAAAATGGAGAAAAGAAAACTCCTGAAGAAAGAGCAACAGCACAAACAGAAAAAATGTCTGAAAAATTATTGTTGAGCCCAGAACAAAAAACACAAGTTTACGATATCAATCTTGCTATTGACCAAAAGAATGAAGCTGTTCGCGCTGACAAAAACATGTCTGAAGAAACAAGAAAAGCTTCAATTCATGGAAATAATGAAGCTCGAAAAGACATGATCAAAGCAATCTTAAATCCAGAGCAATTGAAGAAATTTGATGAAATGGAAGTTAAACGTGATGCTAGATTTGACAATAGATCTAAAAAGATAGATTACAAACAATTGGAACAAAAACCTGTTGAGGCAACGCCAGTAGAAAAATAATTTTCAACCAATTTATTCAAAAGCAGTTTGATTTTCAGACTGCTTTTTTTGTGTCAAATTTTGTGAAAGTTCAAATTCAATGTGCGCTCGATAACTTTAACTTTTCTTACCTCATCTGGCGAAACAAAGCAAATTGAAATCCCTCGTTTCCCTGCCCTTGCAGTTCTTCCGCTTCGATGCGTGTAATATTCGATTTGATCTGGTAAAACATAATGAACTACATAAGCCAAATTATCCACATCAATTCCTCTGGCAGAAATATCAGTCGCGACCAAAATCTGAACCTTGTGATTTTTAAAAGCTCGCATTACTTTGTCTCTATCACGTTGTTCCAAATCTCCGTGTAATGCGTCAGCAGCGATATTTTTTGCGATCAATTGTTTAGTCAAAGTTTGAACCTGCGCTTTAGTTCTGCAAAAAATAATCCCATTCATTTTTGGTTGCGTCTTCAAAAACTGCAATAAATATTCAAACTTTAAATTTGGAGCGGAAACAAAATACTGATGCTCAATTAATTTATTGACAACATCATTTTTATTTACTTGGATTTTATGAGCGTCTTCCGACAAATATTTTTCTACCAATAATTTCAATTCATCTGGTAATGTAGCTGAAAACAACCAAGTAAAACACTGTAAACTAATCATTTTTAATATGGTATCCAATTCTTGCTTGAATCCCATACTCAACATTTCATCTGCTTCATCCAAAACCAAGGTTTGTACAAAACTCAAATCTATCGCTTTTCTTTCCAATAAATCTATCAAACGTCCAGGTGTAGCAACAACAATCTGCGTTGGTTTTGCCAAATTACGAATCTGAATTTCAATCTTTTCACCTCCGTAAATTGCCTCGACAAAAATCTTCTCAGAATATTTCGTGAATTTGAAAAGTTGCTTGGCAATTTGTTGACACAACTCCCTCGTTGGTGCTAAAATCAGCGCTTGAATATTATTGTCGTTTGGATCAACTTTCTCCAAAATCGGTAACCCAAATGCAGCCGTTTTCCCGGTTCCTGTTTGAGCTTGTCCAATAAAATCAGAATTATTATTCAACAAATACGGAATCGCTTTTTTTTGAATTTCACTTGGTTCGGTGATTTTCAATTCCGTTAAAGCCTTGATAAATTGATCTGAAATTCCTAATTCTTTGAAAGTTGCCAAAATCTGTTGTTTTAAGTTGCAAAGATACGCCTTTTGACCGAATTGGTCAATCTTTCTAATCATTCCATTTCTATCCTAAAATTCTCCGAAATGACGACTAAATTCCTTATTTTTGTTCAAACTTTCAATCATGGATTTTCAATTAGTTTCAGATTTTTCACCTACTGGAGATCAGCCAGAAGCAATAAAACAATTGGTGAAGGGAGTTTTGGATGGTGTTGAACATCAAACGCTTTTAGGAGTTACAGGAAGTGGAAAAACATTTACAGTTGCCAATGTGATTCAACAAATCAATAGGCCTACTTTAATTCTTTCACACAATAAAACACTCGCAGCGCAATTATACGGCGAATTCAAACAGTTTTTCCCAAATAATGCAGTTGAATATTTTGTTTCTTATTACGATTATTATCAACCTGAAGCATATTTGCCCGTTACGGATACTTTCATCGAAAAAGATTTAGCGATCAACGATGAATTAGAGAAACTAAGACTTTCTGCTACGTCTGCCCTACTTTCTGGAAGAACAGATGTGATTGTCGTTTCCTCAGTTTCCTGCATTTACGGTATCGGAAATCCGAATGAATTTGAAAAAAGCATTCTGCACATGCACAAAGGTCAGAAAATTTCACGCAATAAATTTCTGCTTCGTTTGGTTGAAAACCTTTATTCACGTGCGGTTGATGATTTCAAAAGAGGAACATTCAGAGTCAAAGGTGATACGATTGATATTTATTTAGCTTACGCTGATTATGCGGTAAGATTTGAATTTTGGGGTGACGATATCGAAGGTATTTTTGCTGTTGACCCTATTTCTATGCACAAACTTGATTCTTACGAAGAAATCAATATTTATCCAGCTAATATTTTCGTTTCCAGTCCTGAAACTACCAGAAAAGCAATCGATCAGATTGGTGAAGACATGGTTTTACAGGTCGAAAATTTCAAACGTGAAGGGAAAATTTTCGAAGCAAAACGATTGGAAGAACGTGTTTCGTATGATTTAGAAATGATGCGAGAATTGGGCTATTGCTCAGGAATTGAAAATTATTCTCGCTATTTCGACCAACGTGAACCAGGAACGCGACCTTTCTGTCTAATCGACTATTTCCCGAAAGATTTCCTAATGGTAGTTGATGAAAGTCACGTTACATTGCCCCAAATTCGTGCCATGTACGGCGGAGATAGAGCAAGAAAAATCAATTTGGTCGATTATGGTTTTCGCTTGCAGGCAGCCATGGACAATCGTCCTTTGAAATTTGAAGAATTCGAATCTGTTACCAATCAAATGATTTATGTCTCAGCAACGCCGGCGGTTTTCGAATTGGAAAAATCTGAAGGAGTCGTTGTTGAACAATTAATTCGCCCAACAGGACTTCTCGACCCAAACATTGAAGTACGTCCAAGTTTGAATCAAATCGATAATTTAATTGAAGAAATTCAATTGCGAATTACACGAGATGAAAGAACTTTGGTAACCACTTTGACCAAAAGAATGGCGGAGGAATTGCAAAAATACTTGGACAAAATTGGAATTCCTTGCCGATACATTCACAGCGAAGTTGATACGATTGAACGCGTTGAAATTTTACGCCAATTGCGTTTGGGAGATTTTGATGTGCTGATTGGTGTAAATCTATTGCGTGAAGGTTTGGATTTGCCAGAAGTTTCACTCGTTGCGATTTTAGATGCAGACAAAGAAGGATTCCTGCGTGATGAACGTTCCTTGGTACAAACTGTCGGCCGAGCAGCAAGAAATGTCAATGGCTTAGTAATAATGTACGCTGACAAAATCACGATGTCGATGGATAAAACGATTAGTGAAACAGCCAGAAGACGCGCGATGCAAATTGCTTATAACGAAGAAAACGGATTGGTTCCTACGGCGTTGAATAAATCCAAAGCGCGCATCATGGAATCAACTGTTGTAGCTGACGGTGATTACGAAAATCGCCATCCGAAAGAAGATCCAGATTCAAAATTAATGATGGCTGCAGATCCTGGAGTGGCATATTTGACACCTGAACAACTCGAAAAAACAATTGCGTTCACCAAAAAATCAATGGAAAAAGCGGCCAAAGATTTGGATTTCATCGAAGCTGCAAGATTGAGAGATGAATTATTTGCGCTGCAAAAAATGAGAAAAGATTAAGTATGAGTTTGAAGAGAAAAATCATTACTTGGCTTTACATTATTTATTTATTGAGTGTTATCACTTTGCTGGTACTTCCGTTTTCCGCTGACTTAGGAATGGACGAATACATCTTTGGCATCAGAAAAGACCATTATGTGCACGCTACGATGTTTTTGCCTTTCATGGGATATTTTTGGATTACAAACAAAGCGCAACAATCGAAAATCGATTTTATCAAATATTATGGGCTAGGAATTTTGTTTGCCGCGTGCTGTGAATCATTGCATTATTTCATTCCATATCGAACTTTTGATATTCACGATTTTTTTGCAAACGTGACAGGAATATCTGCAGGTTTACTTCTATTTTTATTTAAAAGTCCGAAGGCATTTAATCAATGGTCGCAATCTCTTCCTTGTTGAATTCCTTTTGAATATAGCGCATCTAACTCAGCCAATTCTTTTAATAATTCTGGCGAAGGAGGAATGTTTTGCAATTTTGATAAATCAGGCTGACCTGCATCTACCCAAGCTGTGTACCAAAATGAACCAACGGCGATAATCGCTTTTTTCATTCTTCTTTCAACCATTCCGTTCAACCTTTTGTGATATGCTTGAGAAAATTCGTAGGAATACGTTTGTATCGTCGTATTTCCGCGTTGTTCGTATGAATACTTTTTATCTGACGGAAAATCAGCTGTCAATTCTTTTTCAAAACGCAACACTGAATCCAATGCATTGTTGGAATGTTGCACGGCGTCCCACGTAAAATCCAATGGTTTGGAGATGTATTGTCCTTTTCCTACAAAATAATCGTAATCTTCCATATTGATTTCAACCAAACGACTTTCCCACAAACCGTGAATTCCTTTTTGACCAGTCATTTGGCCGTTATAATTCTCCGTCGTATGCAAAGGAACATGCGCATCTCCAATATAATGACCAAGATCTGCAGAATATTTTAAAATTAAATCCACATTTTTCGCTTCGAAAGCTTTTTGCAATCTCAATTTCATTACTTGGATGTGCCATGGAACAATGCCATATGCATGCAAAGTATCTTCTGAGAATTTTTCTACAGCTTTGTACCAATTTCTTGGAACCACTTCAAATGGATTTGCACCACCGATTGCGTAGTGATCAATATCGATAAAATGACATTCAGCTTCACCTTTTACGGCATATCGACGTTTGTCAGGGTCAACTGCATGTTCAGTTAAATATTCAATGTGTTCTTTGTAGAAAGTAAACATTTCGGGCGGCAAAGTAAAAATCGCCACACGATTAATTCTTTTGTGACCTGTAAATCCCCAAGCTGCTGCGCTAGAATTAGTTTCAGGTTTAATCATCCCAAAAAGGACGAAAACGATCAAAAATGAACCGAGAAATTTAATCTTGTATTTGAACCAATTTTCCATCTTTCAATATCGGTATTACTTTTGACTGATTGGGTGTCAGACAATACTTGATATCTTCATTCAGGTTCAGATTTTTCAATCTTCTGCGGTGAGAACTGGATTTCAAGAAACCAAAGTAATTATCCTTGGCAGAAAGATACAAATATTTTGCGGCAATTGAAGAATCTTCGTCAGAAGTAAATTTTCCTGTACTCAACAAATATTCTGAAATGGCACCGGCGCAAATCGTATCTTCTAAATTGAATTTATCTTGCCAACCAGAGCACAAACACAACACATTTTTGTCTTGTTTTTCTAACCATTCACACAATGCTTGTAAATTCAAAAACGCACCAACAACCACAATTTCAGCATCTTTGGCAACATCTAAGGATTTTGTTCCGTTGGTTGTAGTCAACACGACTTCTTGACCACGAAATTCTTCTCTCATGTAACTGAATGGTGAATTTCCAAAGTCAAAACCTTCTACAATTTGACCTTTTCGTTCCGCTCCGGCTAAATATCCTTTTTGTTTGTATTCCCAAGCTTCTTCCACTGTTGGAACTGGAATGATTGCTTTAATACCATTGTCGAAAGCAGCACAAATGGCTGAAGTCGCTCTCAAAACATCAATAACAACAACGATTTCAAATTCGTCTTTATAGTAAGCGTATTCTCCAGGTGTGAAACACACTTCAACATGTTTGCGATTATCCATGGCGCAAAGGTAGAAAAATTGAAGGCTATTGCAAGACTTTAAGTGAATTAGTGTATTTCAGACACTAAGCGTTTTTCAAAATTTTGTAGTCTGCAACGAAAGTTCCAAATGGTAAAAATGAAGCAACTAGACACCAAATCGTGGTTTTATTTCCCCATTTTTTATCCATCGCAGCCATGAAAACCATAATTACATAGCCAATAAATAAAAATCCGTGAATTTTTCCGACTAAAACATTTGGCTCAGGCATTTCAAATCCATATTTCAAGGTCATGGTAGTCAACAAAGCCAACCACGAAAAACCTTCTAAAATACCAGTAATGCGCAAAATCCCGAGTGATGATTTGAAATTCATAAATGAAAAAATTTGGTTGTGAAATTAAGAATTTAAAACGTTGAATGAACTTTTTACAACCTCAAAATCAACCGAGAATTATAATATTCCACATCATCCGAAACTTCTATATCCACCCATTCCGGCAATTCAAACGATTCATCTTCGCTATTCAACTCAATTTCTGCTACAATCAAAGGCGCCAATTTTCCGTGAAAAACATCTACTTCCCATACATGTTTTCCAACTTGGATTTCATATCTATCTTTTGAAAGCACCTTTGGACAAAATTCTGCAATCATTTTCTCCGCTTCTTCCAATGGAATTTCGTATTCGTATTCTGAACGAGAAATTCCAACGCTTTTACCTTTGATTGTCAAAAATCCTTTAGCGCCCTTAGTTCGCACTCGCACCGTACAATTCGAATCATCAGATAAATATGCTTGTTTGATTCGTTTTGGCGTTGGCTTGCTCAATTGGGCCCAAAGAGATTCGTTGACTAAAAATTTACGTTCTATTTCCATTTATTTATATTGTCAGTGTTTGTTTTTTTGTATAAAATTAGATTTTTTTCAGGAATAGAAGTCTTTTAGATATTAGACTAAAGACCTGAGACACTAGACTGATTTGCTTGCATATATTGAGTTGACCACTAGTTTCTGTCCAAAAGAGTATGCTCATTAAACTGTGTCAAATATTTTTTTTAGGTTTAATTATAAAAGATATTTTTGACAAATGGACACGAAATTTGATTTTGAGCAATTCTCAAAGGACCTGGTTGCCAGCGTAAAAAGTGGAAAACCCTTAA
>CANFUT010000037.1 GCA_947450325.1 Flavobacteriia bacterium
ACTCCCGTTAAGGGTTTTCCACTTTTTACGCTGGCAACCAGGTCCTTTGAGAATTGCTCAAAATCAAATTTCGTGTCCATTTGTCAAAAATATCTTTTATAATTAAACCTAAAAAAAATATTTGACACAGTTTAATGAGCATACTCTTTTAAAAGCAAAAATAGTACAAACTGAATTTTTGACAATACCATCACCATTCTCAATGATTACTTCCAACGAATCAAAATCGGAATATTTGAATTTCGAAATCAATCGTGCATCAATTGGATAAAACTTATTCAAACTAGCAACACGAGTTCCGATATAATCTACACACAACTCTTCTCGCTGCTCATTTCTGTATCCAAACAACAATGCTTTGGGAACACTTTTTTCCGAACTGATTTGTTGAAAGTAATTCAATTGTAATGCAATTTTAGAATCCTGCGTTTTTGAATCTGCCTTGAAAAACAAACTGGGCAAAGTTCCATGAAATTCTTTGGCAGATTTGTTTTTTGAATCCAGTTCCCAAACTTTTTTTGTTGGATCAAATTTAAAGCTCGCCACTTTTTTATAATCTTGAATCTCAAAACTTGGTTGTTTGGTGTGAAAAACCCATTCAAATCTTGCGCCTTGTTGCAAAAATATTTGTGCAAAACGCGCTTGATTCATATCTGCATAGTGCAAAATTGAACGAACCAATTGGTAATTTAAAATCAAGTTGTATTGAATCATCAAAAATGTAAAAACAACAAAGAGTACTTTGAAAAATCGATTCAATCGCTGAATCATGAAGACTATTGGAATAATCATGACCGGAAAAACATCAATCATCGCGCGCATCCCCAAACTTCCACCATAATACCAACACCACCAGGAGGCAAGTACATATGTATAAATCAACGTGAAAATCAAAAACCAAAGCAATGCAAAACGATTCGATCGATACAAAAACCACAAAGCTGGAAAAATCAACAATAAAAACGGTGAATAAATAAAAAGTCCTTTACGAAATCCAAACAAAACTTCAGGGATTTTTGGGTTGGTCAGGAAATCAAATCCTTCTGTGCTGTAGGCATTGAATTGCCAAATTCCGTGTTGTGAATGGATGTTCCAAAACTGCAAGAACATCAAAAAACCAAAAATCAAAACGCCTATCAAAAGTGCCCCTTTTTGACTAGAAAAAATATTTTTGATATGATCCCAAAGTTGATTAAATGAAGTGAAAAAGAAAGGAATAAAAAGTACGATTAGCAAATTCGTTGGCCTGATAATCGTGATTAGCCCCAACAAAAAGAACAGCCAAATAAAATCTTTCTTTGTTTGATTTTCTGCATAATTCTTTACTTTTAAAAGGAAAAAAGCAACCAAACCAAAAGTGTAAACATGTGAAAACGAAGGGTCATAAACAATGTAATAATTCAAATTTGTTCCAAAAGTCAACCCGGTAATTCCTATCAAAATCGCATTTCTAGAAACTCCAAACTTTCGAAGTAGGCTTAATAAACTCAAAACGCCCAATAACCAAAACGCCAACGCTGCTGCAAATACAGAAAACTGATAACTTAGCGAATACCCATCTGCATCTCCACCAAAAAGTTTTGTCAATTGATGATTGATCCAAAAAAACGGAGACATACAAATTGCTGTTCCTATAAAATATTTGTCTTGAAATTGTTTTTCATTTTTGGGAGAAATTCCTTGAAAAAACTTTCCTGTAGGATATTTCTTTTGTATGAAATGAGCAAATTCAAAGTGATCTGTTTGGTAAATCAAATATTGAGGTAGATAAGCATAATAACCACTTCCATCACTTGTTATATTCGTGCCAACTTCGTGTTTGTGCTTGTTGTGACTCGTGTATTTATAATGTTTATCACCTTGTGCACCTAAAATGTAGGTCATGACAATCAACAAAATAACCGTTGCTGATTTCTGATTAAACCAATTCAAAAATTTATTCAAAAAATTCATTTTTGCGCAGTTTGTCTTAGCCAAAAATCCATCAAAACAATCGCTGTCATTGCCTCAACAATCGCCACGGCACGCGGAACAACGCAAGGATCATGTCTTCCTTTTCCACCTAACGTGATTTCATTTCCAGCAGAATCAATGCTTGGTTGCGATTGCATAATTGTCGCCACAGGTTTGAAAGCAGTTTTGAAATAAATCGGCATTCCGTTGCTTATTCCACCTTGAATTCCGGCACTGTAATTCGTTTTGGTTGAACCATCGCTTTTGAAAATATCATTGTGTTCAGAACCCAACATTTCAGCACTAGAAAAACCTGAACCAATCTCAAATCCTTTGACAGCGTTGATTGAAAGCATGGCTTTTCCTAATTCTGCGTGTAATTTATCAAAAACTGGTTCGCCTAATCCTGCCGGAACACCCTGAACAACACACGAAACGCAACCACCGATTGTATCGCCATTTTTGCGTGTTTCCAAAATTAAATGCTCCATTTCCTGCGCCAAAATCAAGTCGGGACAACGAACTGTGGTGCTTTCAATTAAATTAAAATCAACTTCTTGAATCGCTTCATCAGTCATTTTGATTTTTCCAACTTGCGAAACAAATCCATGAATAGAGATTCCTTTTTGGTTCAAAAACAATTTTGCCAAAGCACCAGCTACTACTCTACTGGCAGTTTCTCTGGCGCTAGATCTTCCGCCACCTCGATAATCCCTGTGTCCATATTTCTTATCGAAAGTAAAATCAGCGTGAGATGGACGAAATTGGTCTTTTAAATGGTCGTAATGATTTGATTTTGCATCTTCATTTGGAATCAAAAATCCAATTGGCGCGCCAGTAGATTTCCCTTCAAAAATTCCTGATAAAAATTGCACTTGGTCAGATTCTTTTCTTTGAGAAACGATATTAGATTGACCTGGTTTGCGTTTGTCTAGTTCGGCTTGGATGAATTCGAAATCAATTTCAATATTTGATGGAAAACCATCAATCACCCCGCCAATGGCACTGCCATGTGATTCACCAAATGTTGAAACCGTGAATAATTTTCCGTAAGTTGAACCAGCCATCGTTGAATTTTGAAAGATAAAAAATCTCAGTAAAGTTAATGAATTAGTGGAAACTGTATCAAAAAAAAGAATCAACCCATTGCTGAATTGATTCATTTTGAAACTTGATACTTATATTATTTACAGATTGTTTCTTCTGTCATTTTCAATATTTTACGAACTTCTTCCAAAGTTGGTGCTTCCGCATAAGTTCTCAATACTGGTTCAGTTCCTGAAGCACGAATCATCAACCATCTTTCGTCATCGAAGAAATACTTCCAACCGTCAATCGTTTTCACTTCGCGGATTTTATAGTCACCAAAATGCGTGTAAACATTATTATTGCAATTTGCGATAATGCTTTGTTTCAACGATTCTGTAATGTGTAAATCATTTCTTTCAAATTTAAATTCACCCACAATTTCGTAAACCTCATCGATTAATTCATCCAAAGATTTTCCTGATTTCGCCATGAATTCCCAGATGATCAATCCCATCCAAATTCCGTCTCTTTCAGGAATATGTCCTTTGGTAGCAATTCCACCAGATTCTTCACCACCCAATAAAACGTCTTGCTCAACCATGATTGTAGCGATTTCTTTGAAACCGATTTTGGTTGTGATGTGCTCCAAACCGTAATGTGCAGCTAATTTTTCAATGCGTGGCGTACAACTGAATGCAGTCACCACCTTACCTGACATGTGTTTGTATTTCACCATGTAGTGAATCAACAATAAGATGATGTGGTGAGAATCAACAAATTCACCTTTTCCGTTGTATAAACCGATTCTATCAGCGTCACCATCGGTTGCCAAAGCGCAATCGATATGACCATCTGCAATAATGAAATTGGCTAATTCTTGTAAATTTTTAGCAATTGGCTCTGGCGCTTGTCCGTAAAATGATGGATTGTGCTCACAGTGTAAAAAATGTGTTTCTGGCAAAATTCTTTTCATTGCATTTTGTCCTGCACCATACATCGCGTCGTAAGCCAATCGCAATCCTGAATTTTTGATTGCATCTAAATCAAAATTCGCTTTGACGTGATCAACATAACGCGTTTCTAAATCAACAATTTCCAATTGACCTGATGCGATGGCATCTTTCAAAGAAATACTATTTAAATCTAAGGTATTCGTCTCAGGAATAATATCTTCCACTTCTTGCACATGTGCTGGAGACAAAGGTCCTCCGAAATAGGCTTTCAATTTGAAACCATTATATGCTGGTGGATTGTGGCTTGCAGTGATTACAACACCAATTCCACAATTGAATTGATTCGCAGCCAATGAAATCATTGGTGTGGAAACAAAACCTTTCGCCATTTTGACTTGAATTCCTTGACTCAAGAAGACTTTTACAGCAGTTTCAACAAACAATTCACCAGCAAAACGACAATCATGACCAATAACAATGCTTGGTTTTTCATAATTTTGTTTTGTCCAATTACCGGTTGCAATTGCCACTCTCGCAACATTTTCCACCGTAAATTCGTCTGCAATAATTGCTCTCCATCCGTCAGTTCCAAATTTAATTTTTTGTGCCAATGTATTTTGTTTTAAAATTTTCAACTGCAAATATAGGAAATAAGGTTTATCATTTTGTTATATTATTTCTAGAATATTTTAATAGTCAAGTTGTTAATCTCATTAAAAGCATGCTTAACAATAATTTAAATTTGAGCAATTATTTTCATCAATTGTTTACTTACTTTTGTTCCATGCAAAAGATACTTTTTTCACTTTTAATAATATTGGCTTTTAATGCAAAAGCGCAAGACTACAAGATTGGTTTTTACAATGTAGAAAACCTTTTCGACACAATTAATGATCCGAATAAAGACGACGAAGAATTTCTTCCAAGCGCTGAAAACAATTGGAATGGAAAGCGCTACATGGAAAAAATCACACACATCAATCAAGTGTTGGGTGAAATGGGAAATGTGTTGGCAGTTGGAATGGTTGAAATTGAAAATGCAAATGTGTTGAGAGATGTCATTCGTTTTTCTCCAACGATGTCTAAAACGCACGGAGTTGTTCATTACGAAAGTCCTGACGAAAGAGGAATTGATGTAGGTTTGATTTACGACAGCATTCATTTGAAATTACAAAAATCTGGTTCAATTCGTTTTACTTTACCAGGAATGGAAAAACCAAGTTCACGTGATATTTTATGGTCAAAATTCACTTCTAAAAAAGACACGATTTTTATGATGGTCAATCACTGGCCAAGTCGTCGTGGTGGTGAGGATAAAAGCGAACCAAACCGCTTGGAAGCAGCCAAAAATGCAAGAATTTTTATTGATTCTGTTTTGAATGTAAATCCAAAAGCGAAAATCATTTTCATGGGTGATTTAAACGATTACCCAACAAACAAAGCGCCGATGTTGATTGCTGAAAAGTTGCAACCGCAAATCATCAAAACATCTGGAGAATACGGCGGAAGTTATTTCTACAATAATGCGTGGGACATTCTAGACCACATGATGGTTTCACCAGGAAGTTTTAGCAAAAAGTGTTTCAAAGTAGTTCCAAACTCTGGAAAGATTTATTCGCCAAAATATTTGATGGAAGAATACAAAGGAAACATTCAACCGTTCAGAACGTATGGAGGAAAGAAATACTTGGCAGGATATTCAGATCACTTGCCTGTTTCGATCACAGTGAAATTGAAATAAGAAAACACTATAAAATGAAAAAAGTATTCTTTAGGGAATACTTTTTTTGCTCTAAAAATCAAGGCAATTGTGTCACGTATAAAAACTTCTTTTGCGTGGATTCGAAGGGGCGATAAATGTAATAGGCTCTTCCACCATTAATAGCAATTTTGTCTACGTACTTGTGCTCAAATTGAATTTTATCGCCTAATACGCCTGTTCGCAAATTCATTTTCTGAACAGAACAAATCCCTGCTTTTTCAAAAAATGCATATACTTCACCTGTAATCTCATCTTGAAGCAAATTCCTTTTCCAGCCAGTTTGTTTGGGTTGATAATGATGAAAGATCGGAATACTATCTAATTTGTTTCCTCTTGAATCGAATGAAAAAAGCAAATCTTTATAGTAATCAAATACATAAATTGAATCATTTTTACGAAACATCGGAGCATATAATTCTTTATAGTAAACTGTATTCGTGAAATAATTCGCACCAACCCAAATTTCTTTGTCTATACCTGTTTCAATCTCTTTGTTAGCAGCCCAAAGTTTGGTTCGCACATCTACCCATTTGTACTCTGCGCGATACAATTCCATCATTAAGTCATCTTTGATTTCCATGATTTTTGAATATGAGGAATCAAGTTGGTCAAAAGCCAAATAATCGAAAGCTGGATAATTCGGATTGAAATTGGAAAAGAACAATTTAGATTGTACAGTATCTACCACTGGGAAAATGTATTTCATGTAATACGCTTTGTCTATCGTAGAAATACCAATATTACTCTTTTCTCTGTGAATTCCATAAACGCCATTATCGCACACGACATGTACATTTCCGCGAAAATCATGAATCAGTTCTTTTGGATTTTCTTTCAATTTGAAACTTTGTAATACTTGTTTTCCATCGTAAATCAACAATTCACTTCCTTTGTCTAATCTCTTTGGATAAGCCAACAAAAGCAATTCTCCATTAGGCAAAATTTCAAAATCAGAAACGCTTAATTTTTCAGATTGAAAAAGCACTTGCACTGCGCCTGGAGCCAAAACGACCACTTCGTTGAGCATTTTGACTTTCATCTTAGTTAGAAAAACAGTTTTTCTGATTGTATCTCCTTCTGAAATTGATTTTGGTGGAAAAACGGCCAATGATTCAGAGTCGTAATAACCATGATCCATTGAAATATTGAACTTTTCGGTAGAAAGCAATTTGACAAATATTTTGCCTGAAAAATTAGACTTCGCTTTGAAAGAAGAATCTTCCAATTGAAAAAGTGCATTTACATTTGGAATATTTTCTTGCGTATTTTTGTCTTTGCAATTTAACTCAAATACAAAACTCGTTTGGGCGTTTACTTTTACTACCAGCAAAAGCAAAACAATGAATAGCCATTTTTTCATAGTTTGACAATTTCTAGAAAGATGCAAGTTTTAGCAAAATTCCATAAAAAAAGCTCCCAAAATAAATTGGAAGCTTTCAAAAAATAAATATTTAAAATTAAGCTTTTAAAATCCAGCCAAAAGTATCTTCTACTTCACCTGATTTGATTGCATCCATGAAAGCACTTACTCTATTTGAAAAAGTTCTACCATCAATTGGAGGCAATTCTAAAATTTCGTCTCTGTAACCAATTTTAGCAATGTGTGCAATTGTAGCAGCCGTTCCAGCACCAAAAGCTTCTGTCAAACTTCCGTCTTTGATTGCATCTACCAATTCTTTTACACTTACTTTACGCTCTTCTACTTCCATTCCCCAAGATTGAGCAACTTCGATGACACTTCGTTTAGTAATTCCTCTTAAAATTGTATCGCTGTCTTCAGAAGGTGTAATTAATTTTCCATTGATGACTAACATGATGTTCATTGTACCACTTTCCTCAATGTACTCGTGTGTTTTGGCATCCGTCCACAACAATTGGTGGAAACCTTTCAATTGACCTTGTCTAGCTGGATACAAAGAAGCGCCGTAATTTCCAGCAGCTTTTGCTCTTCCTACTCCACCTTCAGCAGCTCTAGTATAATGTTCTTCAATTTTCACGTTCACAGGCTCTGAATAATAAGCTCCAACAGGACAAGTAAAAATGATAAATTTATATGTTTCAGAAGGTCTAATTCCTACAAACTCATCTGTTCCGAACAAGAATGGACGAATGTACAATGAATATCCAGGTTTATTAGGAATCCAATTGCTATCAACTTCTGCTAATTTACGCACACATTCCACGAATAAATCTTCAGGAACGATTGGCATACACATGCGGTCACAAGATTCATGGAAACGACGTGCATTCATTTCAGGACGAAAAATCAACACATCACCTGCAGCAGATTTATTTGCTTTCATTCCCTCAAAAATCGCTTGACCATAGTGAATTGCAGAAGTTGCAGGATGAAATGAAAAACTTCCAAACTCCATAATTTCTGCTTCTTGCCAAGCTCCATCTCTGTACTCCATCATCAACATGTGGTCAGAAAACACTTTACCAAAAGGTAAATTTTCCCAATCTACTTGACTGATTTTGGAATGTTGAGTTGGGGTCACTCTAATGTTTGTTTTTTCTTGTAACATAATCTTTTTTTCGATGTGCGAATATAATTGAATTATTTAGGGAATTCAAGTTTTTAGAGATATTCTCACTATTTATTTTGTTAATTTTGACGAACGGTTATAATCTGCACAACTTTGGAGCAAAGTAGAAATATTTTAAAAAAATACTGGGGATTTGATCTTTTTCGTCCAATGCAAGAAGACATTGTCGATTCTGTGATTTATGGAAAAGATACTCTGGCGCTTCTTCCTACTGGAGGAGGGAAATCTATCTGCTTCCAAGTGCCTGGAATTGCGCGTGAAGGAATCACAATTGTTGTTTCTCCATTGATCGCTTTGATGCAAGACCAAGTGGAGCAACTTCAAAAAAGAGGCATCCGCGCCAAGGCGATTACCAGCGGAATGTCGTACCGAGAAATTGATATTACACTAGACAATGCCCGTTTTGGCGGATTGGATTTTCTCTATACTTCTCCTGAAAGATTGCAAACAATGATTTTCGTCGAAAGATTCAAACGGATGAATGTTGGATTAATCGTGGTTGATGAAGCACATTGTATTTCTGAATGGGGCCATGATTTTCGTCCGCCTTACAGACAAATCAGTGAACTGCGCAATTACCAACCAAACGTTCCGATTATCGCACTCACGGCAACCGCTACGCCTGAAGTAAAAGAAGATATTATTGCTCAGTTGAATCTAAAAAATCCTGTAGTTTTTGAAGGACCATTTTTAAGACCAAATTTGAGCTACGAGATTTATCCTGTAAACAATAAAGTAAATTCCATTCTTAAATTGGTCAAACAGTTCGAAGGAAGCAGCGGAATCATTTATTGTCAGAAAAGAAAAAGTGTCAAAGAAGTTGCTAATTGGTTGATCAGCGAAGGAAATAGAGTTGGAATTTACCACGGAGGAATGGATGCCAAAAGCAGATCGGAAATGATGAGCGCTTGGTTGAAAGGAGATTTACCGATTATGGTAGCTACGAATGCTTTTGGGATGGGAATTGACAAACCAAATGTTCGCTATGTTATTCACTATCAATTTCCGAATAACATTGAAGCGTATTTTCAAGAAGCTGGACGCGCTGGACGTGATGGGATGGAATCTAGAACGTTTGTATTTTACGAAACCAGAGATTTAGAAGAAACAACTTTGCAAATCGACAAACAATTTCCTCCCATTGAAACTGTGAAGAATACTTACAGTTCACTTTGTAATTATTTGAAATTGGCCGTCGGTTCTGGTGAAGGAGAAACCTATCCAGTCAACTTAAAAACATTGACCGATAACTTCAAATTGGATTTGATTGAAACTTATCAATCTTTAAAAATATTGGAAATGAACGGTGATTTACAATTCACGGAAAGCGTTTTTCACCCAACTAAAATCAAATTTTCAGTTGGAAATACTGTTTTGTACAGTTTCCAAATCAAATATGAAAACACAGCGAATTTGATTACCTTGATTTCAAGAAGTTATCCAGGGATTTTTGACCAATATTTTGAGCTTCATGAAACTGAATTTTGCAAGCGATTGAATATTTCTCCTGCAGAATTAGAAAAACAATTGAAATTCTTGGAGCAAAATGGTATTTTAGATATCAATTGGAAAACTGATTTACCTTTGGTAACTTTTTTAACAGAAAGAGTTCCTGATCAAAATTTTAGATTGATTGAATCAGTTTACCACAACCGCAAAGACTTAGCAGAAAAACGTTGGTTCAAAATGCGTGAACTTCTTACGCTTCCTGTTTGTCGTTCCCAATACATCATTCAATATTTCGGTCAAGATTCAAAACCTTGCGGAAAGTGCGATCATTGTCGATCGTTACAAAGAGAGGACTACACACAAGAAGAAATTGGCGAATTGCTTTTAGAAAAGCTTCATGAACCGTATTCTTTAGAAGAAATCAAAGCTCAATATTTGCATATCAAACAAGATCAAATCATTCGTGTGCTCAACTGGCTCATGCAAGAAGAACGGATTTTTTACAAGGATGGGAAATACTCTTGGTGAATATCAGAAAGAGAATGTAAACGAGAATGAAGAAAGATCTCAATTACATCATTTTCACTCTGCTTCTCACTCTGCTAAATTAATTCTCCCCTACTTGCTGTCTCCACATTGCGTAATACAATCCTTTTTGCTCGACCAAATCGTCGTGTTTTCCTGATTCGATGATTTTTCCTTTTTCTAAAACGTAAATTGTATCTGCATACATGATTGTCGATAAACGGTGTGCAATCAAAATTGTCAAGTGATTTTTAGAATCTGAAACCTCTCTGATAGTATGCGAAATTTCCATTTCTGTCAATGAATCCAAAGCACTTGTCGCCTCGTCAAAAACCAATAAACGCGGATTTCTGATCAATGCTCTTGCTATTGACAAACGTTGTTTTTCTCCACCAGAAATCTTGATTCCGCCTTCTCCAATAACCGTGTCAATTCCATTTTCAGCTCTTGCAACTAATCCTTGACAAGCTGATTTTTCTAATGCTACCATGATTTCTGCATCTGTTGCATCTGGTTTTACAAACAACAAGTTTTCTTTGATCGTTCCCGAAAACAGTTGTGATTCTTGCGTTACAAATCCCAATTGATGACGCAATTCATTTTTGTCAATTTGATTGTGTGGAACGTCATTGTAAATCACTTCTCCTTCATTGGGTTGATACAATCCGACCAACAATTTTACTAAAGTCGTTTTTCCGCTTCCACTTGGACCGACGAAGGCGATGGTTTTCCCAGTTGCGGTTTCAAAATTGACGTCAATCAAAGATGCTTGCGTGGCACTTTTGTGTTTAAAGCCAACATTTTTAAACGCCACTTTTTGAATTCCACCCATTGGAGTTGGTGTTGCAGATTGAGGTTCTACTTCTGTTTTCAGCAAGTCTTCAAAATTTTGCAAAGATACTTCTCCTTCACGGTAAAGTTGAATGATATTCCCAAGTTCTTGCAAGGGATTAAAAATCGCAAATGAGAAGAAAAACAAAGTAAAATATTGACCTAAAGTGATTCTATCATCGAACACTAAATACATCAATAAAATAATCAAGGAATTTCTCAACAAGTTGATTATTGTACCTTGCACAAAACTCAATGAACGAATGAATTTAACTTTCTTCAATTCAAGTTTCAAGATTTTGTTGGTAGTGGTATTCAAACGTTCAATCTCCTGATCTGCCAAACCTAAACTTTTCACCAATTCAATGTTTCTCAAAGATTCAGTAGTTGAACCGGCCAAAGCAGTTGTCTCGCCAACAATCACTTTTTGTATCACTTTGATTTTTTTACCTAAAACAAAACTGATCCCTCCAATGATTGGAATTGTCAACAAATAAACAGGTGCAATCAGCCAGTAAATTCTGAATGAATAAATTGAAACGAAAACGATGGAAACCAAACTGGTAAAGATGATACCGATAAAAGCAGCAATTAACCTTTCAGAATCTTGTCTAGTTTTCTGAAGTTTCCCTAAAGTTTCTCCGCTTCGTTGATCTTCAAAAACTTGGTAAGGCAAAGCCAATGAATGCGTGATTCCTTTTTTGTAAATATCAGCACCAACGCGTTGTGTAACCACATTTGTGAAATAATCTTGAAAATTTTTGGCAATTCTTGAAATCATTGCAACGCTAATTGCAACGCCGACCCAATACATCACTCCCCAGATAAATCCTGAGAAATTATTTTTGTAAGAGGCAACTTTGCTTCCATAATCATCAACGATGTGGCGAATAACAACACTGTCCATCAAAGAAAAAACTTGATTTACAGTCGCTAAAATGAGAGCAAGAAAAATGTACTTTTTGTAATTCTTAAGGTAACTTAATAAAATGCGCATTGAAAAATTTTGAAATGTGTATGTGTAAATTTGAGCCGTAAAATTACTGCTTTTAATTGAAAAAACAGTTCAGTACAGCTATTGTAAAACTCCTAGAGCAAAGGAGCAATATGTCTCTCTTTTTTATCCTCGAAAATATCTGCAATGGTCACCAAAATCCCTGTTTCTTCAACATCACCAAAGTCTGCATTGACAGCGGTTCCAAAGGTTTTCATTGTTGGTGAAAGATTCATATAAATATTGACCAACGGTGGAATATTTTCTCCATGACCGCGAACAAATGAATTTAAGACTTTGAATCCATCTTTGAAATCCAAACCTTTCAATTGACTGTTTACGAAGTCTCTGTCGTAATTTTGTTGCAGAGGCTCAAACGGTTTCATCAAATTTTCATTGTCAGGAAAATAGGTATGCATGAAATGCAATAAGAAATCCCTCGATTCGCGATCGTAATTTGGATACATCGTTACTTTTCCGAAAAAATATTTGATTGATGGATTGAAAACTACCAATGCACCCAAGCCGTCCCAAATATTGTCCAAAGCAAACAATCCTTTGCGCGGATTTACAGAAGGTTGAAAATTTGGTTGCACAAAACTTCTGCCCAATTCAATCGTATGAGGCAAATATTCATTTACAAATTTCTCAGAAAAGTCAAAATAATGACTCGTCGAAAGTTTGATTTCATCTGAACCAGGAACAATCGCTTTGTCACACAAGATATATCTATAACCACCCACAATTTCCTCATCTTCTGGTGACCAAACGATCAATTGTTCATAGCAAATATCGTCGGTATCAAATTCATCTAAATCTACTGGCAAACCAGTTCCACCACCAGCTGCACGAAAAGTAACCTCTCTCAATCGTCCAATTTCTTGGATTGTATTCGGCGCATTGTGAACGTTTACAATGTAAATTTCATTGTCGCCTTTGCGCGTCTTACGGATAAATCGAGCTTTGTTCAATTCACTTTTAAGGATTGATTTATCTATTGGATCGATTACTGGTAAAGTATTCATTATGGTTGTTTTAATTTGACGAAAAGATTATTTGGACATTTCATAAACCGATTCTCTGATCCAAGCTGCACATTCTTTTTGATTCTTGAATGTTTTCATTTGCTCGGGATAAATCGATTTGCCGACAATCAATTTCATTTTCACGTTTTTTTGCTTGAAAAGTTCATTTGCTAAGTACAACATTTCCAAGTTTACTTTGATTCCTAAAAAGGTTCTTAAATTCGATAATCTGTAGAAAAAATTAGACAATTTTCCATCGATGTAAATCGGAATAATCGGATGTTTGTGTTTTTCTGAAAGCGTTACAAAAGTTTTCTTCCAAGTCAAATCTCTCACCAATCCTTTTTTCTTGCGACTTACTAGTCCTGCTGGAAAGATGCAAACTGCTTTATCCGAACTGAATAAATCATCAATCTTTGAATGCGTGCTGTCAGAATTTTTTCCGTGTTTGTTCACACCAACAAACATGCCACGCATTCCTTCTAAATTCAATAGCAAATCATTGACAATAAACTTCAAATCAGTTCGGTGATTGCGCAAAGAAGAAACCAGCGCCATCGCGTCCATTCCTCCCAAAGGATGATTGATTGCCAAAGTCACTCCGCCGGTTTGGGGAATATTTTCAATTCCTTTAATTTCTACATCGATGTTGAAAAAATCAATGACAGCTTTGCAAAAATCTTCGTTTTTTTGCGTTGGGTGGTCTATTAAAAATTGATTGATTTCATCTTGATGCAAAATTCGCTCAAGATATTTTACAACAAAACCAGGCAACCACTTAAGTAACCTTGGATTTTTGCTGTGAATCAAATTCCTAATATCAATAAACTTTTCCTTTTTCACCTCTGTCATTTGTGCTACAAAAGTAAGTTTATTCCCTTAATTTTCGAAGCATTGATTGAATTGAATTTTCAAATCTGGGTCAAGGAACACAAACCAAAGTGTCAAAATATGTTGAAAATCCTGCCCAAACTCCTAACGCACCGCCACTGATATTCGTTTGAATATTGGTTGGCGACGCAAATGGATTTCCACCTGTTTGCATTTGCAAGTATTTTCTTTCCATGAATTTAAAAACAGAATAATCCATTTTTGAGAATTTGATGACCACTGAATCTCCTTTGTGATAATAGCCTTTGTATTCACTTGGAATTGAATCATTGTCGTATGACTGCGGATTTTCGTAGAAAAATTCAAATGTCAAACCATTAAAAAATTCATCGTCTGTCACAGGATTATAAGTTTCGGAAAAGTTAGGATCTCGGTCAGTTCCATCAGGATTTTTATTGATGCATTTAGCTTCCCATTTGTAGGCATCATGCAAAGGTAAAGGATCTGTTAGCCAAGCGTGTGCATAGCCATAGTCCGTAAATCCAGGTTCTGGTTTCCAATAAACACTATTCAAAGCTGTTGGCTGTAAAATGGTCGTTGAAGAAGTATATGTTTTTCCTTCAAAAACAACTGTTAAGTCATACGTTTTTCCAACTTGACCAAAAATCGCAGTATTAAAAGAAGTGTATGCACACAAATGATAATTCGCTAATTCGTTGACTGGAATTCCAAAAAATTGTGCTGCCAATTCTTCTGTTCCTGCAGGTAAATTATCTGAACAAATTTCCTCTAACACTACAGATGTAGTGCCATCGCTGACAGTGATTACGGCTCCTGAAACAAATCCATTTAAAAAAGCGGACAAATCCGTTGTTGCATAAATATCTTTTGATTTTGACAATAGAACGAAAGGCGGTTGACCTGTTTCAATGAAGCCGTCGATGACCAATTGTTCTTTGTGACCAGGAATATCAATTTTCACTTCTTTCTCGCAAGAAATCAAAATCAAGAAAACCGAAAGCAATAATATGAAGTACTTTTTCATAACTAAAATTCAAAATTCCAAGTTGCGCTTGGGATGATTGGAAATAAAGTAACTTGTTTGACAGAAATTTTAAAGTCGTTGGTCAACAAGCCTCCTTGATTGTCGATGTATAAGAAATATGGATTTGCGCGGTTGTAAACGTTGTAAATCGAAAAATTCCAATTGCTTCTAAATTTCTTTTTAACCTCAATCGTTTCACCCGTTTGCGGATTGGTTTTCTTTTTCGTTGGTCGATCGTACAATGTTGCTGAAATATCCAAACGGTGATAAGGCGCCATTCTAGTTGAATTTCTCAATCCATAATTGAACAAAATACTTTGATCTTGCACATACCAACTGTTTGGCAAAGTCAAAGTGTTTCCTGAAGCGTAAATGAAACTTGCGCCAAAAGTCCAACGGTCGTTTAGTTTATATCCCGCAACAACGGTTAAATCGTGTCGTCGGTCGTATTTTGCTGGAAAAACCTCTTTTTGCAAATCTGGAAATAAACGTTCTGTTTTCGCCCAAGTGTAACCAATCCAACCAGTTAATTTCCCCGTGGCTTTCTTGATGAAAAATTCAGCGCCATAACTCCAACCTTTACCGAAAACCAATAAATTATCTGTGTTGTCATTCACATTATCAGATGGTAAAGCACCTTGTTTGTATTCAATCAAATTCTTCATGCCTTTGTAATACACTTCAACAGATGCCTCGTATTTATTGTCCTTGAAATTCTGAAAATAACCGATTGAAGTTTGCCAACCTTTTTGCGGTTTTGCAATGTCTGTTGTTGGAAACCAAATATCTGTAGGCAAAGAAACTGCACTTAATGAAGTTAAGTGAACATATTGATAATTATAAGCATACCCCGCTTTGATAGAACTTTTTTTGCTCAATAACCAACGACCCGAAATTCTTGGTTCAAAACCTTGGTAAAATTTGATTAAATCACCTTTGTTGTATTGAACGACGGAATCATTTCCATTGATTGGACTGTGAATAAATCGTTTGAAAGGACCTACAAACTGATACATGCTGTATCGCAATCCTGCATTGAATCTGATTTTTTCATTCAAATCAAATTCATCTAAAAAATAAACCGCTGATTCGTGGCTGTACAATTTTTGCGCTTCGCCGGTGTCAAATTGCGTGTCTTCTTGAGATGCAGAAACGCTTGTTGGTGTAAATGTGTGATACAAATATTCAGCGCCCCATTTCAATTTGTGTCTTGTATTTGGAAAGTAAGAAAAATCAACTTTTCCGCCCACATCTCTGATTCCAGATTTCAATGAAAATTTAAAATTGTCTTGTTCTGAATTGAAACTGAACAAATAATCAGTAAATGTTCCAGTCAAATTCATGAAAAACTTGCTATTGAAAATATGGTTCCAACGAATGGCTGCAATTGCATTTCCCCAAGGCATTCTGACTGAAAAATCGTCTTTTTTGTTCCCGTAGATGAATTGATCTTTCCCGTAGTAACCGCTCAAAAATAGTTTATCGTTTTTCCCTAAACGGTAATTGGCTTTCAAGTTGAAATCATAAAAATAATAACCTGAACCAGCAAATGGAGATGATTTTGGGATGAAAGATTTCATCAAAACGTCGATGTAAGTTCTTCGCGCTGAAATGATAAACGACCCTTTGTCTTTCACAATTGGTCCTTCGAACGTCAATCTAGAGGAAATCAAGCCTAAACCACCTTTTACTTTGAATTGTTTGGTATTTCCTTCATTCATTTTTACTTCCAACACAGAAGAAATTCTTCCACCAAAATTCGCTGGCATTCCGCCTTTGATCATGTTGACACTTTTGACTGCATCGGAATTAAATACAGAGAAAAAACCAAATAAATGAGAAGCATTGTAAACTTGCGCTTCATCTAGTAAAACCAAATTTTGATCTGGTCCACCACCGCGAACATAAAATCCTTGTCCGCCTTCTGAAACAGAAGAAACTCCAGGCAGTAATTGAATAGTTTTGATAATATCTACTTCGCCCATAAAAGCAGGAAGCGTTTTGATTTTTTCCATTTCCAATTCCATTTGCCCAACTTTGGTGCTCGTCACATTTTCACCACGTTTGGCGTTCACTTCAACTTCTTCCAACACTTCCGTTTCATCAGCCATTTCGAAGTTGAACATTTGGTTTGCATTCAAGTCAATTTGCTTGGTGATTGTTTTTAAACCGTATGCCTTGAATTGAACTTCATAAATTCCTTTAGGAACTGTCAATGAATAAAAACCATATTCGTTAGAAGTAGCACCTAAATTCAAAGTTGGAATTGAAATTTTTGCACCAACAACAGATTCACCTGATTGGGCTTCGGTGATTGTTCCGCTCAAAGTAAATTTCTGTTGAGAAAACAAGACGTTTGGTAAAATGAAAGAAAAAGCAATAAGTAGTAAAAATCGAAAAAAAGGATTCATTTTCCTTTGTGTTTTAAAGTTACATTGACTATTAAACAATTGCGAGTAAAATTACAAATATTAAATGTAGTTTACATTGAATAAAATGAAGAAATCTTTAAATTTTAAAGAAAATAAATCGACGAAGGTATTTGAAAGTTCTTTACTTTTGCCTCATAGGTACTTTCTTGCGAAGAAACAGTGACCTTATTCGTTTTCGAACGAAGCCCATGCAGTATATTTTGAAGCTTAACAAATTTGACCCTAAGGGAAGCCTTCGGTTGACAATGGCGGGCAGCAACAATCTTGTATTGTTTTGATTTTCAAACAGTGGATTACAAAGTCAATCAGTGACCCTAAACGTGTTTCTGAAGTCTTCAGAAATTCAGCTGCATGGGTTATTTTTTACCCGTGAACTGTTTCTCCTTTTCCGTAATTGACGATGATAGAATCTTCATAGTCAATCCATTCTTTCCATCGTTTGTTGACATCAATTCCAACACCATATTTTCTAGCAAAACCTAAGAAAGTGGTATAGTGCCCAGCTTCGCTGATCATCAATTCTCGGTAGAAATTTGCCAACTCTGGATCGGTGATATTTTCTGAAAGCACTTTAAAACGCTCGCAACTTCTCGCTTCAATCATCGCTGAAAAAAGCAATCTGTCTGTCAAAGATTGAATTCTACTTCCATCTTTTTTCATGAATTTGTACAATTCGTTGACATAATGATCTTTGCGTTCTCTTGCTAAAGTCAAACCTTTGCTTTTGATCAAATCATGGACTTGCTGAAAATGATCCATTTCTTCTTTGGCGATAATCAATAATTCAGTAACCAACTCTTCCAACTCTGAATTGTGCGCAATCATCGTAATCGCATTCGTTGCAGCTTTTTGCTCACACCACAAATGATCAGACAAAATTTCTTCAATATTCGATTCCACAATATTCACCCAACGTGGGTCTGTTGAAAGTTTTAATCCTAACATGATTCTATTTTTAAAGTTCGACAAAGGTACAAAAATCAGTTCGACTAATTTTAAAACGATAGATGCAACTTTTTGTTTTTTTTTGCTATCTTTCGAATATGAAACTATTCATTCTGACTATTTTTAGCTGTATTTTCACTGGTATTTTTGCCCAAGAAATCGAATATCAGCATTCTATACACCATGCTTTTATTGAAAATAAAGGACAATGGGATAAAAATATTTTATTCAAAACCCATTTTCAAGGAGGAAATTTATGGGTGCAACAAGGTAAATTGCTTTTCCATTTGCAGGATTACAGCCATTTCCAAAATGCACACGGAAATCCGCTTTACACCGAAAATTCAAATACATTTAAACAAGATGTAGTCCACCTAAATTTTGCTGGAGCGAATGAAATTACGGCAATTTCTAAAGGAAAGCCGACAGCAGAATATTACAATTATTTCATAGGAAATAACCAATCCAAATGGGCAAGCGATGTGCATGGATACAACGAAGCAACCTTGACGAATTTATACAATGGCATTGATTTAAAGTTGATTGAGGAACAAGAACAATTGAAATATGAATTTCATGTTGCTCCAATGGCAAATCCAGCGTTGATTCAATTGCATTATGAGGGTCAACAAAAAATCGCTTTAGACAAAGACGGAAATTTGATTGTGACTTCCAAGCTCGGAAATATCAGAGAGAACAAGCCTTTTGCTTATCAAATAATCAATGGTAAAATCAAGAATATCAGTTGTGCTTTTGAAATCAAAAATAACAAAGTGCAATTCAAATTGGGGAATTATGATTCAAAAATTCCTTTGGTAATCGATCCGATTTTGGTTTTCGCAACCTACTCTGGTTCGGTCACAGACAACTTCGGAATGACTGCAACATACGGCTACGATGCCACAGCTTATTCAGCAGGAACGATTTACGGAAATTCTTACCCAACTCCTGACAATAATGCTTACGATGTAAACTCCAATTTCACGGTTCAAAATGTGGTAAATTCTGTGACGACAGATGCATTTATTTCCAAATACTCTCAAGATGGAACGACGATGATTTGGACCACTTTCTTGGGTGGTGGTGATGATACACAAGGGACTGAAACTTCGAATAGTTTGATTTGTGACAAACAAAACAACTTGTACATTTATGGAGTGACTTCAAGTACCGATTTTCCAATTCAAGGTGGATATCAAGCTTCACACGGTGGAGGAACAAGTTTATTGATCAGTTCAAATGGTGCCAATTTCGGTTTACAAGGAACAGATATTTACATCGCCAAATTCAGCGCAAATGGTCAAAATTTGATGGCTTCAACCTACATGGGAGGAAGTTTGAATGATGGGGTAAATTACAATATTTTTGGAGGAAATTATCCTGCAAGTAATTACGATTCATTGACTTCGAATTACGGAGATCAATTTCGTGGAGAAATCATGCTAGATTCAAACAACAATGTACTCGTTGCTTCTTGTTCGAGATCAACTAATTTTCCGACTTTTAATGCCGTTCAACCTTCAAACGCAGGAATGCAAGATGGCGTTGTTTTTAAATTGAATAATACACTTTCAAACTTGATGTTCTCAACCTACATTGGCGGAAGCAACAACGATGCGTGTTATTCAATAAAGATTGATTCCAGTTACAACATGGTTTTTTCGGGTGGAACTTGTTCGCCCAATTTACCAGCCACATCTGGAGCTTGGCAAAACGCTTACAATGGCGGGAAAGCAGATGGTTTTGTCGGAAAATTAAATCCGAGTGGGACAACTTTGCAGCGAATTTCATACATCGGAACGACCAATTACGACCAAGCATTTTTTGTGGAAATCGACCGTAATGACAATGTTTTCCTACTAGGACAATCCAAAGGTGGAGTATTTCCTATTCTGAATGCTGCATTTTCAAATCCATCTAGTGGACAATTCATTGCGAAACTTTCTCCGAATTTAACGACGCTATTAAATTCAACTGTTTTCGGAAATGGAAATACCAATATCAATATTTCTCCTTCGGCATTTTTAGTAGATTATTGTGGGAATATTTATGTTTCTGGTTGGGGCGCCAATTTGCTTCAAAACACACCGCTCACAGGAATGTCAGTTACTGCAGACGCATTTCAACCAACGCCACCCAATGGATTTGATTTTTACTTGATGGTAATCAATCGCACATTCAGCACCCTGTTATACGGAACTTATTTAGGTGGAAATCAAGCAAGAGAGCACGTCGATGGCGGAACCTCTCGCTTTGACAAAAATGGAATTGTATATCAGTCAGTTTGCGGAGGTTGTGGAGGACACAGTGATTTCCCAACAACAACCAATGCTTGGTCAAACAACAATTTAAGTTCAAATTGCAACAATATTATTTTCAAATTTGATTTTGAAATTACGCCACAAGCACAATTTACAGTAGATCACACCAGTGGTTGTGCAGCATTGGAGATTACATTTGACAATAGTTCCACAACAACCGATTCATTTTTATGGGATTATGGAAATGGAAATGTAGATTCAACAACAGTAAACCCAACATTTACTTACATTCATCCTGGGGTTTATGATGTGTATTTATATGTGACTGATAGCATTTGCTTGATTACAGATACTGCGTTGGTAACAATCACAGTTTTTGATTCTTTGCAAATTGATGTTCCAAACACAATTCAACTTTGCACGCCTGTTGAAATTTCTTTAACCGGAAATAGTTTTGGAACTGCAGATCAATTTATTTGGTCATCAAACAATCAATTTACTGATCAATTGAATACCAGCTTAAACGATTCAACCTTGACCATTACGCCGCAAGGTTCAACAGTTTACTATTTCCAAGTTGCCAACGCTGATTGTTCGATTTACGATAGCGTCATTGTAGAGTTCACCAGTTCTTCCCTCCTATTTTCTGGCGACACAACGCTTTGTGCAGGTGAACAAACGCAAATTTCTGTTACGAATCAAAATCCTTCAATCAACTTTACATACAGTTGGAGTCCAACTTCAATTATTGCAAGTCAACCTAATGCAACAACGGTTGTTGTAAATCCTCCAACGACTCAATATTTATACATCATTGCGAGTGCGTCGAATGGCTGTTTGATTGAAGATTCAATTCTGATTACAGTAAGTAATTTAGGCAACATTCCTGTGGTGGCAAGCGCTTCAGAGTACATCGTTATTGAAGGAACAACGGTAACTTTAACAGGAACGCCTTCTGCTGGCTACACAACCACTTGGACACCAATAGCAGGCGTGACAAATCCAACAATTTCCCAAACTACTGCAAATATGACCACCACAACTTTGTTTAATTACACTGTCACTGATGGGATTTGCACCAAATCGGATACGGTTTTAGTGAAAGTATTGGAATTTGTATGTGGAGATCCGTTCATCTTTATACCAAATGCATTTTCGCCAAACAAAGATGGCAACAATGACATTCTGTACGTCCGAGGAATTTTGGTTGATCAAATGACTTTCAGAATTTTTGACCGTTGGGGAGAAATGGTTTTTGAATCTACTTCGCCAAATGTTGGTTGGGACGGTTCATTCAAAGGCAAATTGTGTGATCCAGATGTGTATGATTACTATTTGGATGTTACTTGCATCGATGGACAAAAAAATCTGATTAAGGGAAACGTCACTTTATTGAAATAAAAATTAGGTGAGTCGAAAATCATCTAGTAACACAAGATATTTTTATTGCATTATTTCGCTTCCAACTTAGAAATTGTACCATTAGATTTTGTTAATGTAATATTTTGTGAAGTATATTCCGTTACAGTATATGAGTCTTTTGTGGACGCATGAAGAATTTCCAATTTGTTGCTGGTAATTTGATAAGCGAAGTCATAAGTAGCCAAAATAAAGTATCCGGTTCCTTTAGAAGTTCCGGTTCCAGCGCCTTTTTTTCCTTTACTAAAATCTAAGGTTAATGTACTTCCTGCAGGCATAACAATATTATCTGATTGAGTCACATTCCAAAATCCATCTAATTTATTGTTGATTCTAGTTTCTTTTGAACAAGACGACAAACTCAACATAGTAATTGCAATTAATGCAAAAATTATTTTTTTCATAAATTTATTTTTAACTCAATATTAGACAAATATATTTATTTGAATTATTAAGTAATACAAAATCACTAAAAAATAATAATGACTTTAATTTTAAAAAACAACCAGTCAAATTAATCCATGATTCTCTATGAATTTGTACATTTGTTGCCATGAAATGGATTGGAGAACGCATCAGTTTTGTTGATGATAAAAAAAGAACAACAATAGTCATTTATCCTGAAAACGTCGGTTGGCAAAAAGCCTTGATGGGCGCGTGGTTTTTCATGTGGTTGACAATCGGTGCAACCATGTTTTGGTCTTTGACCTTGAAATTGACTGAACAAGAAAAAATTATCGTGTTTGTATTCCTTGTATTTTGGGGCTACTATGCCATTAGAGTTGGTCGTGCTTTCCTTTGGATGATGTTTGGAAAAGAAAAATTGAAAATCGACGAAACGGCTTTCACCTTGAAAAATACCATCAAAAATTACGGTAAAGCAACTCCTTATTTCATCGAAAACATCAAAAAAATCAGAATCCAACTGCCGAAAGAAAACTCCATTCAAGCCGTTTGGGAAAGTTCTTTCTGGATCCGCGGTGGAGAAAGATTGGAATTCGATTATCTTGGAAAAACCATCCGCTTCGGTAGAAAATTGGAAGAAAAAGAAGTGAAATTGCTTTTTAATTTGATTACGAAAAGGATTGAAGAGCAGTTGAAGGGGAAGAAGTATTAGATTGTTAGACTATTGGACTTGGTTAAATCTTTAGAACTGACGATTCATTCAAAATTGAAAAATTAAAATTGAGCCAGGGATGTCACAGATTTCACTGAAAAGTGAACTTAATATGCACTTTGCGAATTGATTTATTGGATTAAATTACTAGACATAAATCGAAAAGCGCATCGTTATTCGCATCAATCGAAAAGCTGGAATTCCAACACCGACGAAGTCCGCCACGAAGTGAATCCAACAATCCAATAATCCAGTAATCGAACATTACCAATGCGTTAATTTTCGCCAATTTGTCGAACATCAAATTTAATACCGTACCTTTGCACCCAATTATTAATATATTTTATGACCTTTAGTGAATTAGGGCTAAGGGATGAGGTGCTGAAGTCGATAAACGATTTGGGGTTTGATGCACCTACTCCTATCCAAGAAAAAGCAATTCCGCACTTGTTACAAAGTGAAAGCGATTTTGTTGGACTAGCGCAAACAGGAACGGGAAAAACGGCAGCGTTCGGCTTGCCATTAGTGAACAATGTGAAACCAGGGACTTTCCTTCCACAAGGATTAGTTATCTGCCCAACCAGAGAGTTGTGCTTGCAGATTACCAAAGACCTGGAAAATTACGCGAAATACGACAAACAAACGTCGATAGTAGCAGTGTACGGTGGTGCAGATATCCGCAGACAAATTACGCAATTGAAAGGAGCTACAATTATTGTGGCAACTCCTGGTCGTTTGGTTGACTTGATCAACAGAAAAGCGGCTAACTTGAGCGAAGTTGGTTATGTGGTACTGGACGAAGCGGACGAAATGCTAAACATGGGGTTCAAAGAAGACATCGACATGATTCTTCAAAAAACACCAGAGACAAAAAATGTTTGGTTATTTTCAGCTACAATGCCGAAAGAGGTGGCTCAAATCTCTAAAAATTACATGACAGATCCTTTGGAAGTTTCAATCGGTCACAAAAATCAGAGTAATGAAAATATTGAGCATATCTATTATTCAGTTAAAGAAAAAGACCGCTATGCTGCCTTGAAACGTTTGATTGATGTCAACCCAGACATCTTCGGATTGGTTTTCTGCAGAACGCGTCATGAGACACAGTCAGTAGCTGAAAAATTAGGTAAAGACGGATACAACGCAGAGCCTTTGCACGGAGATTTATCTCAAGCGCAGAGAGACAATGTAATGAAAAGATTCCGTGACCGTACGTTACAACTATTAGTAGCAACAGATGTTGCCGCTCGTGGAATTGACGTAGATGATATCTCGCATGTCATCAATTATCAGCTACCAGATGATATAGAAAATTACACGCACCGTAGCGGTAGAACTGCTCGTGCTGGTAAAAAAGGACAATCTTTGGTATTAATCAATACACGTGAGAATTTCAAAATCCGTGCGATTGAAAAACAAATCAGAACAGATTTCGGTGTTGGTGTAATTCCAAGTTCAGAAGAAATTTGTGGTGTTCAACTTACAAGTTTGATTTCTAAAATCAAAGAAACTGAAGTAATGGAAAAAGACATTGAGAAATTTATTCCTCAAATTATGTCTGACTTTGCTGACCTTTCGAAAGAAGAAGTTATCAAAAAATTCATTTCTGTTGAATTCAACCGTTTCATCGAATATTACGAAAGAGCTGGCGATTTAAACGCTGCTTCTGAAAAAAGAGGTGAACGTGGTGAAAGAAGCGAACGCGGCGAAAGAAGCGATCGTGGAGAAAGAAGAAGTGAAAGAGGTGGAGACCGTTTTGGTTCTGACCGCGGCGAAAGAAGAGAAAGACCTGCTCGCAATGAGGAAGGTAAAACTCGTTTCTTCGTTAGTATCGGAAAAAGAGATGGTTTAAATCCTGGAGGTTTGTTGCGTGTAATCTGTGATGAAGCAGGTTTGACATCTTCAAACATCGGAAAAATCGATGTGCTTCCTTCATTCAGTTTCTTTGAAGCAGATGATCAGCATGCTGAAAACATCATTAGCAAAGTAAATGGTGCCAACTACGAAGGCAACACTATCAGCATCGAAATTACCAAGAAAAAAGCTGAACCAAGATCTGGTGGCGGTGGTTTCTCTGGTAGAAGCGGTGGCGATCGTGGCGGATTCTCAGGAAGAAGCGGCGGATTCGGTGGCGGTGGTGACCGTGAAAGAAGCAGCGGAGATCGCGAAAGAAGCGGTGACCGTGGTGGTTTCAGTCGTGGTGGAGACCGTGACAGAGGTGGCGACAGAGGCCGTTCTGGTAGCAGCTACAAAGGAAAATCTGGTGGTGGATACGGTTCAGCATCAAGTTCTGAAGGCAGCGGACGACGCAGATATTAAATAAATTATGGTTTTGTTATTTGGGAGGGGTTGGTTGCAACCAACCCCCTTCAAAAAATCAAAAACGCCAAAGGCACCATAATCAAAGAATAACAAGAAAATATAAAAAGGGATTCATTCCCCCCATTGATTTTTTTTATGGAAATTAGAAATATCGCAATTATTGCACACGTTGACCACGGTAAAACAACATTGGTTGACAAAATGATTGAAGCAGGAAGTATGGAAAATGAAAGAGAACGTCTTACTGGCGACTTGATCATGGACAACAACGATTTAGAGCGTGAAAGAGGAATCACCATCGTTTCTAAAAACGTTTCCGTACTTTATAAAGGTACTAAAATTAACATCATTGACACTCCTGGTCACGCCGATTTCGGTGGTGAGGTGGAACGTGTTTTGAACATGGCCGATGGAGTTTGTATCCTTGTGGATGCTTTCGAAGGACCAATGCCACAAACGCGTTTCGTATTAGGAAAGGCGTTGGCACTTGGATTGAAACCTTTGTTGGTAATCAATAAAGTGGACAAAGACAATTGTACACCAGACGAAGTACACGAAAAAGTATTCGATTTGATGTTCGAATTGGACGCAAACGACGAGCAATTAGATTTTGAAACCATTTATGGTTCTGCAAAAAATGGTTGGATGTCAACTGACTGGAGAAAACCAACCACTGACATTACAGCATTGTTGGATCAAATATTGAATTATTTTCCACCAAAAACAATTGAAGAAGGAAACACACAAATGTTGATTACTTCATTGGATTACTCTTCTTACGTAGGTCGTATTGCGATTGGTCGTTTGACTAGAGGTACAATCAAAGAAAATCAACCTATCATTCTTTCTAAAGCTGACGGTTCTCAAGAGAAACACAGAATCAAAGACGTTTTCGTTTTTGAAGGCATCGAAAGAAGAAAAGTAACTGAAGTTCAACCAGGAGATATCTGTGCGATCACTGGAATTGAAGGTTTTGAAATCGGTGATTCAATTTGTGATTTCGAAAATCCTGAGCCATTGGCTAGTATTGCGATTGACGAACCAACGATGAGCATGTTGTTTAGTATCAATGATTCTCCTTTCTTCGGAAAAGAAGGAAAAATGGTTACTTCTCGCCACATTCAAGATCGTTTGAACAAAGAATTAGAGAAAAACTTGGCCATGCGTTTGGCTGATACTGACAAAGCTGACAAATGGATCGTTTTCGGTCGTGGTGTATTGCACTTGTCTGTATTGATCGAAACCATGCGTCGTGAAGGATACGAATTGCAAGTGGGACAACCACAAGTAATTTTGAAAGAAATTGACGGTGTAAAATGCGAACCAGTTGAGGAATTGACAATCGATTTACCAGAAGTACACAGTGGAACAGCAGTAGATGCTGTGACACGTAGAAAAGGTGAAATGACGAACATGGTTCCAAAAGGAGAACGTATGACAATCACTTTCCAAATTCCATCACGTGGAATTATCGGTTTGAGAAACTACATGTTGACTCAAACTGCTGGTGAAGCGATTATGACACACCGTTACTTGGAATACCAACCTTACAAAGGTGACATTCCTGGACGTCAAAATGGATCGTTGATTTCAATGGAACAAGGAACTTCTATTCCTTTCTCTTTGAACAACTTGCAAGAAAGAGGTAAATTCTTCATTGCACCAAACGAAAACATCTACGAAGGACAAGTAATTGGAGAAAATTCTCGCGCTGGTGACATGATTGTAAACGTGACCAAAACGAAAAAAATGTCTAACATGCGTTCTTCTGGAGCGGATGAAAAAGTACGTTTGGCTCCACCAAAAATCTTCAGTTTGGAAGAATGTTTGGAATACATCCAAGGCGATGAGTACGTGGAAGTAACACCACAAAACTTAAGAATTCGTAAAATCTTATTGAAAGAAACTGATCGTAAGAGAAGTGGGAATAAATAATTGGATTTATCGATTATTGGCTTATTAGATAATTAGATTTTTAGACTAAGAGAATTATAGAAAGCTAGGGAAAGCGGTTCAGATTTGAATCGCTTTTTTTTGTATTTGAGTTTTTGTGTGAATAAATTGGATTGGTGTTGGTTTTTTAGGGGAAATGATTAGATTTGAGAGAATTAAATAAATTTGTTTTGTAAAACTGATGATGTACGATATGAGAGAAATTTGATATCCTTCTTTTACAAAATTTGATATTTTTATTGAAGAAATTGGCGTAATTGCGCTTAGTAAATAGTTAGCTAGAATTTTAAATAAGAGTGATGAATTAAGGCAGAACGAGAAGCAGAAGAGTATGCTCATTAAACTGTGTCAAATATTTTTTTTAGGTTTAATTATAAAAGATATTTTTGACAAATGGACACGAAATTTGATTTTGAGCAATTCTCAAAGGACCTGGTTGCCAGCGTCAAAAGTGGAAAACCC
>CANFUT010000038.1 GCA_947450325.1 Flavobacteriia bacterium
AAAAACATGAAAAAAATTGTAGTTTTTGGGTGGTCAATTTGAACCGAAACTAGGTGGTCAATTTGAACTGGAAAGTGGTGGTCAGTTTGCTCCGAAATGGGTGGTCAATTTAGTCTGGAATTGGGTGGTCAATTTGACCGTTTTTTCCAAAATAGGTCGTAAATTATCACGTGTCAATTTTCCAGATCTTGCAGAACTACCAAATTCACTATTGTTCTCACGTGTTCTGATAAACGCAGGATCATTTGCAATTCTGTCCCCATCAACAGAAGTTTTCATTCTCGCCAAGTCTCCATCCTTGGTTTTGTAAAATGAAACATTATCCAATGTTCCTTTTAGTTTAATTAAGCCCGATTGTCTTGCCATTATTTATATGTTTTTAGTATTGAAAGACTAAAATTAAATAACAAAATCAGGATATAATTGCACTCAGAGTAACGTTGCTTTTATATTCATCACGTTGCTTCAATCAATTGAAAATAATAGATAAATTATGGATTTCCCAAATGTACCTTACTATGTAAAGTAAATAGATGCAGAAGGATGTTTTTGAAAGAAAAAGGGAAAGGTTGTACCAATGTTGTACCACAAAAAAGAAAAGCCTTGTAATCTTATGATTAACAAGGCTTTAATTACTTAAACTGTGATCCGGCTGGGATTCGAACCCAGGACCACCTCATTAAAAGTGAGGTGCTCTACCAGCTGAGCTACCGGATCTTGATGTCTTTTTGTCGATATCGTTTTATCGTTAGACGGGTGCAAAGATATGTACTTATTTTGAATCTACAAGCGGTTTTAAAGACTTTTTTTGAAAATTAATTGAATATTATTTAAAAATGAAGCTGTATTAATTATTTATTGCTGATTTACTTGTAATTACGTATTTTCAAGTTATAAAAATAATTTAGATTTTTTTTTTAACTTGAATGCACCAATGATAAGCTTTATTGGTAATAAACCAACTTTACTATCGATTCAACCAATCCTTGAAACTTGCAACTCGTTCGCGACTAACAACTGCATCATCGGCATCAATAAATTGCGTGTTTACTTTCAATCGATTATTGAAAAACGAACCTACCTTTTGAATGGAATCAATGTGAATAATCACTTTTCGATTGATTCTAAAGAAAATACTTGGATCCAACATCGGTTCTAATTGGTCCAAAGTGTAGTTCACAGGATACCGCTTTCCTTGTTTGTTGGCGAAAAGCACTATTCCATCTTCCGCCTTAAAATGATCTATTTCTTCCGTTTTTACTGAAATGATATTTTCTCCCAATTTAACCATGAAACGGTTCTTGAAACTCTTGGGCTGCGCGATGTTTATCAAACTTTTGATCAAATTTTGATTTTGATTGATTTTCTGAAATTTTTGCAGAGAAACCTGCAAATCATTCACGCCGATTGGCTTCAATAAATAATCAATGCTATTCGTTTTAAATGCCTGAATAGCATATTGGTCAAACGCTGTCGTAAAAATCACAGGAATGTCAATATTTACTTTGTCGAAAATCTCAAAACTATTTCCGTCTGCCAAATGAATGTCTACAAAAAGTAAATCGGCTTCTACTCCACTCTGAAACGCTTGAATACTCTGTTTCACTGACTCAAAACGATGTGTGACTTGAATCGTTAGATCAATGCGCAGAAGCAATAATTCCAAATGCTCTGCTGACAATTGTTCGTCTTCTATAATAATGATTTTCATGAAATAGATAAAATTGGAATAGAAACTTTGAATTGACTTTGAGTTTGCTCGATAATCACTTCTTTTTCAGTGAAAAACGCATACCTTGATTGGATGTTTTTCAGCCCAGTGTTCGAACTATTTTCCGTATCAATTCTCTTCTGTAAATCATTAACAACAAATAAATTATCATTATTAATGTAAATTTCAACTGTAAGTGGAAAATCAGTTGAAATCTCATTGTGTTTAATGGCATTCTCAATCAATAATTGAACCGACATGGGAGGCAAATACAAATTCATTTTATCGTCTGGAACTTGAACCTTGAAATGCAAGTTGGGTGAATATCTAATATCCAACAAATAAATATAAGACTCTATGAAAGTTAATTCTTCTTTTAAAGTTACCAATTCACTGGTTTTGTTGTCCAACAAATAACGGTAAACTTTCGAAAGTTGGTTGATGAAATCCACTGCTTTGTCTTGGTCTTTATAAACCAATGACGACAAAACACTCATGTTATTGAACAAAAAATGAGGATTGACCTGATTTTTAAGATTTTCCAATTGTGCTTGAGCACTTTCAGATTTGTATTTTTCCACCTCAATCAAAGTCTTTTTCCATTGTCTAAAAAATTGAGCACCAGTTTCAACAGAAAGTAAAACCACAGAAACCAATAAACCTATCGTTACTGAAATCGCGAAAAATTTAGATTGTTCACTTTCTGGCAATCTGCACACAAATTGATTGTACAAAAACATGGTGATGTATAAAATAGCTCCGCTATACAAAAAACTTGTAGGCAATTGAACCAAAATGCGTTTCATCGGATTTTTCTCCCAAGGAAAACGTTTATTGAGCCAAAAATCAATATTCAAATTTCCTTCCCAAATGAAAAAAGTAATCATGATTGATTCCAATGTGGAAAGGAAAAGTGTCAAATTTGTTTGGCTTTTTTGTGGAATCAAACCGTGCAGAAGAAATGAAATCAAAACTCCCACAATGATCATCCAAATAAAACGCAGCTTATTTCTATACATGAGTTAAATTTAAAAATTATTAGCTTAAACAATCCTTTTGCGCCAAAACTTTCACTTTTTCCAACCAAGATTTTCGTTGTTCTTCTTTGGAATTTCGAACAGGACCAAAATAAGTGATTTTCTTGGTTTTTATCCCGCAAAATCCCAAAGTTGATTTTTTTAATTGGTTGATGCTCGGACGGCCAAAAGCAAAGCGATAATAAAACGCAGGTTGATCTAAAGTGGTAATGATGTGCGCGGTTTTACCAGCCAATAATTTATCCCACCAAACTGAATTTTCGCGGTATTTAAAAGCAAAGCCTGGAGCAAAAACGCGGTCAATGAAACCTTTTGTTAAAGCTGGAAGTCCGCCCCACCAAACTGGATGAATCCAAACAATGTGATTTGCGCGCGAGATTTTTTCTTGTGCTTCGATCAAATCTTGCTCCATTTCAATGCGCTTTTGATAACCAAATTCCAAGGATGGATTGAATTTCAATTTAGCAATTTCGATGGTTTCAACATTTACATCTCCTTTTTTTGCTTCCGAAACATAAGTCTCAAAAATCGCTTGATTGAAGCTTTCCGAATTGGGATGACCGTTGATGATTAAAATCGTTTTCATAACTATTAAATGTTTAAATTAGAATTGAATTTTGTAAACGAAATTTGGGAAAAACCCAATTTGATATGCAGTATTGATGTTGTTTGTAATTGGATTGTATCTTTCTGCAAAAACATTTTTTCTATTGGTAATATTTTGAATATCAAAAAAAATCGATTGAGACAATTTGTATTTAGCACTGTTCAAAGTGAATCCCATTTTGATATCCAATCTGAAAAAGTCGGTATATCTTTCTGAAAATGCATACGCGTCGCCTTTCAAAATTTGCTGATTTGCTAATTGCGAAAGCTGGAAATCAACTGGTGTATAGAATCTTCCACCCGCTTGAGTCATTTTCATGTCAATTGTCAAGGCATGACGTTTTGCTTTTCCAACTTTGAATTCTTTTCCGACCAATAAATTGTACACGTATTTCCCGTTAAAAGCGGTATTTCGCTCAACGTTATCACTTCCCGTGTATTTTGAGTCATACAAGGCTCCTGTCAATAAACCGTAGAATCCTTTGCTGAAACTTTTTTCAACAGTCAATTCAACGCCATAATTTCTTCCAGTTCCGTCATTTACCAAGTTTCCAGCTTCGATTGGATTGAAAGATGAACCTGCATTTAACATAGAGAAACTGTTGCTTGTTGCTGAAATAGGAATGTTATTCAACATTTGGTAATAAACTTCCGTTTTAAATCTCCAATCCTTGAATGGCGTGATTTCATACCCAACAACGAAATGATTGCTTCTTGTAAAATCTAAATTCTTGTTAGTCAAGGAAATATTCCCGTTTGCATCGGTCGTTTGGTAGAAATATAAATCAATTGGTTGCATTTGACTGTGCATTCCAAATCCCGCGCTCAAGGTGTGTTTTTGTTTCAATTGATATTTCAACCCAACGCGAGGTTCAATTGATTTTGAATCATTTAAAGTTAAATATTGTGCATGCAATCCAACATTTAATGTCAATTTATCAGTAAAATTATATTTTGCATGTGCGTATGGTTGCATCAATACTGTTTGATTTTTTTGATCCCAAATTTGAATCCAATTTGGACTTTTTTCTCTGCTTCTGTAATATAAATTTACATCCATCAATTCAGCCAAAACACCTGCTTTGATTGACAATCTAGCATTGACTTTTGTATTAAAAGAAGTATTAATTGCATAAGTAATTCTAGTTGTTTTATTTTCAATTGTTCTAGATGCATTTTTGCTGACTGATAAACTGTCTTGCAAATAATTAGAACCTCCATAAGTTCCACCAACAACTGTGTTGATGAACGATTTTTGTCCAACTCTAATGAAGTGTTTCAAACCAACCAAGGCGATATCACTGGTAAAATAACTGTCTTTCGAAGGATCTGCGAATAAATCGGTTGAATCAATTTTGTTGTGTAAAAAATCGATGTGACTTTTTCCACCCAAACCAAATAAAATAAATCTTCCCGCTTTGGTATTTCCACTATTGATTTTGAAAGATAAATCTTGGTAAAATGGCGTTGCTGCTGTTCCAATTGGCAATCCAATAGCCTGCGCAACGCCTGTAAAAGCATAGCGATAAGCGAACAAATAAGAAGAACCATTTCCTTTTTTGATTGGACCTTCCGTCATAAATTCCAAACCAGTCAAGGCACCAATTTGAAAAGTATGCTCTCTTTTTTCTGAATTTCCATTTCTAAATCCCAAGTCAAAAACTCCTGCATTCGCATTACCATATTCGGATGGAAAAGCAGACGTCATGAAATCAGAATTTCTCAATAAATTGGTATTCAATGCACTCACTGGCCCACCAGTAGTTCCAACAGTTGAAAAGTGATTTGGATTTGGGATATTCAATCCTTCGATTCTCCACAAAACGCCAATCGGTGAATTTCCGCGAATAACAATATCATTTCGAGAATCATCTGGTGAACTTACACCTGCAAAATTCGATGCCAAACGCGCTGGATCTGCCCTACCACCAGCATATCGATTTACTTCTTCCATCGAAAATGATCGAGCGCTGACGGAAGTCAATTCGTTGTTAATCGTCTTTTTTTGTCCGCTGACAGTAATTTCTTTGATTTGCTCCACACTTTCTTCGATCGCAATATCCAAAACGATTTCCTTTCCAGCTGTAACCAAAACGTTGGAAACCGTAGTTTCTTTATATCCGCCCATTTTTACTTTCAAATCATATCGTCCTGGTTCAATTTCAGTCAATTTGAAATTTCCTTTTTCGTCAGATTCAGCACTTTTGGTCGGATTTGAATTCAAAACAATGACCAAAACGCCTTTCAATGGAATTTGTGATTGTTTGTCAATAACCGTTCCCCGAATAATCTGGGATGCATTTTGAGCGAATGAATTTAGACTGATTAATGTCAAAATTGCTAAGCTTGCTAATCGTATTCTATTTTTCATGTTGTTTGTTTTCAATGATTTTTCGAAACAAATGTATTTTTTCTTGATTTCCTGCCATCCTAGAAAATTATTCAATTGTCAAATTAGATAGTTCAATTGTAGAAAAGTTTGGATGAATCGTATTTTGCAGTTTTTCGGTCTGATTTCAGGCTTTTTCTACAGATTCATGCGTTATTGACAATGAAATAGTGGAAAAACAGTTTGGTAAGGTTTATGATTAGCAACAAAGCGGTTAACTTTGCAATTATTAAATAGCAAATTCATAATTCAAATTAATAGAATGAAAAAGATATATTTCACATTTGGTGTAGTCGCGATTATCGTACAAGCTTGTGCGCAAAACACGCCTGAAAATAAAGTAAAAGAAGAAAAAAAGCCTGCGATTGCCATTCCTAAAATGGAAATCGATTATAAATTATCTGATTTCTTGACTGAAAATCAAAATTTAGACAAAGACGTTGAAAAAATCTTCACCAGCTTAGATGATACTGCGATTGTATCCCAATTGTTAATGCCAGCCGTTGGTCGATTGGGTCAAACTGAAGCGACTATCAAAGATTTGATTAACCGCAGAATGATTGGTGGCGTTTTAATGTTAAATGGAACGAAAGACGGTTTCACCAAATGGATCAAAGACTTCAATGCACTGAATATTGAAAAAGGAAATGTTCCATTTTTGTACTCTTCTGACGCTGAACCAAGTTTAGTAAATCGCAAAATTTCTGGTTCTCACATCGTGAAAAAAGCAAACGAAATGAAAACAGTTGAAGAAGTTTCTGCTTATGCAGATACTATTTCCATGGATTTAAAGGCCATTGGAATCAATTACAACTTCGCACCTGTTGTGGATATGTCGCCAAACAAAACCGTTGGATTCAGAAGTTTTGGCGCTGTTCCGGCAAACATTATTCCTTGGTCGAATGCCTTTATTCAACAAACGCAAAAAAATGGAATTATCGCAACCGCGAAACATTTTCCAGGTCACGGTTTGGTTTCTGGAGATACACACAAAGAATTACAAGTGATTGACGGTGAATTGAAAGAAATCAAAAATTACCCAAAATTGATTGAAGATGGCGTTTTGTCCGTAATGATTGGACACTTGGCGGTAAAAAACAATCCAAAATACGATACCAAAGGTTTGCCTTCAACACTTTCAAGTGTTATCGTAACTGATTTATTGAGAAACGAAATGAAATTCAAAGGATTAATTGTAACTGATGCGATGAATATGGGCGGTGTAACTGCGATTCCAAATTGCGATGTGAAAGCGGTTGAAGCAGGTTGCGACATCGTTTTGATGCCAGTTGATGCAAAAAAAGCATTTGTTCAAATTTTGAAAAAATACAGAACTGACGCGAATTTCAAAAAACAAGTAGATGCTTCTGCAAAAAGGATCATCAGAATGAAATTGGCAGTTGGCGCAATCTAATTCAAATGTCTGATCTCAAATCCATCAGTTATAAAACTGAAATCCGAAGGTTAGACAGTTTGAAATTGTTTTATGTTGAAATTCCATTTGATGTTTTGACTTTTTTCAATACTCCGGAAACGAAAAACATGTACAATCAACGTTTGATGATTTCGATTAACAACTGTGATTTGTGGCATGGTGGCGTTGTTTCTTTAGGAAATCAAACTGGCTACATTTCTATCAAAGGAAAGATTCTAAAAGATTTGGGTGTTCATTTGGATGATGAAGTTGATGTTTTTTTAACAGAAGATCAATCTGAATACGGAATGCCATTTCCTAATGAACTAAAGGAAGTTTTGGCTCAAAATCCAAGTTATGAAAAGTTTTTCTATAGCCTTTCGATGGGAAAAAGACGCTATGTTTTGTACTACGTAGACCAAGTGAAAAATGTTGACAAACGCATTGAACGAGCTTATTTTATGCTCGAAAAGTTGATTCAAAACCCGTAAAATTCAAATATTTCAATACACAAACCTTATATTTGTAGAGATAATTTTTCCAACATGATCAAAAAAAGACAAACTGTTTCAAAGAAAAAAGTCTTGGATTTTTTCCACGAAAATGAGCAAGCAATGAGTCATGACATGATTGAAGAAGCCTTGCAAGGTTCGATGGATCGCGTTACCATCTATAGAATTTTGAAAAGTTTTGAAGAAGATGGTTTGATTCACAAAATCATGGGTGAAAATGGAAAGTCGTTTTATGCACTTTGCCATGGCTGTAAATCTTCTCACGCACACAATCATTTGCATTTTCAATGTACCCAATGTGAAAAAGTAGAATGCATTCACCATGAAGTAATTGTGCCGATTCCTGTTGGATACCAGCTCAAAAATTTGCAACTAACAGCTAGTGGAATTTGTGCCAATTGTGCTTCTCAGTGCTAATTTTGAGGAACATGTTTCAATCCAACAGTTTTTGTAAGACAACAAGATTACTCATTTATTTTACCGTTTTTTCTGTCCAAAGTCTATACGCTCAGCATGTTTATTTTGGTGAAAGAAATTTAACAAAACATTCTTCCTCTTTGTGTTTTGACCAAGAGGGAAATATTTATCCTGATTTTTTCATAGCAGATACAGCCCTTCAAAATTGCAATCATAGTTTGGCTATTTGGTATCAAAAGCATCCAAATCAGTTGACTGAAATTTGTAAATTATATAAAATTGACATTTCTGTAAATAAATTTAATATCAATGAATTAAACGATTCTATTTCAAGTAAAAACGCACAAAAAATCAATCAAAAATCTTATAATTCAGTTACTTTCTTAGTTCATGGATATCGCAAAAGTTTTGAAGCTCCGGAAGGAACAATAACTTCAGTCATTGAATTTGATTTACTTGAAAAAAACATAGATTCTCTTGGACTAAAATCTCAATTTGTGGAAGTGTATTGGGATGGAACGTATGATTGCTGTTTTTCTGTTTTCGATAAAAAAAGAAATGAATATTTATTCTCACAATTCGAAAATGCCCAAATTCATGCACCGAATGTTGGAATCGCTTTGCGGAAAGTTGTCAATCAAATTGAAAATGAGCACATCAATTTTGTTGGTCACAGTTTGGGTTCAAAAGTCGTCGCTTCTACCCTTTTCAATTTGAAGCTAAATGACATTCAAACGCCACATCAAAAAGACATTCGCGTTTGTTTAATCGCTCCAGCCATCGGAGGAACTGAGATTTTTGAAAATTACAGGAGTAGAAATACAGACTTAAATTTCAAAGAAAAAGACAACTACAGTTGGTATATTTTACACAACGAAAAAGATTTCGCTTTGCGCAAAAAAGACAGTAAAATGGGACTTTTTGGTCCTGGTTGTCTGCAATATGGAAATACAACTTTAGGTTGTAATTACCAAAATGAAATCGAAAAACTACAGCAACTATTCACCAAACAATATCCAAATTCAACCCTTAAATTTGAAAATATGACTTGGATGGGTAAAAAACATTCCTTGAAATATTATGCAGAAGGTAACATTCTTAAAAATGCAGTTCAATTTCTAAGTAAGTAAAATCAGCAAATAGAAATTGACGAATTTTAACATTAAACGACAATTTGTCAGCAATTTATCGCTGGTATGCAATTTGACAAAATAAATCGTATTTTTATTAAAAATTTAGAAAGATGAAAAAATCTTATATTATCATTGGATCGATTGTAGCAATAGTTTTGATCCTTTTTATGACGTACAGAAATTCTTACAACAAAGCAATTTCTTACCAAGAAACTGTTGACGAGCAATGGTCAAATGTTGGTGCACAATACCAACGAAGAGCTGATTTAGTTCCTCAATTAGTTGCCACAGTTAAAGGTGCTGCTGCCAATGAAAAAGAAATTTTACAAGGTGTTACTGAAGCCCGCGCTGGGATAAAAAAAGGAATTGAGAATGCAAAAACTCCAGAAGACATGGAAATGATGGGTAAAAAAATCAATACGGCAATCAATTTGGCGTTTGAAGCTTATCCGCAAATTCGTTCAACTGAGAATTTCCAAGATTTGCAAGCACAATTGGAAGGAACAGAAAATAGAATCGTGAAAGCACGTGCTGATTACAACGAAGCTGTTAAACAATACAATGCACACATCAGAGGTTTCTTTAACTCGATGTTCTTGAATAGCGCAACTTTCCCTAAGAAAGAAGGCTTCAAAGCTACTGCTGGAACCGAAGTTGCTCCGACTGTTGCATTTTAATATAAAATTTAAACTATCATCCGATTCAATATTTTGGGTCGGATGATTTAATTTTTTCCAACATGGGAATTAAAAATTTCTTTTCTGAATCGGATAAAAAATCCATTCAAGAAGCGATTGCTGAAGCAGAATTGAACACCTCAGGTGAAATTCGTGTGCACATCGATGCAAAATGTGCAGAAGATGTGAAATCACATGCTATTGAAGTTTTCGGTAAATTGAAAATGCATGAAACTGCTTTGAGAAATGGCGTTTTGTTCTATTTGGCTGTGGAAGACAGAAAGTTTGCAATTATTGGCGATGAAGGAATCAATAATGTTGTACCAACTGATTTTTGGGACAATATCAGAGAAACAATGACCCAACATTTCAAACAAAGTGATTTTGTGAAAGGATTATCCGAAGGAATCAAAATGGCAGGCGAGAAATTGAAAGCCAATTTTCCACATCAAGCTGATGACACCAATGAATTGAGCAATGAAATTTCCTTTCAGGAATAAATTTGATAAAAAATATCCCATGTTTAAAAAATACTTTTTCGCACTTTTTGTTTCTTTAGTTGCTACGATTCAAGTTGTTGCACAAAACGGAATTCCTGAAAGACCGAATCCTCCTAGACTGGTTAACAACTTGTCGAAAGAAATGCCTGAATTCATCAGCGGACCTGAGGCTGATGCATTGGAAACTAAATTGGAAAATTTCGCTAGAGAAACTTCCAATCAAATTGTCATTGTGATTGTGGACGATTTGGCAGATTTTGAACCTGCGGAATTCGCCTATAAATTGGGCGATAAATGGCAAGTTGGACAAGAAAAAGAGGACAATGGAATTGTAATTATAATCAAACCAACTGGAGGAAAAGGAGAAAGAAAATATTTTATTGCTACCGGAAAAGGACTAGATGGTGCAATTCCTGATTTAACTTGTAGACAAATTGAAGAAAAAGAATTGGTTCCAAGTTTCAAAGAAGGAAACTTTTACGAAGGATTAGACAAAACGACGAATGTTTTAATGTCTTTAGCAAAAGGCGAATACAATTCAAAAACCTACGGTGAAAAAGGTAAAAAGTTTGAAATTATCAAAGTAGTTTTTGTCTTGATTTTCATCATTGTCTTTGTTTTTATCATGTACAAAAGCAACAAAGGCGGCGGTGCAGGTGGTCGCGGAATGACTATGGGCTCGAATGCCATTTGGTTTGGCGGATTAGGTGGATTTGGTGGCGGCGGACGCTCTAGTGGCGGATTCGGCGGCGGTTCATCAGGAGGATTCGGAGGCTTTGGCGGAGGAAGTTTCGGCGGAGGCGGATCTGGAGGAAGCTGGTAATATAGCCAGCTTAAATACTGAAATCAATGAAGAAAATTTGGAAAGTAAGTATTGTTATCATTGTAATTTTATTGCTCGTTTGGATTTCCACTTGGTTTTTTGCGAAACCGAAACATTTGGAATTCAAACAAAATCGGTCCATAACATTAGTTGAACCAGCAATTACCACGTTCAATTTTCCGCTTTACATTTCAGTTTCTGATTTAGAGAAATTAATCAATAAAAAACTCAAGATTTTACTGGCAGACAAAACCATTCCTTTTGCGAATGGAAAAGATTCACTGAAAATCAAAATGTATCGTTTGGGAAAATTTTCGGTGCAATTGCAAAATGAAAAAATCATTTCATCCGTTCCACTAAAACTCGAAATTCAGATTCAAAAGCATTTAATTGGTAAAAAATCAATTACCTTTTTGAAGAAAAAACCATTTATCATTCAACTAAAAGTGCATTTTTCTTCTGATTTTCAGATTGATGAATTTCTAAAGTTTCATACAAAAACAAAACTTAATAGAATTGAATGGCTAGAGGAACCCGAATTGAAAATCTTGGGCATTGATTTTAATATGAAACGGAAAATTGATGAAATCATTTCTGCTAAAACATTAGAAATCAATCGGAAATTCGACAATTTGATCTACAAAAAAATCAACCTAAAAAAACCGACACTGAAAATTTGGAACAACTTACAAAAAGCAATTCCTGCCAATAAAACACAGAAAGATTTATTTGTACGGATTCAACCGCAAAATTTAGCAGTGTTTGTAAATAAAAATTCCAATGATTCTTTGAAATTAAATTTGGTTGTTACTTCCAAAGTGTATCTAAGATTTGATACATTATTGATTTCCAAAGTAGATTTCCCAAAAAAAATAAAGCTTTTGAGTGTTCCTCCCTCCGATTCAATAAGTAAAATCAATATTCATTTCCTATTGCCATTGGCCAAATTGAATCAGATTTTGGATGAAAAAATTGCAGGAAAAACAGTAAAAATAAAAGGAATCAAGGTGAAAATTGAATCTATATCCGTTTCAAATGGATTAAAATACTTGAATTTAAAAGTCAAACATTCTGGTGGAATTAGCGGTACAAGTTATTTCAAAGGAATTCCAATATTATCCAAGAACAAAAAAACCATTTCTATTCAAGATATTGATTTTGAAAACAAAATAGAAACAAAAGTTTTCAATTCATTGGCTGACATGTTCCATGAAGAAATTCTGAAGTTGATCCAACAAAATATTCAATTCAAAGTTGGTCAAATGATGGATTCTATTCCAACAATGGCAAATAATTTGATTCAAAAAAGCAAGTTTTCAAAGAAAGCCTTGGTTAATCTAAATCATTTAAAAATCAACGAATTAAAGATAAATTTAACGAAATCTAATGTTGAACTTTTAATTTCTGCTGAAAGTATTTTCGAAATTGCAGTCAGAAAAGAAAGTTTTAAGTTGCAATGACGTTTCAACAGTGGTTTATCGCTAAATTTGCCAAAAAAAGTGCTTGGAAATAATTGATACATATAAAACCATGGATTCCCTTTCAGAAGGAATTTACAAAGAAAAAGGTTCTAAATTTATCGGTTATGCTGTTGCTTGTTTTTCAGAAGATGAAGCAAAAATTCATTTGGCTGAATGGAAAAGAATGCACCACCAAGCAAGGCATGTTTGTTATGCGTATCGTTTTGGTCTTGACAAAAAAGTGTTCAGAGCAAATGACGACGGCGAACCTTCAAATAGCGCTGGGATCCCCATTTTAGGGCAAATTCAATCTTATGATTTAACCAATGTTTTGATTGGAGTTGTAAGATACTTTGGAGGAACAAAACTGGGCGTTGGTGGTTTAGTTCAAGCATACAAATCCGCAGCGAAAGACGCCATTGAAGAAGGTAATATTATTGAAAAACAAGTGTTTGATCACTTTGAAGTAAAGTTCACTTACAATGAAATGCCTGAAATCATGTCGCTTGTCAAAAACCAACTATTAGCGATTGAAAAACAAGATTTTGCGGAAAATTGCTTGCTACAAGTTGCAGTACCTTTTGCAAAATCCAATTTTATCAGTGAAACGTTAACGGAAAACAAACACATTGAATTAAACTATTTAGGAAATTATTGAAAATATTTATGAAATTATTAAAAGAATTAATAGCAGTTCGCGGCGCATCTGGCGATGAAGGTCTAATAAAAGAATTTATCTTAAATCATGTAATTGAAAATCAGTCAAAATGGAAGGTTCAACCTGAAATTTTTCACGGGAAAGGTTTTCAAGATGCCATGATTTTAGTTTTTGGCAAACCAACAACTGCGATTTTTGCACATACAGATACGATTGGATTTACTGCAGCATACGACAATAATTTGTATAAAATCGGCGGACCAAGAACGCAAGATGGATTTCAATTGGTTGGTTCAGATTCCCAAGGCGAAATTGAAACTGAATTGATGGTAATCGATGATTCTCACGGAGGACAATCTTTTCAATATGTTTTCGACAGAGACATTGACCGTGGAACAAATTTGACTTTCAAACCCAATTTCAGGGAAACTGACGAATACATTCAATCGCCTTATCTAGACAATCGTTTGGGTGTTTGGAACGCACTTAAAGTAGCTGAAACGCTGGAAAATGGTGCAATCGTATTTTCTACTTACGAAGAACATGGAGGAAATTCAGTTGGTTTTTGTGGAAGATTTTTGTGGGAAAAATATGGCGTTTTGCAAGCCTTGATTTCAGACATTACTTGGGTGACAGACGGAGTTGTGCATGGCGGAGGTGTTGCAATTTCAATGCGAGATAGTGGAATTCCTCGCAAATCATTTTTGAACCGAATCATTGACTTGGCCAAAGAATCTGGAGTCAAATATCAATTAGAAGTTGAATCAGCCGGCGGAAGTGACGGAACAATGTTACAAAAAACAGATCTTCCTTTCGATTGGATTTTTATTGGTGCACCAGAAGATTTCGTGCATTCACCAGATGAAAAGGTTTTCAAATACGACATCATGTGTATGGTTGAAATGTATCGCTTTTTGATGAAAAAGCTTTAAAATCATCCATATTTGATCCATAGACAATCTTGAAAATCTGTCAACATATGGAAAAGCAATCCAATTGCCACAACTCTTGTTTTTGGAAAAAGCAATAAAATTGCATAAAATCCAATTGCCCAATAAGTATGTAAATAATGAAAATTAATGCTGCATCGGTTGGGGTCAAATATTGGGTTTGCAAGTAAATGGTCTAAATCAACTAACATCGTTGAAACCATTATTAAACCTGTTTTGAGCAATTTTTGACGGTAAAAAATCCAAGCAATTAAAAAAGGAAAAAGAAAATGTAAGCTATAGTGTAAAATGGGTTGAATCACGAACATTTTACACAGTTTAAAGTAATCAATTATCTTCCAATTTTGGAAGCCAACAAATAAATCGCTGCCATGCGAATTGCTACTCCATTTTCAACTTGATTCAAAATGATAGATTGTTTGCTATCTGCAACATCTGAAGTAATTTCCACACCGCGATTGATTGGTCCAGGATGCATCACAATGATTTCTTTGTCTAATGAATCCAAGATTTCTTTGTTCAAACCGTATTGCATGGAATATTCTCTCAATGATGGAAAAAACTTGATATCTTGACGTTCTAACTGAATGCGCAACATATTTGCTACATCACACCATTCCAACGCTTTGCGTAGATTAAACTCAACCTTTACTCCCAATTCTTGAATGTACTTCGGAATTAAAGTTTTAGGTCCACAAACCATCACTTCTGCTCCCAATTTTTGTAAGCAATAGATATTTGAAAGAGCAACGCGTGAATGTAAAATATCACCCACAATGACCACTTTTTTACCAGCAACATCTCCCAATCTTTCTCTGATTGAAAAAGCATCTAGCAAAGCTTGCGTTGGATGTTCATGTGTTCCATCTCCAGCATTTACAATTCTTGCATCTACTCTTTTTGATAAAAATAGTGCTGCACCTGGATTCGGATGACGCATAACGACCATGTCCACTTTCATGGAAAGAATATTATTGACAGTGTCTATCAACGTTTCTCCTTTTTTAACAGAACTGCTTGACGCACTGAAGTTAATCACATCAGCAGAAAGTCTTTTTTGAGCCAATTCAAATGAAAGCCTTGTTCTGGTTGAATTTTCGAAAAACAAATTGGCGATGGTGATGTCGCGCAATGAAGGAACTTTTTTGATTGGACGATTGATCACTTCTTTAAAACTATCGGCAGTTTGAAAAATCAATTGTATGTCTTTCTCTGTCAGGTCTTTGATACCCGTTAAATGTTCAACACTTAAATTATCCATTATTTTCCGGTGTATAAAGTACTACTTTGTCTAATCCTTCAATTTCATTCCATTCCACAGAAACACGTTCTGAAGCCAAGGTGTCGATGGTTTTACCAACATAATCCGCTTGAATTGGAAGTTGTCGTTTGAATCTTCTATCAATAAACGCGACCAACTCCACATTTCTTGGACGACCATATGCCATAAGTGCGTCAATTCCAGATCGAATTGTTCTTCCTGTATAAAGCACATCGTCAATAATTACAACATCTTTATTTTCAATGATAAAATCAATGTTTGTGGCACTTGGAATGATGGGTCTTTCTCTTCTTCGAAAGTCGTCGCGGTAAAAAGTAATGTCCAAATTGCCACAGGTGACTGAATGACCCAAAATTTGCTCCAATCGTTCTTTTAAACGTTTTAGCACGTGAATTCCTCTTGGTTGCAGACCAATTAAAACTGTTTCAGAAAAGTCGTTGTGATTTTCGATGAGCTGATAACACAGCCTGTTAAGGGTCAATTCAAATTGTTTTTCGTTGAGAATGACTTGTTTTTCCATCGGTTCAAAGATAAATAAAAAAACAAGATTTGAGGAAGTAACGATTTGAATTTATCAAACGACTTGAGATGATTTTTCAACAATTTTCTTTCATTTCAAGCAAATATCTGTAAATAAAGCAGTTTTGATGCTTCGCAATCTACTTCATTTTTAGTGGATGTAAATCTAATTTCACTGTTTTTAAATAAAACAATTTCAATTACTAACTTTGCAATATGCGAATTGATATATTGACGATACTTCCAGAATTGCTTGCAGGACCTTTTACAGCTTCGATCATGCAACGCGCTCAAGATAAAAACTTGGTGGAAATTCACCTTCACAACATCCGTGATTATTCTACCAATAAGCACAAAAATGTGGATGATTATCAATATGGCGGGGGCGCTGGAATGGTCATGAGCATTGAGCCGATCGCAACTTTGATTGAAAAATTGCAAGCAGAAAGAAACTACGACGAAATCATTTACATGACACCCGATGGTGAAATTTTGGAACAAACGCATGCCAATCAAATGTCGCTGAAGGGAAATTTGATGATTTTGTGCGGTCACTACAAAGGAGTAGATGAACGTGTGAGACAAATGTACATCACCAAAGAAATTTCAATTGGTTCTTATGTACTTTCTGGAGGAGAATTGGCAGCTGCTGTGCTTGTTGACAGCATTGTGCGCCTGCTTCCAGGTGTTTTGAATGATGAAACTTCAGCGTTGACAGACAGCTTTCAAGACGATTTACTTTCGCCGCCCGTTTATACGCGTCCTCCCGAATTTAAAGGAATGAAAGTTCCAGAAGTTCTGCTTTCAGGTGATTTCAACAAAATTGAAAAATTCCGCGAAGAACAAGCGCTAGAGAGGACTAAAGCAAGACGACCAGATTTATTGAAATAATCCAAAAACATGGAAAAAGCCATTGAAACGCTGAAAAACGGCGGTGTAATTTTATATCCTACTGACACGATTTGGGGAATCGGTTGCGATGCAACAAATGAAGAAGCTTGTCAAAAAATATCTCAAATCAAGAACCGTCCTGAAAACAAGAGTTTTATCATTTTGGTTGACAGCATTCAAATGATTGAAAAATACATTCCTGAGTTTCCAGATGTTTGCTACGATTTAGTAGATTTAGCGGACAAACCTCTGACAATCATTTATCCAAATGCAAAAGGTTTGGCGCCCTCTATTTTGGCAGATGACGGTTCCGTTGGAATTCGTGTAACCAAAGATCCAATTTGCTTGAAATTGATTCGTTCAATGCGCAAACCCTTGGTTTCAACTTCTGCCAATTTATCTGGAGAAGCCAATCCTAGTTGTTTCACAGATGTAAACCAACAAATTAAAGATCAAGTCGATGCAATTGTGATGGAGAAATTAGATATAAAAAACAATATTGCATCACAAATCATCAAAGTTGGTTTGAATTACAGCATTCAAGTGATCAGAAAATAATCTATGGAAACGGAAGATTTATATAATAATCGTTTCGTTTTCAATGGAATGAATTTTGAAAATCTTTCAGAATTAGAGATCACCAAAAATTCTAATCAAACGGCATTCTTTTCTACGAGCGATTGTTTGGTCATCGTTCCCTCCTTTTTACAACTTAACGAAGGAATTTTTACGCATAGGTCAGGCGGATTAAATTTTCCAGCAATAAGCGTCATTCAAGATGAAAAGCAATTGACCGTTTTTTGCAATTGCAAAGCAACACACGATAAATTATGCGAAAATCAAGCGCTGGTTTTGACTGCAATTCACAGAAACGAAGATTATTTGCTATTCTTTCAAAAAGCGTCTAGAAATCGCAAAACTAAAAAAGTAGCTGAACAATTTGGACTTGAAAAAGAAGTGAATTTGGAGGCGTATTTCAACTTTGAATTCATCTATGACAAATTAGAAATATCGCCCAAAAATAAATCACTAATTCCAATTACAACTGAAAGAATTAGAGAGTTTAATAGTTTGCTTTCTAATAAATTACCTACTGAAACCAAAAGTATTCATTCAGATGATTTTTCTGTTGTTTTCAAACATCAAAAACATTCAAATTCCTTGCAAATTGACTTGGTAACAGGTTCAAAAGCGAACAATGGAAAACTAAAAAATCTGTTGAAATTCATTTCACCTTTGGATGTGATTTGGAAGTATGAAAATGCACCTGAACTTAAATTCTTTGCTGCTGTTCAACAATTTCAAAATATCAATATCTCTGAATCCATTGAAAGTGAAATAGCTGCATTGCGTTCAATTGCTAAAAATCCTTTGGGTTGCAGTTTCTATTTTCACAACGCTGAAATCTCGGAAACAGTTCAAGTAAAATCACTTATTCCTTTAAGAATCAAAAACTTTCAAAGTTCGTTGAGTTTGAAAGTACGATTTTTGGATCCGTTTTATGAAATTACAGGTCAATTGGAAATTGATGGATTAATGTATGACGTAGAACAAATTGAAATTCGCTTCAATCGATTTTTGCACTTAGGAGAGACTTTCTATTTGACCGATAAAATACAAACGCTGAATGTGCTGGAAATGCTCAAAAAACGAGACAATAAATGGCAAATTCACCAATCAAAATTCGAAGCTTTTAAAGTTGAAATTCTAGAAAAACTAGAAGCGAAAATTGAAATTGAATACACGCATCTCCCGAAAGCAAGCAAAAAACAAATCCAAAAAGAACAACTAGACGAAATTGAAAAAATCATCTATTTGGTTGATTCAGAAAATTTTGTAGATATAATTCCAGTCATTCGTTACGGAGAAATCGAAGTTCCAATTCGTTCTAAAAAAGTAATTTCGCTCAGAGACGATAAGGGAAAAGAATTCATTGTGAAAAGAAATCAAGCGGAAGAGATAAAATTTACCGCACTTATCTACAGACAACATCCTTATTTTGAGGAACAACTAGAAAATGAATTCACTTATTTTTATTTACATAAAAAGCACTTTTTAGAAGAAGATTGGTTTTTAAATACTTTCGAATCTTGGCAATCGAATAACATTCAAATTCATGGATTTAATCAATTGCAAGGCAATAAGTTGAATCCAAACAAGGTGAAAATAGACATCAAAGTATTGAGTGGAATTAATTGGTTTAATGCTGAAATTCAAGTGAAATATGGCAATCAAAATGCTTCTTTGAAACAATTGGCCAAATCGATTCGCAACAAAAGCAATTATGTCAAACTCGATGATGGATCGATGGGAATTTTGCCCAAAGATTGGATTGAGAAATTCAAACGCTACTTCAATTCTGGAGAAATCATTGATTTAAAGAATATTCAAATCCCAAAAATCAATTTTTCTACAGTTGAGACAATCTTTGAAAGGGAGCAAATCGATGAAAAAGTAGCTACAGAATTAGCCATTTACCGTCAAAGATTCGCAGATTTCAGTTCAATTCAAGAAGTACAAGTTCCTAGTTCACTGAAAGCTACACTTCGCTCCTATCAAAAATCGGGATTAAATTGGTTGAACTTTCTAGATGATTTCAATTTTGGTGGTGTTTTGGCAGATGACATGGGATTGGGAAAATCGATTCAAATTATCGCTTTTATTTTACTTCAAAGAGAGAAAGTTAATTTCAACGTCAATCTTTTGGTCGTTCCTGCAACCTTGATTTTCAATTGGAAAGCTGAATTTCAGAAGTTTGCTCCTTCTCTCAAGTTCACAATTCACCATGGAAATCAGCGAATCAAAAAATCAAATAAATTTGATCAAAACGAAGTTATTCTGACTTCTTATGGAACTTTGATGTCTGACATTCATTTATTTAAAGATTATGTCTTCAACTACATTTTCTTAGATGAATCCCAAAACATTCGAAATCCTGAAACAGAAAGATACAAGGCTGTGAAATTGCTGCAATCCCGCAATAAAATCGCGATAACTGGAACGCCGATTGAAAATAGCACCTTTGATTTGTTCGCGCAATTTTCTTTCGCTTGTCCAGGATTATTGGGAAATAAGCAATATTTCAAAGACGTTTATTTAGCACCGGTGGATCATTTCAAAAATGACAAACGAACCGCTGAATTACAACAAAAAATCAAACCTTTCTTGTTGCGTCGAACCAAGGAAGAAGTTGCGCCAGAATTGCCTGATAAAAAGGAAATTGTCGTTTTTTGCGAGATGGAAACGCAGCAACGAAAAATGTATGACCAATACGAAAAAGATTTCCGAGAATACATCGAAAATTCAAACAAATTTGACCTGAATAAAAATTCGATGTACGTTTTGAAAGGACTTACCAAATTGCGTCAAATCTGCGATGCGCCTGTATTGGCGGATGAATTGTCACAAGGAATTCCGTCTGCAAAATTGGAAATGTTGATTGAACAAATTACCAACAAAGCGCCATCGCACAAAATTTTGGTTTTTTCGCAATTCGTGACCATGTTAGACTTGATCCACAAAGAATTAAAAGACCGAAAAATCCAAACCGCTTATTTGACTGGAAAAACAACCAATCGCGAAGCTGTTGTTCGAGAATTTCAAGAAAACAAAGAAGTTAAAGTGTTTTTAATCAGCTTAAAAGCTGGTGGAACAGGATTGAATTTAACTGAAGCAGATTACGTCTATTTGGTCGATCCTTGGTGGAATCCTGCGGTTGAAAATCAAGCAATTGATCGCGTTCATCGCATCGGTCAAACCAAAAACACCTTGGCAATCCGATTAATTTGTCCAAACACGATTGAAGATAAAATCAGAATTTTGCAAGAATCGAAGAAAACCATTGCTGATGAATTAATCACCAATGAATCAGGATTTTTCAAAAATTTAAGCAAAGAAAATTTATTGGATTTGCTGAGCGATTTGAAGTGAATTGACTTTTGAGAAAGAATTTCGCCGATTGAAGTCAAAAATTACCCGTATTTTTAGCTTTTCAAAAAATTAAAAAACACCTAAAATTAGAAATCAAAGTCATGAATCACAACGCATTGGGAATTGATATTGGGGGAACAAACATCGCTTTTGGAATTGTAAATCCGAAAGGTGAAATCTTGTACGAAACAAGTTTTCCAACAAAATCGTTCGAAACGCCAGAGATTTTCGTTGATTTCGTTTACAATCACCTATCTGAAAAAGAACTTTTAACAGATTTAAAAGGAATTGGCGTCGGTGCACCTAATGGCAATCATTTTACTGGTGAAATTAGATATGCACCTAATTTACGGTGGAAAGGAATTATTCCTTTGGCCAAATTATTCAAGGAAAAGTTCAACATTGAAACCATATTGACAAATGATGCCAATGCTGCGGCGATTGGAGAAAAATTATTCGGTTGCGCCAAAGATTTGGAGAATTTTGTGACCGTTACACTTGGAACTGGCGTCGGAAGTGGCGTTTTTATTGGTGGTGAAATGGTTTACGGTGAACACGGAGTTGCTGGTGAATACGGTCACATTCGTGTAATTCCAAACGGTCGTTTGTGTGGTTGTGGTAGAAAAGGTTGCTTGGAAACTTATGCTTCTTCTACTGGCGTGGTGCGCAGTATTCATGAATTGGATTCACCATTGAAAGCAACTTCAAAATTGCTGGAAATTGAAAATCCATCTGCCAAAAATGTATTCGATTTGGCGCAAGATGGCGATGCTTTTGCGCAAGAAATTGTAGAATATACTGCTCAGATTTTAGGTTCATCATTGGCAGATTTTGCTTGTTTTTCAGATCCAAAAGCCTATGTTCTTTTTGGTGGAATTTCTCAAAATGGCGAAACTTTCGCTGAGAAAGTAAAAGTCCATTTAGAAGCAAATATTTTAAACATTTACAAAGATGATATTCAGATTTTGATTTCATCTTTAAACAATAAAAATGCAGCAGTATTGGGCAACGCAGCTTCAATTCTGTGGAAATCATATCAATAAAATCCCGATGAAAAAGAGCATCCTTCTTCCATTGTTTTTTGGAATTTCTTCAATCGTTTTTAGTCAATTAACTGAACTTCAAAACGCTCAGGAAGTAAGAAAAAAATACATTGACCCTAGTAAGAGCGATGTTTCATTCAAAAGGATGATTCAAAAACCCAGTGTTACGAAATATGTAAATCCATTCATAGGAACTGGCGGACACGGACACACTTTCCCTGGCGCTGCTGCACCTTTCGGAATGGTTCAATTGAGTCCCGATACGCGTTATGACGGTTGGGATGGTTGCTCCGGTTATCATTATTCAGATTCAATCATTTATGGATTCAGTTTCACGCATCTAAGTGGCACCGGCGTTCCAGATTTGTGTGATTTATTGATTGTTCCTCAACAAGGAAAAGCATTAACAACACCTGGATATTTATCAAAAAACGGTTACGGTTCACTTTTCAAACATTCCGAAGAAAAAGCAAGTCCAGGAATGTATGAAGTGAAATTGCAGAAAAATAACATTGATGTTCAACTTCTTGCCACAGAACGCGCTGGATTTTTGAGTTTCACTTTCAACGAAGCGAAAGGAAAAAAATACATTTTGATTGATTTAGATCACCGCGACCAAGTTTTGGATGCCAATTTCGACGTAAAATCCAATCAAATCATTGCAGGTTACAGACATTCAAATGCTTGGGCGAAAAATCAAAAATTCTTCTTCTACCTAGAATTGGATGTTCCTTTCACCAAAAAAACAATTATTTCAAAAGGAAATCAACACAAATTGTTGTTAGAATTTCCAGAAGAAACCAAGAAAATTCAAGTAAAATCTGCTATTTCAGCTGTTGATGCGAATGGCGCAGAAATGAATCTCAAACAAGAAATGCCAGATTGGTCAACAGTGCGTCTTAATTATTTGAGAGAATTAAAGTGGCAAACTGAATTGTCAAAAATCGATTTTCAGAGCAATGAACCTGAAGTGATGACGAATTTTTACACGGCTGTTTATCATGCTTACCTCTGCCCGACTTTGTTTACAGATGCAGATGGACGATTTTTGGGAAATGATGGAAAGATTTACAATTATGAAGATAAATTGCAATATTCCGTTTTTTCACTTTGGGACACATACCGCGCGGCGCACCCATTGTACACATTGACGCAAACCAAACGCACGGAAGATTTTATCGAATCATTTTTGAGAATTTACAAGCAAACGAATGATTTGCCAGTTTGGGAATTGGTTGGAAATGAAACTGATTGCATGATTGGTTACCACTCCGTTTCGGTTATTTTAGATGCTTATCGAAAGGGAATCAAGGATTTTGACGTGAATTTGGCTTTGAAAGCAATGATTCAAACTTCGACCATCAATGAACTCGGGAAAAAGCAATATGCCGAAAATGGATATTTAGGAACCAACATTGAGCCAGAATCTGTTTCAAAAACCTTGGAATATGCTTACGACGATTGGTGTATCGCTCAATTTGCAAAAGAAATCGGAAACGACAGCATCGCCAAAATTTATGAAAATCGTTCTTACAATTTCTTGAATGTTTTTGATCCAGAAACCAAATTCATGCGAGCACGCCGCGGTGGACAATGGTTTGCGCCTTTCAATCCAGCGGAAGTCAATTTCAACTACACAGAGGCAAACAGCTGGCAATATTCGCTGGCAGCGCCGCAACACATATCAACTTTGAGATCTGTTTTGGGTGGCAAAGACAGCCTGCAAACTTGGTTGGATCGTTTGTTTTCAACGGAAAGTAAATTAGAAGGCCGTCATCAAGTCGATATCACTGGATTAATCGGTCAATATGCGCATGGAAACGAGCCTTCGCATCACATGGCATATTTGTATAATTACACCAATCAACCATTTCAAACGCAAGAAAAGGTCGATCAAATTCTGCGTGAAATGTACCACAATGCACCTGACGGTTTGGCTGGAAACGAAGATTGTGGTCAAATGTCTGCTTGGTACGTCTTGAGCGCCATGGGAATTTATCCCGTTTGCCCAGGAAGTCCAACGTATGCCATCGGAAGACCTTTGCAAAAGTACGCGACCATTCATTTTGAAAATGGGAAATCGTTCACCATCAGAACGGAAGACAACAGTCCTGAACACAAGTATATTTATTCCATGAAATTGAATGGCGAGCCTTATGAAAAATTGTATCTCGACCACCAAACGATGCTAAACGGTGGTGAATTAGTGATTATCATGACCGACAAACCGAATCCTAAACTTGTTGAATACAAAAGAGAAATCATTGAAAATGAAATTATTCCAACGGATGTAATTCCAGTTCCTTACTTTTCGCAAACAAAAAGAACATTTTTAGATTCGATTACAACAGAAATCAAAATGATTCAAAATTTAACACCTGTTTTAAATGATAAATACGACTATGACGAAACAACAAATTTTAAATATTTTATAAGATATACTACTGATGGAACCGAGCCAAACGAAAGTTCTAGAATATATGAAACACCAATCAAACTTATTCAAACCACTACTTTAAAAGCAAAATCTTTTTTAAGTATTGAAGGCGGTAAATCAAAGCCTGATGAAAATGGGATAATTGATGGAATAGCGATTCATTTAAATTCTAATAAAAATTCGGTCTCCTCCACATTCACCAAATCAAACAACAACATTTCCTTGCAATTGGAAACTCAATTCGCCAATCAATACGCTGCAAGTGGAGAAAATGCTTTAATAGACGGCATTCGTTCTGGAAGCACCGATTTCAGATCTGGCGATTGGCAAGGTTTCGAAGGCGTTGACGCCAAAGGAATTTTGAATTTTGAAAAACCACAAACCGTTCGTAAAATCTCCGTAAGTTGCTTACAAGACGAACATTCCTGGATTTTCTTCCCCACAGAATTTCAAGTTTTCACCTCAGAAGACGGCATCAATTTCAAACCAAATGGAACGATTCAAAACATAGTTTCTCCAGCCAAAAAAGGAAACTTGACGCAAAACATGACTGTGGAATTCAATACTTCCACTCCATTCAAAGCAATCAAATTTGTAATCAAAAATCGCCAAACTTGTCCCGAAGGACATATCAGCGCTGGAGAAAGAGCGTGGATCTTTTTGGATGAAGTGGTTGTGGAGTGAATTCCTGACTTTCATCACCCACCCAAAATTTTACAACTTTCCTAATTAAGAAAGCTTTATCTTTGTTGGCAAAAACAAAAAGACATGAAAAAAATCAAATTTTGGCTTGCTTCGTTTGCTCTAACAGCAACAGTTCAGGCTTCGGCACAGGCTCCCTACAGTTTACCTAAATTAAATTACGATGTCAAAGCATTGGAACCTTACATCGATGCGCAAACGATGGAAATCCACCACGACAAGCACCACCAAGCATATATCAACAATTTGAACAAAGCCTTGGCAGGAACTGAATTGGAAAAATTGACAATTGAACAATTGATGTTGAACGCAAGCAGAAGAACTGAAGTAATCAGAAACAATGCGGGCGGACATTATAATCACACACTTTTCTGGGACATTTTGGCACCAGCAGCAGACTCTAAACCAATGGACGAATTGCAAAAAGCGATTGATTTGAATTTCAAATCCATGGATACCTTGAAAAAAATGTTGAATCAAGCAGCAATGACGCGTTTTGGTTCTGGTTGGGCTTGGTTGATTGTCACTCCAGAGGGGAAATTGATGGTTACATCTACTGCAAATCAAGACAATCCAATCATGGACGTATCGAAAGATCGCGGAATTCCAATTTTGGGAATTGATGTTTGGGAACACGCGTATTACTTGAAATACCAAAACAAACGCGGCGATTATTTGGAATCTATTTGGAAAGTGGTCGACTGGAACAACGTTTCAAAAAGATACATCGAAGCGTTGAAAGATCCTTTATTAAAAGTAATCGAGAAAAATGCTTGGAAAGAATTGAATGAATTTCACATGGTGATGTCGCAAACTTTTCACCCGATTGAGGAAAATAATTTCACGCCAATCAAAGAAAGAAGCGGTGAAATGTTGGCAAAAGCAATCGCATTGAAAAACAGCAAAATTCCAACGTCTTTCAATACCAATGAAATCAAAAAAGCAATTGACGAATTGGTTACCGGCGCAACAGAATTGCACAAAATCAATACGAAAAAAGTAAAAGACGAAGTATTAAAAGAAAAAATGGAGAAATTGCACGACAAATTCCATGAAATCCAAGGACTTTGTAGCCATTAAGATACTAAATTGAAGATAATTTCAAATCCCGTTTTATTTATTTAGAACGGGATTTTTTGCTTTATCAAATTATTCTAATTCAAAATTGATAACAAATTTTTCACAAAATTGCTTAACATTCCTTAACAACAAGACGATAATAGAAAAATAAAACCGCGTTATTTTTGTACAGTTAACAAGTAAAATTATAATCAAACAACTATGAATAAAAATATCAAATTTCTAGGATTAGGTTTAATTGGTGGAATGTTGCCGTTAAGTTTGTCAATGGTTTTGAACGGAAATCCGTACCAATCACTATCCGATCAGGTAATTGATGGAAACAGAATTGCTAATGCAAGAAATGTAAACTTTACAGGAAACGCCGCCGCAATTGGTCCTGACTTTGTTCAAGCTTCGCAAAGTTCTATAAATGCAGTTGTTCACGTAACTACAAAAGTCGTTCGAACTGCCGTACAACGAGATCCTTTCTATGAATTTTTCTATGGTCCAGGAACTGGAAATAGAGAGTTTAAACAATACGGCTCAGGTTCTGGATCGGGAGTGATTGTTTCATCAGAAGGATACATTGTCACTAATAATCACGTGATTGAAGGCGCAAGTGAAATCGAAGTTATCTTGAACGACAATTCCAAATACACAGCCAAAGTCATTGGCGCAGATCCTTCTACGGATATTGCAGTTTTGAAAATCGAAGCACAAAATTTGTCTCCAATTTCCTTAGGAAATAGTGATAATTTGCAAATCGGAGAATGGGTTTTAGCAGTAGGAAATCCTTTTAATTTAACTTCAACAGTTACTGCGGGAATTGTCAGTGCGAAAGCGAGAAATATCAATATCTTATCAGAAAGAAGAACGCAAGACAATGTTCCAATTGAATCTTTCATTCAAACCGATGCTGCGGTGAATCCAGGAAATAGCGGTGGTGCTTTGGTAAACACCAAAGGTGAATTGGTTGGAATCAACACAGCAATTGCATCTCAAACAGGTAGTTATTCTGGATATTCTTTTGCAATTCCAGTGAATTTGGTGCAAAAAGTAATGCGCGATTTAATTGATTTTGGAATCGTACAACGTGGATTCTTAGGCGTTCAAATTGCTGATATCACGCAAGAAGTCAAAGAAAAAAATGAACTATTAAATACCAAAGGAGTTTTCATTTCCAAGGTTGTAGAAGACGGTGGCGCTGACAAAGCGGGAATTAAAGATGGCGATGTCATTTTGAAAATCGGTACCAAAGAAGTCAATTCTGTTGCAGCATTGCAAGAAGAGATTGGCAAAAGACGTCCTGGCGACAAAGTTCCTTTAACAATTAGAAATCACAAAGGTGAGGAAGTTGTGAAAGAAATATTATTGCGAAACAGCAATGGT
>CANFUT010000039.1 GCA_947450325.1 Flavobacteriia bacterium
GTTGGAAATTATTTCACAGGTTCAAATGGCACAGGAACAGCCTTGAGCGCTGGCACAGTAATTACTTCTACACAAACAATTTACGTTTATGCATCAAATGGCAGTTGCGCGAATGAAAATAGTTTTGTGGTAACAATCACGGCAACACCAACAGCTGATGCACCTAGCAATGTTTCAGTATGCGATTCATATACTTTACCAGCCTTGAGTGTTGGAAATTATTTCACAGGTTCAAATGGCACAGGAACGGAATTGGGCGCTGGCACAGTAATAACTTCTACACAAACAATTTACGTTTATGCATCAAATAGCAGTTGCGCGAATGAAAATAGTTTTGTGGTAACAATAAATGCATTACCTAGCATCACAAGCACACTTGCTGCAGCAAGATGCGAAGAAGGAACGTTAATTTTAGAAGCGACTGCAAACGTAGGAACAATCAATTGGTTTGAAGAAGCATCAGGTGGAAGTTCATTATATTCGGGGACAAGCTTTACAACACCTATTATTTCAACAACCACAACGTATTATGCAGAAGTTGTAAACGGAGGTTGTGTAAACAATACACGAACAGCAGTAGTTGCAACTGTTGGAGGATGTATTAAAATTCAGGCTTCACAGTGTGGAGTCACAATTACAAATGTAAATACCGGTGTTTGGTCACAAGGTATTACAGGAGCAACGTACTATAAATTCGAAATTACAGACCCAAGTAACAATGTTACAGTTATAGAAAGTACAGTAAGAAATTTCAAATTTTCACAATTCGCTTTTACTAATAATACAACATACAGTGTTAGAGTTGCTGCTAAAGTGAATGATGTATATTCAATTTACGGAACGGCTTGTGATGTTCGATTTGAGTATCAACAAAGTAAAGTACAAACAAGTCAATGTGGAGCGACAGTTTCAAGCGTTAGTACTTCCGTTTGGGCAGTTCAATTGGTTGGAGCAACAGCATACAAATTTGAGATTATCGATCCAAATAACAACATTACCTATCTTGAAAATACTACCCGAGCGTTCACATTTTCACAGTTTGCTTACACAAACAATACAACTTATAACGTTCGTGTATCGGCTAAAATAGGAAGTATTTATGTAGGTTATGGCGCTACTTGTGCAGTACGAATTGAGGTAGCTACTAAAATTCAAACGAGTCAATGCGGTTTTCAAATTGCTACCCCAACAACAACAGTTTGGTCAGGAGCTGTAATAGGAGCAACAGGATATCGATTTGAATTGACAGATCAAAGCAACAATGTGACGATTTTGGAAAATCCAACTAGAAATTTCAAATTCAATCAATTTGCGTATATTTCTGGAGAAACATACTCTGTGCGTGTTTCGGCGAAAACGGGAAGTTACTATGCTATTTATGGTGCAGCTTGTAATGTCACCGCACCAGCAACAGGAGCTCGCCAAGAGAATGTCGTTGAATTGAAAAGCATGAATAATGAAACATTAATGTTTGATTTCGAAGCATTCCCAAATCCATCGAATGGAGACTTCACCATTTCTTCAAGCGAAGTTGGAACATTCAACATCATCAACGAACTTGGACAATTGGTAAGAACTGTCGAAATCACTGAAGCAAACGGCAATCAAGTGAAGGTAGAAAATATGCCAAACGGAGCGTATTTTGTAACTGGAACTTTGAATGGCGAAGCAGTTACCAAAAAAGTGATGGTCGTTAGATAGTTTATAAAATAAAAACGATTGAAGTCTAAGGTCTAACATCTTTAGTCTTTCAGTCTAGAAAAAAAAGTCTAAACACAAAAAAGTCCCATAGAAATTTTCTGTGGGACTTTTTTGCTAATTACATATTCTATATTACAGCGTAAACTCCTGCCCCCAATGATGCAGCGACACAATACTAGGCATTAATTTTTCACCTTTGATTGTCAAAGCATATTCCACTGTAGGCGGAACAGTTGCGAAAACTTCTCGGGTGATAATCGCATTGGCTTCCATATTTTTCAATTCTTTGACCAACATTCTGGTATTAATTCCCTCCACGCTTCTTTCCAATTCTTTGAAACGCATTTTTCCTTTGGAAAGGTGATAAATAATCGGCATCGCCCATTTTCCGCCAATAATATCTAAGACTTCTTTCAAGGTGCAAGTTTTTTCGGAATTGTAAATTTTATTTTCTGCCATATTATGTCAATTTTGCTAATTGCTTTACTTTAGGTTACTACTATACATTCGTATACCTACTTGCAAAAGTAAAGTAAAGGATATAAGTTTGCAAATCAATGTTCAAAAAAAGTAAGATGAAATTATTAGAAACAATACAAGTCGGAAAAAACACCTTAAAAAATCGAATGGCAATGGCACCAATGACAAGAAGTCGTGCGAGCATGGACGGAATTGTCAGCGAATCAACAGTTTTATACTATACGCAACGCGCGAGTGCAGGTTTGATCATCAGCGAAGCCATCAATATTTCAAAACAAGCATTGGGAAGTCCGCTTACACCAGGAATTTACACCGCTGAACAAATTGCCGCTTGGAAAAAAGTGACCCAAGCAGTGCACGAAAAGGGCGGCGTTATTTATGCGCAACTTTGGCACACAGGACGCGTCGGACATTCACTTGTAAAAAATGGAGAGCAACCTGTTTCCGCTTCAGCCATTGCGATTGAAGGACAGCAACATTTCACCATGGAGGGAATGAAAAACTATGAAACGCCAAGAGCATTAAGTACTGAAGAAGTAAAAAACATTGTGCAAGAGTACAAACAAGCAGCGATCAACGCGATGGAAGCTGGATTTGACGGCGTTGAACTTCATGCGGCTTTCGGTTATTTGCCGAACCAGTTTTTAGCTGAAAGTGTCAATCAAAGAACCGATGAATATGGAGGAAATCACGAGAATCGCAATCGTTTTGTCGTTGAAATTATGCAAGAAATAGTTGATGCCATTGGCGAAGATAAAGCAGCAATTCGCATTTCGCCTACAAGCACTTACAACGGCATTGTTCACCAAAATCCAATTGAACAATTTACGTTGCTAATCTCAGAATTAAACAAATTGTCTTTGGCATATATTCACATCATGAATATTCCATTTCCTGCGGATAAATTCCCGCAATACCCTGCAAATGCTGTCGAAACCTTTGGAAAATTGACGCCACATACTGTCATTGCAAATTGCGGTTACACCAAAGAAACAGCCGAAGGGGAATTGGAAAAAGGAATTGCAAAATTGATTTCGTTCGGAACATTATTTTTAGCGAATCCCGATTTACCAAAACGATTTGAGCTAAACGCAGAATTAAATCAACCCGATAGAGCGACAATGTACGGCGGAAAAGACGAAGGATATGTCGATTATCCATTTTTATCTTAGAGAAAACAACGCAAATTCTTTTGTCTGATGAAATAATAATTTATTCTTATGAATTGAAATAAACCAAATTATTTAAGATGATTTAAAAGCTGCGGGTCTTAAATTAATAGTTTTAGATTTGTGGCCTTGGAAGAAAGGTTTCACTAACGTGGCTGCTGCGCGGTTTAAAGGTGCACTGAAAATGTAGACTTTTGGAGGAAGCTACGTAACGCTAGTGGAGTAGATCACCGACAAAATCACGTTTTCAGAAGCTTTTAAAATAAAGCGCTTAAGGCAAGAATTTTATTTCGTGCGAAAATTTGCGCTTTAACTTGATGACTCAGCCTTTCCCGATAGCTATCGGGAGGGTTCGTTTTGATCAAGCAAAAGGAACAAGAGATTTTAGTCGGACGACAGAAATAAAATAAATAATAACAATATAAAACTTAGAAAATGAACTGCATTCAAGCAATTTTAACAATCGACACGGAGAATCTTCCTGAAAACTTTCAAGAAATCATTAAACACGAGCAAGAAGTTGTTGCCCAATGGAAAGAAGAAGGAATTTTGGAACATTTATTTTTAAGACAAACCAGAAATGGCGCCGTCCTAATTTTTAAAGGAGTTGACGAAGAAAAAGCAAAAGAACTAATGGAAACACTGCCATTATATCAACTGAAAAAAAGCGTTGAATATTTCAATTTGATGAAACAATTCTAAGAGTTGGGATCGAGCTTTTTCTAAAAAAGGAAACAACTTCAACGTATTGGGACGGTTGGTAAGAACTGTCCCAATCACTGAAGCCAACAACCACCAAGTAAAAGTCGAAAACCTGCCCAACGGCGCATATTTTGTGACGGGAACGCCCAAAGGAAATGTCGTTACCAAGAAGGTAATTGTATTGCGATAGTGCAAACCATAAAAAGCTCTATTTAATTGAATTTTTATTTTTTAAATCAGAGTAAAATTAGTAGCTTTGAGTAAAAATGTTTTATGAAAAAACTAATCCTACTTTTTTTATTAGCGACAAACCTTAGTTTTGGTCAAGATTTTATTACTAAATGGACTTTCAGTAGTGGCTCTTCAGATATTCAATTCAATGCGTTAACCACAGCTGATCCAGTAAATTACACTTATACGCTAAGCTCAGGCGGAAGTGGCTCTGGTTCATTTACGCAATCTTCTCCAGGAGCAGTAATTTTACCAATTTCGGTACCAGCAGAGGATAGTGTAACTCTTTCGATTGAACCAACTAATTTACGTCGGTTTTACATAGATAATGGAGCGAACAAGTTGAGTTTAAAGAATGTTATCCAGTGGGGAAGCACCCCTTGGACAAGTATGGCAAATGCTTTTAGGGGTTGTTCGTTTTTGCAAATAACTGCATCAGATACTCCTGATTTAACAAATGTAATGGATATGTCAAGGATGTTTAGTGGAGCATATCTTTTCAACTCTGACATTGGCGCATGGAACACAAGTAACGTTACAGATATGTCATATATGTTTGCTAATGCGAGCAATTTTACTCAAAATATTGGAAATTGGAATACAGGCAATGTTATAGATATGTCGTACATGTTTTACTCTGCCAATTTATTCAATTCTGACATTGGAAATTGGAACACAGCTAATGTTACAGATATGAAGAGCATGTTCAGCGGTGGAACAACCTCTTTTAATCAAGATATAGGAAGTTGGAACACAAGTAACGTTACGGATATGTCGTTAATGTTTTATAATGCATCATCCTTCAATCAAGATATAGGAAGTTGGAACACAAGTAACGTTACGGATATGTCGTTCATGTTTTATAATGCCGAATCCTTCAATGCGGATTTAGGATTTTGGAGCACTAATAATGTTATATTAATGTCTGTTATGTTCGCATATGCGACCTCTTTTAATCAAGATATAGGAAGTTGGAACACAAACAATGTTACCGATATGTCAGAGATGTTTCAAGATGCAACATCATTCAATCAAAATTTAGGTCAGTGGAACTTAAGTAATTCAGTGCTTTTAGGTGGTTTTTTTGACAATTCTGGAATGGATTGCGCAAATTATTCTGAAACTATTTTTGGCTGGGCAAATAACCCAACTATACCTTCATCGAGGTTATTGGGAGCTGCAGGATGTCGGTTTAGTGCTGACGTTCAGGCTGCAAGAGATTATTTAATAAACACCAAAAATTGGACAATACTTGATGATGGTGTAACAGGCTTCAATTGTGTTTGTACAATTCCCATGATTACTGATACGTTTCCATCCTCAAGATGCGAGGCAGGAACATTGACTTTATATGCAACACCAAGTGCAGGTGAAATCAATTGGTTTGCTGATGCAACAGGTGGAGCTTCATTGCAAACCGGAACAAGTTTCACAACACCATTTATCACAACTACCACAATATATTACGCAGAAGCTATTGATGGTCTGTGCACAAATCCCACAAGAGTCCCAGTAGTTGCCGAAATTAAAGATTGCGCAGCAATCGACGAAATTCAATTTGGCACAACTGCTACATTTGAAACCCTTCCAAATCCATCCAACGGCAATTTCACTATATTATCAAGCGAAGCTGGAACTTTCAAAATCATCAACGAACTCGGACAAATCATCCGAATCATCGAAATCACGGAAGCCAACAACAACCAAGTAAAAGTCGAAAACCTGCCCAACGGCGCGTATTTTGTAACGGGAACATCGAATGGCAAAACTGTGACGAAAAAAGTAATTGTGGTGAGATAAATTCAACTCAAAAACTAAAACGATTAAAGTCTAAAGTCTAAAGTCTTTTGTCTAATGTCTCCGGTCTAATGTCTGTAGTCTAGACAGAAAAATTACAGAATTTTGGCTTCATTCCTAAATAAATGTTAAAACACAATCACTTATGTACCAAACTTTAAAATCTGCCGTTAATGAAATAGAATCACTTGAAAACACCGCCAATTTAGCATGGCATGTTTTTTGAAAAGCAAGTGAGGAATTAGTTTTCATAAGTAGTAGTTAGGTTAGGTTTTAGAAAGCGCGGGATGCCAGTCTCGCGCTTTCTATTTTATGTTTATTTTTCTACCTTTAGCACAAATCTATTTTTCAATGATAAAGTTCGTAGATCAAGTTGCTCAATACATCAAATCCCAAGAAATTCCTTTGGAAGATTGGACCATCGTTTTGCCCTCCGAAAGAGCCAAACAATACTTGCAAAAAGCACTTTTTGAAGCCTACGGAAAACCGATTTTATCTCCCAAAATTGTGACCATTTATCGTTGGGTGCAATCATTGACGCCTGAAACAGTCCTCGACAAAGCCAGGTTGATGCTCCGACTTTTCGAAATTCATACCAAACACGCCAAAACTGAGCAAGATTTTTCATTCGATGAATTCATGAAATGGGGAAATATTCTCCTGAGCGATTTTGATGAAATGGACCGTTACTTGATTTCCTCTCAACAACTTTTTCGAAACCTGAAAGACATCAAAGAGCTTGAAAATTGGAGCTTTGGAAAGGAAACTTTGTCAGAAAGTCAAAAAAGATTCATGGAATTTTGGGACCGTTTACCAGGATATTATACCGATTTCAACAAACTTTTGGAATCAAACGATACCATTTACATGGGAAAAGCTTACCGCAAATTGCAAGAGAATATCGACCTCGTTTTCAAAGAAAATAAAAAGTCACATTTTCTCTTCGCTGGTTTCAATGCGCTTTCACCTGCCGAATTGAGTATTTTTAAGCAACTCAAAAATCAAGGTCGCGGACACATTCTCATTGATGCAGATCAATTTTATTTAGACGACAGAAACCACGAAGCAGGCGCTTTTTTGCGCGATTTAATGCAAGCTTGTGAAACGAAAACCTTGCCTTTTGTGCAGAATTCATTGGGAACTGCAGCCAAAGGAATAGAAATCATCTCATGCGCCCAAACTACGGGTCAGGCAAAAGTTGTCGGCACTTTACTGGAAGCCATGGATGACGCACAATTGAACGAAACCATGGTTTTGTTGGCCGACGAAAGTTTGATTGTTCCGTTGTTGAAAAACATTCCTTCCAAAGCGAAAAAAGCGAATATTACCTTGGGTTTACCGCTCAAAAACAGTTCTTTGCGCACTTGGGTGGAATTGATTTTTAGAATTCAAGAAGGAATTTTGAAATACAACCGCGTGGTCGCTTACCACAAAGATTTGATTAATTGCTGGAATCATCCGTTCCTGATCGCCATCATGACAGACAAAGAAACGCAAGAAGTATATCAGCGAGAGAAAAAAATGCGGAAGTTCAACACCGTTTTTCAAACGCCAACTAAATTGGATTTATCGCCGAAATTGCAAGAAATAATCAACGTACTTTACACCGATTGGAAAGGCGATTGGGCACTTGCATTGCAATCAATCAGACAATTAAATCAATTAATATACAAACATTTAGAGAAATCTGAAGAATTCGAAAAAGCCTTAATCGAAGGTTTTGATCACGCAATCATCGACTTTCAAAATTGCATCCACGAAGGCATTCCTGCGATGGCTTTGCGCACATTCAAAACGCTTTTCAATCAGCAATGGATGTCCGATAGCATGGCGTATTATGGAAATCCAATCGAAGGTTTGCAAATCATGGGATTGTTGGAAACGCGTTTACTCGATTTCAAAACCATTATTGTGTTGGGAATGAACGAAGGAAAAATGCCGCCGACAAATCCAATTCAAACCATCATTCCAATGGATTTGCGCAAGTTTTTCGGATTGCCAACGCCACGAGAAAAACAAGGACTTTTTGCGCACCACTTTTACCGCTTGTTGCATCAATGTGAAACGATGTACATCACCTATTCAACTTCCAGTGAATCATTGAATTCCAATGAGCCGAGCCGCTATTTGATGCAACTTGAATTGGAACTTTCTCGCGTGAACACAAACATCAATCTGACGAAGAAATTTTACACCATCGACAGCGACGAATCGGATTCCAAAATCACATCCATTCCAAAATCGCCAGAAGTGATTGCCCGTTTAGACGAATTGTTTGAAGGTGGAACTTCTGCCAGTGCCATCAAAACGTTTATGAATTGTCAATTGGATTTTTACTACAAATATGTCTTGAAATTTGGCGAAGAAAAGAAGGTTGAAGAAGAAGTGGAAAGCAATACTTTTGGAACTTTTATCCACGAAGTGTTGGAAGATTTATACGAACCTTTTTCGCGTAGAGATGAAAATGGTGAACTGAAAACGCAACAGCCGCCTTCGTTGCAACCAGAAGACATTGACAAAATGTTGAAAGGATATGAATTATTGTTGCGCCAGAAGTTTAGCGCGCATTTCAACAATGATCCCAAATCATTCGAAACAGGAAAGAACTTTTTGAGTTTTCAAATGGCCAAAGAACTCTTGGAAAGATTCTTGAAATTTGAGAAAAAACAATTGTTGAGTTTAAACAATCGACCATTTTTCATCGAAGCATTGGAGCAACAATTTATCCATGTGATGGAATTGGAAATTGCAGGCAAAATGCGGAAAATCAAACTCAAAGGTTTCGCCGACCGCATCGATTCTTGCGATGGACAAATTCGAATTGTGGACTACAAAACAGGAAAAGTGGACACGAAAGATGTGGGCGCAAAATTGAAAGCAGAAAATCAAGAGGAACAGATTTTGGTATTGTTTGACACTTGTATCAAATCCAAGCATTTCTTTCAGTTATTGGTTTACAACTATTTATACTTCCAAAAATACCAAATCGTTCCAGCGAATTGTTCAATCATTTCTTTTGTGAAACTGGAAGACAGTCCGTTCGATATCAACTTAGGCGAATTAAACATGGAAACCGCCGTTGAAGTTTTCCCAGAAGTGATGCGCTTGATTTTAGAGGATATTTACAACGAAGAAATGCCTTTCGAGCACACGACGGATTATTTCAATTATTGTGAGTATTGCGTTTGATGAATTAATTTTAAAATTTTAAACCAAAAAATCCCAGTAATTATAAAATTACTGGGATTTAAGCATCAAAAAAGCATTATTTGGTTAAATAAATTTATCTTTTTACTAGTCTTCTTACCAAAACACCATTTTCAGTTTCGATATTTACCAAATAAACTCCTGCACTTAAGTTTTTCACGTTCAGATTATTTGTATTTCCAAAAGCTGGTTGTTTAGAAAGTATTTTGCCATTCAAATCTGTAACAATAAGTTGTTTAAGATTGGCACCAAATACTTCAATGGTCAAAATATCTTCCGTTGGATTTGGATACAATTGTACATTGGAATTCAAGTTGTTTTCATCTAAACCGACATCATTAATCACCACACAATTTGAAGTGTCACTCACGCCACATTCGGTTAGAATCACGGCGTAACTTCCATTCGCTGTGGCGGTGAAATCTTGCGAATTTGCACCAGAAATCGGAGCATTATTTGCACAATTTATCCATTGATAAGAACCTGCATTTTGGGCAGAACTGATTGTTAGACCAGATGTAGTAACATTCAAGTTTAATTGAACGGGCGTAAATGTAATTACCGTTGTAACAATGCTGTCGCAACCATATATACTCTGCAGTAAATCAGAGTAAGTTCCTTCAGCAGTGTATGTGTTTCCACCAATTGAATAACTTCCACCTTGACAAATTGATTGAGGATTATTTGTTGTATAATTTGGACGAACTGTTAATTGCGTCACAACTGTGCTGTCACAACCATAAATCGACTGCAGTAAAGTTGGATAATTTCCTGAAGTAGTATAAGTGTTTCCGTTATAGGTATAACTTTCACCCTGACAAATGGTTTGCGGATTGTTTGTTGTGAATGTTGGACGAACTGTCAACTGAGTTACAACTGTGCTATCACAACCAGTAATAGATTGAAGGACTGAAGGATAATTTCCAGCCGTTGTGTAAGTATTTCCATTGAAAGTATAACTTTGGCCTTGACAAATAGTTTGTGGATTATTTGTGGTGTAAGTTGGATTTACAGTAACAGCATACGAAATGGTACTTGTATCGCACAATGTACCACCAGCTCGGATTGCTTTAAGCACATAATTACCAGACATGGCAACTGTTGAGTTCGTTCGTTGCATGGTTAATCCATTGGCAGTAAACCCATTTGGCCCAGTCCATAAATAAGAAGTTGCATTTGGAACACTCGTTCCGTTTAGGACAATTGTTTGCCCTGCGCAATAGCTTGTATTTCCAGAGATAACAGATGTTGCCAATGCATTTGCACAAATAAAGAATGCGCGTCCTTCATAATGACTCCATTTACCTGAACTATTTTTTACTCGAATAAATAAATTGTGATTTCCAGCGGCTAAACTTGTTGTGTTGACATTTATGATTGGTGAAACATTTGTACCAGATGTAAATGAAATAGCAGTCCCATTTCCTAAACCTGGATCTGTATCTACAAAGTATTCGCCATTTAAAATGGTTGGTGTGGAAGACGGTACACTTGGCATGACGTAAAATAATCTACCTTCATAATGACTCCATTTTCCAGCACTGTTTTTTACACGAATAAATAAGTTGTGAAATCCAGCAGACAAAGAAGTTGTATTAATATTGACTATTGGATTCACTGTTGTTGCTGCTGTGAATGAAATAGCAGTTCCATTCCCTAATCCAGGATCAGTATCCATGAAATACTCTCCACTTACAATATTCGGAAGGGAGGCAGTTATAGTCGGCATAATATAAAACATGCGTCCTTCATAATGACTCCATTTACCCGCACTGTTTTTAACACGAATAAACAAATTGTGAATTCCAGAGGATAAACTTGCCGTAGGAACTGTTAATGAAGGACTAACATTGGTTCCAGAAGTGAATGAAATAGCTGTTCCGTTACCTAATCCGGGATCTGTATCCACAAAATATTCTCCAGATACCAGGTTTGGTGTTGTCAAAATTTGGGTTGGCATGATATACACCATTCGACCTTCATAATGACTCCAAATATTCAAATTATTCTTTACCCGAATAAATAAATTATGAAATCCTGCACTCAAACTGGTTGTCGGAATTGACATTGTATGGTTTATATTTGTTCCTGGCGTAACTGTAAATGCAGTTCCTCCGCCCAAAGCTGGAGCTGTATCGAAAAAATATTCTCCCGAAACAATTTGCTGAGAAAATAAATTCATAGATACAAAACAAGCAAAAAGCGTGTTTCTAATTTTAGCGTTCATACTTTTCAATTTAAAGTTGAATAAAAGCGACGAATGCCGATTAGTTTTGTGTTTTTGCGTTGAAATTTACGTTCAGCGTTCCATTTACAGGCAAAGTAGGGTTTGTGATATTCATCTGAATCATTTGAGGAACCTGGCTAGTCATTGGGTAATATCTGAATCTTGAATCAGTTGTTGAACCATCAATCCATGGATAATTTCCGCCGTAAATACCGATATTTGTTCCATCCGTTCCGTAATTCACTCCTGGTGAGCTTGATAATAAATGAAAATCTGCAAAAGGACCTGCGGTTGGAGCAGTGTAGGTATAATTGTAAACATCTGAACATAAAGCTGCAGTTGTGAATTGTGGATCAACATTAAACAAATTTCCCGTTCCAGTATTGGTTCCACTAATAATATTTGTGCTAACGACAGGTGTGAAAGCGTAAAACAAATTATTAGTAAACGTACAAGAGTAGGTGGAAACATTTATGGTACCTGAAGATGCTGAGTTGTAAAAAATATTGTTGGAAACGACTGCACCTCTTGCCCAAAAGGTGTTTTGAAAAATATTGTTAGAAATGATATTGTTAGATCCAGAGGCTGTAATTCCTGTAAGTGGCTGGCAAGTGCTTATAATATTATTTGAAATAACAGAATTAACAAATGCTCCTGCTGCACCGCTACTTTGACCTATGTAGCTTATGTTATTTTGAGTTAGAATCAAATTTGAATGTGTTGATCCTAACATAATACCGGCTATTTTATTTCTATTAAAAATAAGGTTACTTATTCCGCCACCACTAGAACTGACTAAATTAATATAAATGTATTGAACATTTAATCCATAAAACTTAGAACCAGAACCAGTAGTTGTAGCGGGAAAAGCTGCATACGTTAAAGTAATATTTTGAATTTGCACAGTTGAACTAGTAGAAAGTTGAACTTGCTTATTTGGCAAAGCCCCTTCACCAATCAAAGTCAATGTTTTGTTGATTGTGACATTCCCATAATCTACATCAGAACGGTGAATGTAGATAGTATCATTATTTGCTGCAGCAGTGATTGCAGCTTGTAAATCGGTATATTGCCCTGGACTATTTACATTGTTACTTACTGTTCTAATTGTTGCAAAAGTGTTTAATGCGGTAAAAGAAATTGCAAAAAGAACACCAAATTTCATTGTTTTTTTCATAGCTAATTTTATTAAAGTGAACAAAGCTATGCCATTTTGAAACAGGAAAAAATACTCATTTGTAGGTATTTTTCATCAGGTTGGTAGACGTAAAAGGGTTTCTGACGAAAAAACTAAATAGGAATGTGAATTTGAATAATTGTTCCATCTTCTACACTGCTATTTAATTCAAAGTGCCCACCAAGTTGTTCAATGCGTTGTTTCATAGACTCTAATCCAAATCCACTTTTATTCAAAACATTAAATCCCTTTCCATTATCAGTAAATTGAAAAACATGCGATTCTGGATAACTGAAAAATTCCAAATCAATTTCATTTGCTTTGCCGTGTTTGATTGAATTGTGAATAATTTCCAAGGAAATTAAATAGATATCAAAACGCCAAGAAGCTTCGATTACCTTCGGAAAATCAAATACACTCAGTGTTAACTTTAAATCAGGTGAAACCATTTGAAAAATTTCAAATTGATTTTCAATTGCCTTCACTAGTGCTCCTTCATCTAGTGACTTTGGTAAGATAGTGTGTGAAACATTTCTAATGTCGGAAGAAAGATTATTTATCTGTTCTTGCAATGCTTTTTTATCGTCAAATTCTGTTAAATGCATTATTTGAGCGATTTTAACACCAAAATTATCATGCAAAATATTTGCTATTTTCCTTCTTTCTGCAATTTGCGACTTGGAGATAATTTGAATACCGCGATCTCTTTCGGCTACAATTTCTTTTTCTAATTTTATTTTTTGGAAAAAGGAATCTATGTAATTTTTTGCCAAAAGATATCCAAATAAAATGGCTTGAAAAACCGACACATAAACAAACCAGTCTAAATTCAATTTATCCGGCAGGATTTTAAAAGCAATTAATAAAGTGACAATTTGCCAAATGAAATGAAAAATAAAGGAGATGATGGCATAAAATGCGACTTGAGCATTGATTTTTATATGACGAATAGCACTAATTAAAATTAATATTAAAATGAGCGCGTAAAATAAATAGGCCGTAAAAGTAATGTATATCAGGGGTGTATAAAATTGAAAAATGACACAAAAAATGGCACTCAAAATAACACCAAAAAGAAAAATTAAACTATATCTTAAAATGGAATAAAGGGTAGAATGGTGTTTTTTCAAGGAGAAAAGTTCCAAGAAAAACCAACCAAAAAAAACGTACCAAAAACTCCCTGAGAATATTCTAAATTCACCCAGATAGAATAAGTTAGGTGTCAAAATATACCTTGTAAACCCTGATGTAATGCTAACGTAAATCAATGAAACTACGAGGTATAAGATGAATATAAAATAGATTTTTTTTCGATTATGGTAATAAATAAATGTATAGAAAAAAATCAGGAATAGTAAAAATCCTATAAAAACAGAAATAAGACCCAATTGATTTCTAGAAGAGTTTGAAATTGTTTTTTCTGTATCAAAATAGTAGTTAAAATTAAGGATCGAAATGGTTTTTTTGATTCTTAATATAATTTCAATTTCCTCCTTTGCTTTTAATTCAATCGGAACGGTGTATGCTGAAATATAGGCATCTTCTATTGAAGTTCGGTCACCCATAACAGCACTCTTGCCTTTCATCCAGCAGGTAACACTATCTAAGAAAATATTGTCAATTACCAAAAGCCGTTTCAATTTGGCGTTTGTAGTGTTTTTACATTTTATTACACACCAAACAGCATCATTTTCATTGTACCCGATATTGATTCTTTCCTTTGATTTAAAAGATTTAAAATGGAGTGAATTATAAGTGGATTCTGTTTTTTTTGAATTTTTGTCCAAGGCATATTTTGCCCTACTTTCAATTCCCATTTGAGCTGAAAAAACGGCAATAAATAAACAAAAAAATAAACTAGTCCAGTAGTTGATTTTCATGAACAAATTTAGTTATGCTAGAAATATTTGTAACTCCTAGCTTTCTATTAATATTTCGTCTGTGAGTATCTACAGTAGATTTACTGATAAATAATGCTACTGCGATTTCTTTACTCGTATTTCCGGAAATTACGAGTTTAATAATCATCTTTTCTTGTTTGGACAATTTAAATTTCACCTGAAATTTTTCGTCTAATTCAGAAAAATCATTCTTGGGTTGATTAAATGTGGAAACATTGGTGTAAAATGGTTCCTGAGACTCAATAGCTTCAATTAAGTCAACAAGATTAGAATCTTTCTTTAAATATCCTTGAATTCCTGCCTGTTGTACTTTTTTTATTAAAAAACTTTCACAGTATGCAGAAATAATAAGCGTTCGTGTAGAAAGTAATTGATTTTTCATTTTTGAAATCAACGAAAAACCATCTAGCTTGTCAATATTAAGGTCACAGAAGAAGACATCAAACTTTTGATTTTCTAATATTTTCTCACAAGATCTTGAATCATTAACAGATTCAATTTCATAGGTTTGATTTGCTTGCTTTAAAAGTTGTGACAAACCATTGGTAAAAATAAAGTGGTCATCGCAAATCAATATTCTTTTTGATTTCATCGAAAACAATTGAATTTATTTGGGTATAAAATTTTAAATGTATAAAAATATATTGAGTGCTCTTTTAACTAAAAATTAAATTTAAGTTAGTGCATGTGTTTTAGAAGGAATATCTCGTCACAAAAAAAATCCGCTTCCCATACAGAAAGCGGATTTTATATCCTAAAGTTGTTCGCAAAAATTATGCTTCAACCGTAATGTAATTTTCAATTCCAGGACAAGAACAAACCAAGTTTCTATCTCCAAATGCATTGTCAACGCGACGAACAGGAACCCAGTATTTGAATGTTTTCAAGTATTCAACTGGATAAACTGCTTCTTGCGGTGTGTAAGGATAAGTCCACTCACGATTGATGATGCAGTCTGCAGTGTGTGGTGCATTTTTGATGACGTTATTTACTTTGTCAGCTTTTCCAGCTTCGATTTGAGCGATTTCTTTTCTGATTCCAATCATTGCTTCAATGAAACGATCCAACTCAGCTTTGTCTTCACTTTCTGTTGGTTCAATCATCAATGTTCCTGCAACAGGGAAAGAAACCGTTGGAGCGTGGAAACCATAATCGATCAAACGTTTTGCCATATCAGCAACTTCAACTTCTGTTGTTTTCTTGAAATCACGACAATCTAAAATCAACTCATGTGCAACTGTTCCATTTGAACCAGTGTACAAAATTGGATAATAATCTTTCAATTCAGCTGCGATGTAATTCGCATTCAAAATCGCATTTTCAGTCGATTCTCTCAAACCTTTTGCACCCAACATTTTGATGTATCCATAAGAAATCAACAAAATCAAGGCACTTCCGTAAGGTGCAGATGAAACTGCATGAATCGCTTTTTCGCCACCAGCTTTGATCAACTCACTTCCTGGCAAGAAAGGCGCTAAATGAGCTGCTACTCCGATTGGTCCCATTCCAGGTCCACCACCTCCGTGAGGAATCGCGAATGTTTTGTGTAAATTCAAGTGACAAACGTCTGCGCCAATATTTCCTGGATTAGTTAATCCAACTTGTGCATTCATGTTAGCACCGTCCATGTAAACTTGTCCGCCATTTTCGTGAATGATGGAAGTAATTTCTTTAATTCCTTCTTCGAAAACTCCGTGTGTTGAAGGATAAGTCACCATCAAACCAGCCAAAGTATCTTTCAATTCTTCAGCTTTCGCTTTCAATGCAGGAATGTCGATATTTCCATTTTCATCACAACCAGTAACCACTACTTCAAAACCTGCCATTACTGCAGATGCTGGATTGGTACCATGAGCAGATGAAGGAATAATCATGTGTTTTCTGTTGAAATCACCATTTGCTTCGTGGAAAGCTTTGATAACCATCAAACCAGCGTATTCTCCTTGAGCACCAGAATTTGGTTGTAAAGAAACCGCAGCAAAACCTGTTGATTCACACAAATCTTTTTCCAATTGACGCAACATTTCATGGTATCCAGCTGCTTGTTCTACTGGGCAGAATGGATGCATGTTTGCAAATTGAGGATTCGTGATTGGCATTAATTCAGACGCTGCGTTCAATTTCATCGTACAAGAACCCAAAGCAATCATGCTGTGAACCAACGAAATATCTTTGTTTTCCAACAATTTCAAGTAACGCATCATTTGCGATTCTGAATGGTATTTGTTGAAAGTTGGATGCGTTAAAATAGCATCTGTTCTCAAGAAAGCATCCGCAATATGAATTTCGTTAATCAAAGTATTCTCTTCAATAGATTTTCCATTGACAGAAGCAAAAACTGAAATCAAATTATTGACGTCTTGCGCTGTAATTGATTCGCCAAAACTAACAGTTACTTGGTTATCATTTACATAACGGAAATTCATTTCAGCCGATTCCGCCGCTGCTTTCAAGGCAGAAGAAGAAACACCTGCAGGAAGTTCAATCCAGAGTGTATCGAAATAATCTTTGTTCAATAATTTATAACCCGCTTTTTCAATTCCATTGGCAGCTGTCAACGCTTTTCCGTGGATAGAAGTAGCGATTTCACGCAAACCGTGTGGTCCGTGATAAACGGTGTACATACTTGCCATTACAGCCAACAATGCTTGCGCAGTACAAATATTCGAAGTTGCTTTATCGCGTTTGATGTGTTGTTCACGCGTTTGCAAAGCCATTCTCAAGGCAACGTTGTCATCTGCATCTCTCGATACTCCGATGATACGTCCTGGAATTGTACGTTTGTATTCCTCTTTACAAGCAAAAAATGCCGCGTGAGGTCCACCGTAACCCATCGGTACACCGAAACGTTGAGAAGAACCCAATACCACATCAGCGCCCATTGAACCTGGAGATTTTAATAAAACCAATGCCATGATATCTGCAGCAACAGCTACGCGAATTTCGTTTGATTTCATGGTTTGGATAAATGCTTCGATGTTTTTGATACGACCGTAAGCATCTGGATATTGAACGATGGCTCCAAAATAAGAAGTATCGCCTGTAAAAGTTTCAGGATTTCCGATGGTCAACTCAATTCCTAAGTTGGCAGCGCGTCCTTTGATAATGTCGATTGTTTGTGGGAAAGCAAATTCAGACACGAAAAATTTATTTCTTCCTTCTTTGATTTCATTTCGTGAGCGAGAATTGTAGAACATGATCATCGCTTCAGCAGCAGCAGTTCCTTCGTCCAACAAAGATGCATTTGCGATTTCCATTCCTGTCAAATCCAACACCATGGTTTGGAAATTCAACAAAGCTTCCAAACGACCTTGAGAAATTTCAGCTTGGTAAGGTGTATAAGCCGTGTACCATCCTGGATTTTCCAACACGTTGCGCAAAATAACTGAAGGCACGACAGTGTCGTTGTATCCCAAACCGATGTAAGATTTGAAAACTTTATTTTGAGCACCAATCGCAGAGATATGTGTTAAATATTCTTGTTCCGTCATCGCATCGCTGATGTTCAATTCGCCTTTCAAGCGGATGTGCTCAGGAATTGTTTTATCGATTAATTCTGAAATGCTGGAAAATCCCGTTTTCTCAAGCATTGCTTGCTTTTCAGCAGCGTTTGACCCAATGTGTCTTTCGGAGAATGCGCTCATCTTTGATACGTCTTTAAAGTGTGGATGCAAAGATACAATTGAATAAATTAATATTGGATATTTGAGGGTGGAAATTTGATTTTTTGAGTATTAAATTGGTGAATTATTTCAAGATTCCAGTTCATTCTCTCCAGTTAAATTTTTAAAATTTTGTTTGCTAACGATTTTAGCACCAGATTTTTTTTCTAATTCCTTTCTAGCATTTCCTGCTACATTTCCCCCAGCTTTGGCTGCTTTTTGGTTTTCAATAAAACCTTGCGCATTTTTATTTTTCGCGATTTCAGTGGTAGATGCTTCACCAAGCATTGTAAAAATCAATTCTAAGTCAGTCATGTGATCACGTAAATTCTCAGAAGATTTGGTCAACCCTTTTAAGTTTTTATATTCACTTGGAGCAATTCCAAACGTGGCTTTACTAATTTCAGCGGTTAAAATAGAATATTCTCTTCCTTCTTTAACTCCCCTTTCTTTCCATTCGTTTGTCAATTCATCACGAACAAGAATTCCTCTGATTCGCTTTTCTATCCATTCATCACTGTAGCCTTTCGCTTTATATGTTGCTCTAATTCGAGTTTGAGCCAATTCTGGATTTTCGATTTCAGCGATTCTTTCCGCGCCAACTCGGGCTAGCCATTGTTTGAAAGGTTCGGCTTTTGGTGATGGGATGGATTGGATAATTCTCAACAATCCTTGCTTGGAAGCACAATCAGTAGCATATTTTTTACCATCATTGGATACTAATTTGAGTTGTCGACAAATTGTCGATAACTCAAAACCAGAAACTTTTTCACGTTTCTTCATTCTATACCAATAATCCTTTGGATCCGAACTATCGGTTAAGACCGCAACCACATCTACTACTGCAAAATACCATTCTTGTTCATCTTCATTCCAATCAGATCGGATTTGTTTATTTTCAAATAATTTTAAATTGGTCATAGAATTGATTTTTTGTGTAAAGTATTTGTTTATCAATTAGTATACTTTTTATTTAAATTTTTTTTATTGCTAAGCCAGTCATGAATATTCAAAAAACTGATCGTAAGAACGATATTTTTCAATCTATTCTAATCAAATATACGAAAAATTAATCAAAAATAAGATTAGAAAATAATCATTTCCTAATTTCATTTTGCAACGCTGTTTTGGGGTGTTTGGTGTATCACATTCCGCGGTGGAGATTGTGTATCGGTATATTTGTGATCAAAAACAACATCATCAAAAATGGACATTTGAATTGGAATATGTCAAATATGTAGAATCTGCTAGGTGGAGTTGCATTTAGAATAAAAAGCTAAAATTTCAATAACCAATCTATCACATTTATTTTTTGCACTCCTTCAATATTGACATTGTCATAATCTAGAGTGAGTAAAAATTTAGGGTAATTATCACGAATATTTCTAAATGCCGAAATCTCTCGATTAAATGTTTTTTCGTCATTAACGGTATGTGCTACTTGATAATATTCCCTTTCATTATTGGGTTTTTGTACGACAAAATCAATTTCTTTGTCATTGTTTTTTCCAACGTAAATTTTCCCTCCGCGCCTAAGTAATTCGAAATAAACGACATTCTCTAATTTTCGACCTAAATCCGAATCGTATTTGTTCGTTGCTGTGATATTTTTTAATCCCAAATCCACTAAATAATATTTTTGATTCGTCGTCAATAATTCCTTTCCTTTAATATCGAAACGCTCTGCTGGATAGATAATGTATGAGTTGGCCAGAAATTCCAAATACTTTATTATCGTGTTATGCGATATAGATTTTGCCGTTTTTTTACTCAGTTCTACCGCAATATTGGTAGGGGAAATGTATGAACCTACACTATCAAAAACAAAACTAATTATACGATGTAAATTATTCAAGTTGCGTAATTTATATCGTTGGGCAATGTCTTTTATTATTACGGTATCATAAATGGATTGCAAATAATCATTTACCAAGCTTTGATTGTTTTGAGCCAATGTAACCGCTTCTGGAAAACAGCTAGCGTTAATGTATTGGCGGAATAACCTATCTGTATTTTTTTCCTCATTATTTGCTTGAACATATTCTGCAAATGAATATGGTTGAACGTTTATGGCGATGTATCGTCCAGTAAGCAAAGTGGCTAATTCACTCGAAAGTAAATAAGCGTTTGAACCTGTTACGTATAAATCAATGTTTTTCTTAGTGTAAAGTGCATTAATTAGTTTTTCAAAATCATTTACCAACTGAACTTCATCCAAGAAAATATAGACTGTTTTTTCTGCTGAAGTCGATTTTATTATCTCATCATAAAGCGCTGTCCATTCTGTCAAATGCAAATTTTCACGTTCCTCAAAATTCAAAAAAATAATATCATCTTTTGCTACTCCACTCTGAATTAAATCATTTTTAAAGGACTCCAACAAAGTAGATTTTCCACTGCGTCTAATACCTGTGACGACTTTGATTAAGTCATGGTCTTTTAATTGATGAAGCTTTTGCAAATAATTTTCTCTCCGTATCATTACGATGATGTTTTTTAAGTATTTCAAATATATGCATTTTATTGACGAAAAAACACAATTTTTGAATTTTTCGTCAATAAGGCAGCCTTTAGATTAATCCATCACCTAGAGACGGATACAAACCGCATTTGGCAACGAGGTTTTGGAGTGTTTGGCGTATCGCATTCCGCCGTCGATAATGTGTATTATTATATCCGAAATCAAAAACAACATCACCAAAAACGCACATTCGAATCGGAATATGTCAAATTCATGGAATTGCATGGGTTTGAGGATGTGAAATTGGGTGATGATTAAATCGTTGAAACGATTGTGTTGGCGGGTTGTCGTTCCCTAGGGTCGGGATTAATCCCGACCCTAGGGCGTATGTGAATCGAATTCCTAAACCATTTCAATGGTTTTTCACACCCTGCGGATTTTTGGATGTTTTTTGGAAATTTTATCGATAAACAACTTCCGTTTCTGAATCGATTCTTTGAAAACCTAAGGTTTTCAATACCACACCAATTTGCTCGGATGTTGGAACAGATTTATAATCTTTAAAATGCACTGGATTATTGCGCATCCAATTTTTTACGGAGATGTATTGGTTGTTGATTAGAACGGAATGTTTTCTGTATGGGCGACGCATTTTTATTGATTTTTAAATTTATTATTTCTGAATTACATTAACTTTCCATTGACCAACATGTCCTGGAAAAACATCTAGTTTTGTTGGCTTTTTCAAAACGGTAAGTTCTTCATATCTTAAATTGACCAAAAAAGAAGCATTATTTTGATTAGCCGCGATTCTATTTTGATTAAACATGAAGTAGATTTGATCTTGAAATCTGGAAAAATCTTTTTGAAAAAAATCTTGTGTTGATGAGTTAAAATATATGTCATGAATATGCGAATCCAATAATTTTCTTATTTCAGAAATCTCTTCGTCCCTTATTGGAGAAACATTTTTAAGGGTTGCATATTGAAAATGATCTCTACCCGCTATCTTAGAAATCAAATTGAGTTCATCTAGATTTGGTCTTGGAAAAGATATAGCATTTCCATAACACGGAACATATGCTATTTTTAATTCTCTCAATATTGTATTAAAATTAAACTCTTCTAAACCAAATGTTTTCTTATTATTTGGTACTGTAACACCAAAAGTATCTGCAAAAGGTCCTGTTGGAAATTGCCATGCTTCATTATTTTTGTCCAGATAGTTAACTGAACCATATGTTCTTGCGTATCTTATCATAATTTGCTTAGAGTTTGTTTTACATTTTAACTTTGTTAATACGAGATGACACAAAAACCATTTTGTCCATTTTGCCCTGGAGTTGGAGTCATATTCATATATGATGCTGGGCTGTTTGATCTACATTCTTGACCTCCAGAGCCGCCAGATGCGAAGCCGGGGGAAGCAGTAAGAATAGTATTTGGGATATAATTAGCGGTTGGAATTGAAGATGTTGAATAGATATAATTGCTTATTGTTCCAGAAGTACCAGCTAGCGGACCATAACCAGTAGTAGCACCATTTTGAGATGGGGATCCTAATCCACCAGTTCCCCCGTTTGCAGTAATAATTCCATTGAAACTAGTGAATCCACCTGTCCCACCAGTTTCTCCAGTGCCACAAGAAACAACATTACCTCCAGTACCTCCACTTCCAACAATTATTGAATAACTTTGCCCCGGAATTACCGAAATAGTATCACAATTATAGCCACCTAAGCCTCCTGTGCCTCCATAACCTCCCCAGTAACCCATTCCTGTCCAAGCCATACAGCTAATATCACCGCCGGAACCACCAGCACCTCCGCCACCAGCACCCCAAACTTCTACGCGAATTTTAGTCACATTTGTGGGGCACAACCATGTATTAGTTGTATTAAATCCTATTTTTATTGAATTACTAGGATATGAAGTAGAGACGGCATTTGTTCCACTATTTCCATTACACACAAATTGAGTTTGGCTTGTATTCACTTCAACAACATCCAAAATACCATTTGAATTCGCATCTAAACCAGTTTCAATTTTAGTTCCACCATTCGCACAATTTGCTCCTGCAGCTTCCACTGTGGTTTTAATCAAAGCATTTAATCCATTTTGGCCATTAATACCATTGGTTCCTGCAATTCCTTGCGCACCAGTTGTACCAGCGGTACCATTGCAAATGTATTTAGTCAATGTGGCATTAATTTCAGAAGCGTCCAAGATATTGTTGCTGTTCGCGTCTAAACCATATTCTACTTTTACACCACCGGTAGCACAATTTATACCTGCAACTTCGGTAGTGGTTTTAGCAAGTGTGTTTTTTCCGTCTAACCCATTTGTACCATTAGTACCATTTGTCCCTGAAATACCTTGTACGCCTTGCGGTCCAGTTGCTCCTGTCAAACCTTGTGGTCCAGTTAAACCGACTGGTCCTTGTGCGCCTGTTGCACCGGCAGTTCCATTGCAAATGTATTTGGTCAATGTTGCATTAATTTCAGTCGCATCAAGCACATTATTGCTGTTTGCATCTAATCCATATTCAACTTTCACACCGCCCGTTGCACAGTTTACACCTGCAACTTCTGTAGTCGTTTTAGCAAGGGTGTTTTTTCCGTCTAACCCATTTGTACCATTAGTACCATTTGTCCCTGAAATACCTTGTACGCCTTGTGGTCCAGTAGCTCCTATCAAACCTTGTGGTCCAGTTAAACCGATTGGACCTTGTGCGCCTGTTGCACCTGTTGGCCCCGCAAGTCCTTGCGGTCCAGTTGCTCCTGTTAAACCTGTTGGTCCCTGAGCGCCCGTTGCACCGGCAGTTCCATTACAAATATATTTGGTCAATGTTGCATTAATTTCAGTCGCATCAAGCACATTGTTGCTGTTAGCATCTAACCCATATTCTACTTTCACGCCACCCGTTGCGCAATTTGCGCCAGCAGTTTCTGTTGTTGTTTTGGCAAGTGTGTTTTTACCTGCTGCACCGACTGTTCCAGCGACTCCTTGAATACCTTGCGGTCCAGTTGCTCCTGTTAAACCTGTTGGTCCCTGAGCGCCCGTTGCACCGGCAGTTCCATTACAAATATATTTGGTCAATGTTGCATTAATTTCAGAAACATCAAGCACATTATTGCTGTTTGCGTCTAATCCGTACTCTACTTTTACGCCACCAGTTGCACAGTTTATACCTGCAGTTTCGGTTGTTGTTTTAGCA
>CANFUT010000040.1 GCA_947450325.1 Flavobacteriia bacterium
AAAACAAAAGGAGCTTTTTCCTCAGAAAACGCTATTCTTAAACAAGTTTACCTCGCAATACAAAACGCTCATACAAGATGGAATGGACAAATCTTCGCTTGGGCAAGTATTAGAAATGATTTAAATAGCTACTTTAGTGAAAGAATTAAATAGGAACTTGACACAGTTTATTGAACACTCCCTTTTAAAAAGTGATAATTTATAACATTTTGATTTCTATTTCAACCTTTCAAAATCCAAACAAAACTTTATCTTTGCATAAATAATTCACACCATGATTCAACGCATTCAAACAGTTTATTTAGCCATCGTTTTGGTATTTCTAACAATTATCTCTTTGGGAGTGAGTATTTTTAATTTCCATGCTGGAGAAATGGTTTTTCGTGTGAATGTAATGGGAGTTCAGCAAATGAATGAAACCAGTGAAAATATAAATCTGCTTTCTTTGCCATTCTATGTTGGCGCAATTTTACTAATGATCGTTTGTTTCTTCGCATTGATTTTATTTAAAAATTTGAAAACACAATTGGCCGTTGCTCGTTTTGCAGCCATGTTCTACTTTGTTGTTTTGGTTTTTGTAGGTTTTGGTGCATTTTTAGGGAAATATTTTACCGACCAAGACAAAGTAACAATTTCCCTAGGTTTTGGATTTTACTTACTCGTTTTAGGATTTCCGTTGATGTTGCTCGCTGTGAGATCCATCAATAAAGACAAAAAACTCATCGATTCAGTGAATCGCCTGAGATAGATTGCTGGATTTAAGCTTTTCATTTTACAATTATTTCAGTTTCAAATTTTCTTTTTGAAATTCATTTATTTGCCACTTAAAAGTGCAAACACTCTTCCTATTTAAAACTTTCCCGTACCTTTGCACGCTTGAATTGCAAAAAATAGCATTCAAACCATTACTCAAGAAAAAAACAATTCATGAATTATCTTTCCGTTGAAAATCTCACAAAATCATTTGGTGATAGAGTACTTTTTGCTGACCTCAATTTCGGTATTGATCTCGGACAAAAAGTAGCCATTGTAGCAAAAAATGGTAGCGGAAAAACAACTTTGTTGCGTTGTTTGATGGAATTGGAGCAATATGATTCTGGAAGAATTGTTTACCGAAACGATATTCGCATTGCTTTCATGGAGCAAACAGAAAATTTGGATGACAATCAAACGATTTTGGAAGCGGTTTTTTCTCATGATTTGCCAGAGATTTTAGCAGTCAAAAAGTACAATATCGCCATGAAAAACGGCGATGAAGAGGCGATTAACGCTTGTTTTGAAGAAATGACCGATTTGAATGCTTGGGACATCGAATTGCGTGTTGAACAAATTCTTTCCGTTTTGAAATTAGACAATACAGATTTGTTAATCGGTAGTTTGTCTGGTGGACAGAAAAAACGCGTCAATTTGGCCAAAGTATTGGTTTCTGATGCTGATTTTTTATTGCTTGATGAGCCAACAAATCACCTGGATTTAGACATGATCGAATGGTTGGAAGAATACCTTTCAAAATCGAAATCAACGATTTTAATGGTGACGCACGACCGTTATTTCCTAGAAGTTGTTTGTGATACAATCTTAGAATTAGACGATAAAACAATTTACAAATACAAAGGAAATTTCTCCTATTATTTGGAGAAAAAAGCAGAGCGACAAGACCAATTGCAATCTACTATTGACAAAGCGCGAAACACTTTCAAAAAAGAATTGGATTGGATTCGTCGTCAGCCGAAAGCGCGTGGAACCAAACAAAAAGCGCGTGTTGATTCTTTCGAAGACATTAAAAAAACCGCTAGTCAACGCATTGACGATTCTGAAATGGACATTCCTGTGAAAATGGAACGTTTGGGAACCAAAATTTTGGAATTGCATAAAATCTCCAAATCTTATGGAGAGAAAAAAATCATCGACAACTTTTCTTACGATTTTCAGCGCAAAGAACGTTTGGGAATTGTTGGAAATAACGGTACTGGAAAATCTACTTTCTTGAATATGATTCAAGACCGTGAGCCTCTAGACGCTGGAAAAGTGGTTGTTGGCGATACAGTTGTTTTTGGATATTATAGCCAAGAATTGATTCAAGTAGATGAAAACAAAAAAGTAATCGACATCATTCGCGACATCGCTGAATTTATTCCACTAGAAAAAGGAAAGCAACTTTCTGCAGCACAATTCTTAGAGAAATTTTTGTTCAACCGCGACATGCACTACAATTATGTGTACAAATTAAGCGGTGGAGAAAAACGCCGTTTGAAATTGATGACCGTTTTGATGTCAAACCCAAATTTCTTGATTTTAGATGAGCCAACGAATGATTTGGATATCTTCGTAATGAGTGTATTGGAAGATTATTTGCGTGGTTTTGAAGGTTGTTTGATTGTAGTTTCTCACGACCGTTATTTCATGGACAAAATGGTGGACCACGTTTTCGTTTTTGAAGGTCAAGGCGCGATTAAAGACATCATTGGTAATTATACAGAATACCGCAAGCAAATTGCGCAAGATGCCAAACGCGACAAAAAACCAAACGAGGAAAAAGAGAAAATTGAAGCGGTAAAAGTGACTCAATTAGCTAATAATAATCCCGTTGAAAAAAAGAAATTATCTTTCAAAGAAAAAGAAGAATTCAAACAATTGGAAAAAGATTTAGAAAAATTAGAAGAAGAAAAAAATGCTTTAACTAATGTCCTTTCTGATTCAAGTTCTTCCAATGACGACATCATGAAAGCCGGTACCAAATTGTCAGAAATCGTTCAGAAAATTGAATCGGCAACTGAACGTTGGATGGAATTGGCTGAGTTTGCCTAAATAGATGATATTGAAATAATAATTTCATTAAATAATTTCTCGTATCAATGTTTGTTCAATCGCTTCGATGAGTTGCGCTTCAACGTTGCATTGATTGGCGTATTTCTTCCAATTTCCAACAATTTCGATACATTCTGCAAGTATTTTTTTAGGATTTCTGATTGAATTTTGTTCTGCAATCGTTATAAAATCAATTAAAACAAAATCTTTTCTTTTGCCATTGATACTTAAATTGTGCTGACTAACCCAATCGCTTCCTGGGCGATAAGCGTGGCAGATATCGTAAGCTGGTGCCAATTTCCATTTTCCAGTTTGATCCATCAAAAATGAAAAGTTTTTGGTGTGATCATCACAATTTCTAGCGATGACATTGAAAACCATTCGTCGATACATTTGTTCCGCTTCTGCATACGACAAACGCAAAGCTCTCATCGTTTGAAAAAGTTGTTCGTAGCTGTAACCATAAATATTTTGAAAATCAAAATGTTGTAATGCGCAAAATGTTTGTGTATGCAACTTTTGATTGGCTTGATTTCGGTCAAATCTTTTGGTCATGAAATGCGCGCGGTCCGATTCTTCAATCAGTTTGCATTCCATCATTTCTATTCCAAAGTCTGTCGCCATTTTGTAATACGCCATTTCAACGCGTCCATAACCTGTGGATGAACCGAATTGTGCGTCGTTTACTCCGTCAAATTTGATCAACCAATGTTCAAAACCAGTTTCTGTAAGCGCTTGGCCGGATTTAATTTCTCCTGTTTGTTCGTTGTAAGCAATGATTGCTTTTGGCCGCGCTCCTCCTGCGGATGTTCCCATTTTGAGTACGTCGAGCATCGTGTCACGCATTTTATTGGTGGTATGCAATTGTACATTTTCTTTCCTTTGAAGCAACATTTTGGTCGTTTCTATCAATCCTGAAAGTTCCAATGTATATGATTTGGTGTCAGGTTGTACATTCGGCTCAAATTCCAAAGCTCCCATTCCGCGTTTGCCGATGAAACACAACAATTCAACTGGATTCAAAGAGTTTTCTGGTCTACCATTTTGTGCAAGCCACACATTGATCAATTCTTTTCCATATTTATCAGGCAAAGAATCGGCTAGTAAACCAGGAAGTCCTTTTAAAGTTTCCTCATTCCGTAATTCAGGAAATGAATAAATTCGATTTTTACTGGGCAGTTTGATGGGAGAAACCGCATACTTTTCTAAATCAAATTTTGGGTCGTATTCAAAAGAAGCGACTTCGTTCTCAGGATTCCAGGCAATTGCGCCCACAATTTGTCCCCACAACTTTACAAAAGCAGTTGTTACCATCCTAAATCATTTTCGTCGGTTTTTTTCTTTCTTGAATAAGCGCGTTGACGTGGCTCACTCACAATTTTGGCTAATCGAAGTGGACTAATTTCATCGTAAGATTTAAACGCGTTGAAAACATACAATGCATCCAACATACGCAGGACTTTGATTAAATTTCCAAGCGCAATATTTTCCCCTCGTTCGATCAAACTGAGCGTAGAACGACTCACAGCAGCTTGTTTGGCCAAATCGCCTTGCGTGATTCCTTGGTCAATGCGTCGTTGCTTGATGAAATTTCCAATTTCTTGCAAAATTACTTGATCATTACCTCCTTTATTGTATGAAATATCATTCATAACGAATATTTTTTATATCTAATGCGTTAAATTTCATTCATTATTTGAAAATACAACTAATTTGATACGAATGTATGAAATTTAATTCATTAAATCAAATTTTTCCTATCATTGCATTAAATTTCATTCATTATATTGCGTTATGTTTGAAGATGAAGTAATGGGATTTATCATTGAATGAAGTTGAGTATTAAGTTGTCCTAACTTTATTTTTAACTATTCAAATTTAGCACCAATAAGATTTATTTTAACAGAAGATTCTTTTCACTGTTTTGTATTAGTTCAGATTTTAGTTCCATCAAAAAACTCCTTTATTTCAGGGTCAATAATTTATCAAAAGTATCCTTGCTTGTTTCAAAGTATTTGAACTCAAATGATTCGATTTCAGTTGCTTTATTTGGTAAGAAAAATCTAATTTTACCATCGTGTGATTTTAATAAATTGAAGGAGTATGGATCACAAAATGAAGTCGCTGATAATTCATATTCGATTAAATCTAAAAATTTACTTTCCTTGTAAAAATTAATATCTTCAACAAAATGAGTAATGTTGATTTTGGTTATCGTATCTGATTTGATATCTTTTAGTTTATTATATTCCGATTCATTAAAGATATAACCACAAGTTTTTCTAAAAAAGACCCAATCTTCATTTAAAGTGGGGTATTTGTAATTTCCATCCCATTTATCTACAATCAAAATATAATATTTAACATCATGATAGATTAAAGATTTTATCTGTAATGAATTAAAGTTTTGATAAACTCTTGACATCAAGTTAGCACCTACTAAGTTGTATCTAATTTGATATTCCTTGTCTGCACTTTTATAGGTTTTATCTGAGCAAATTACATTCCCATAGTCAACCCATTCACCAATGGCATTATTATATGACCAACCTACTGATTTATTTAAAACCATGCTCTCACTAGAGAATTCGAGTTTTCCTCTATTGATTCTTTCTTGTCCAAAGGTTGAAAAACCTAGGAGACAAATATTCAAGACTAGTAATTTTATTTTCATTTGATTTAGTATTTCAGTTAGACTTATTTTTTCGTTAGTTAAAGCTTTAAATTTCATCAATTATAAGCCGATGAAACTAAACTAAAACTAATTTAAGTCATTTAGTTCACTTAATAATTTTGAAATTTTAAAGTGTGAATATCATTGATTAAACAGTTGAATTGAGGTTTGAGAAATTAGCCTGAAATAAATAGAAAATTCCTTCAAGGAAATGCCACCTCATGGAGTTTTAAATTCCCGATTAATCCCGTATATTTGCACCCGCAATGAAAAATACAAATCTCGCACATCACTTAAAACATCCTGTTTTCAAAGTCGCTTCACAAATCTGTAAAGAGCAAGGAATTCAGGCTTTTGTGATTGGCGGATATGTGCGCGATTTGATTTTAGAACGTCCATCCAAAGACATTGACATTGTCGTTTTGGGCAGCGGAATGAACTTTGCCGAAAAATGTGCGGCAATTTTGCGCGTCAAAAAAGTGTCGTTTTTCAAAAATTACGGAACAGCACAATTCAAATACAAAGATTTGGAAATTGAATTTGTTGGCGCTCGAAAAGAGTCTTACAGAGAAGACTCTCGCAAACCTTTGGTTGAAAGTGGAACGTTAAGCGACGACCAAAATCGCCGTGATTTTACGATTAACGCCTTGGCTTTGAGTTTGCATCCAGATAATTTCGGTGAATTAATTGATCCTTTTGGTGGAGTAGAAGATTTGGAAAAACAAATTATTCGCACGCCATTGGAACCAGCTCAAACTTACTCAGATGATCCATTGCGGATGATGCGCGCCATTCGATTTGCGACACAACTCAATTTTACGATTGAAAACAAAAGTCTGCAAGCTATCAAAGACAATTCCTCGCGCTTGGAAATAATTTCGAGAGAAAGAATCAGCGACGAATTGAACAAAATCATCTTGTCAAAAGAACCTTCTCGCGGATTTAAATTGTTGTTTTCTACCCAATTATTGCATCAATTTTTTCCTGAAATGGTTGCATTGTATGGAATTGATGTGATTCAAGGAAAGTCGCACAAAGACAATTTTTACCACACTTTAGAAGTACTAGATAATATCAGTGAAAATACAGACAATTTGTGGTTGCGCTGGGCTGCAATTCTACATGATATTGCGAAACCGCCGACGAAAAGATTTGATCCAGTAATAGGTTGGACGTTTCATGGACATGAAGATTTGGGTGCACGTTTTGTTCCAAAGATTTTCAAAAATTTGAAATTGCCTTTGGATCAGAAAATGAAGTATGTACAAAAATTGGTAAGATTGCATTTGCGTCCAATTTCCTTGGTGAAAGGACATGTAACGGATTCTGCCATCAGAAGATTGCTATTTGAAGCAGGCGATGACATCGAAGATTTGATGACGCTTTGCAACGCTGACATTACGTCAAAAAATGAATTCAAAGTTCAGAAATTCAAAAAAAACTTTGACATCGTTTCTGTGAAATTGAAAGATGTGGAAGCCAAAGATAAAATCAGAAATTTTCAACCTCCTGTTTCTGGAGAATTGATTATGAGTACATTTGATTTAAAACCTTGTGCTGAAATCGGATTGCTGAAAACACAAATCAAAGATGCAATTTTGGAAGGCACCATCGAAAACAATTTTGATGCAGCTTTCGAACATATGTTATTTTTAGCAGAAAAAATTGGATTAAAACCAGTAAAAATTTAATCGTTTAAAGATTCTTTTTAATTTAGAACAAAATTCAAACCCATGGGTACATTAAAATTTCGTGTTTTATTAGATACAGAGCAAGAAAGTGAAATCTTCAGAGACATTTTAATAGACGAAAACGACAATTTCGAATCATTGTATCACGCCATTATTTCATCTTTTAGATTTCAAGGTGATCAAATGGCTTCATTTTATATTTCCAATGATGATTGGGACAAGGGTCATGAAATCAGTTTGATGGACATGAATTACGGCGATGAATCAATAGATGAAGTTGCTTCTGTAATGTCTGGTGCGAAACTGCGTGATTTCATGGAAGCACCGGATCAAAAAGTGATTTTGGTTTACGATTTTCTGAGAATGTGGATTTTCTTGATTGAATTACTCGAAAAAACAGAAGAAATTGTTGAAACACCAACCACCGTTTTGTCAATCGGAATGGCGCCACCAGAGGATTCAAGAATAGTCAATTTAGAGGAAGAAGAGGAGTTTGGATTAGAAGAAGAAGATGAATTTGATTCAGACGACGATTTTGAAGATGGATATTCAGACGAAGACATGGCTGGATACGATGAATATGAATATTAAATTAGCATGAGCAATTTCAACGGAGATCCAATTGGTAAAGCCATTTTGGAATACGCAAAAACCAACAAACCTGATGATATCATTGTTTCTTCAGAAATTTGTGAAGACGATATAATTCCTTTAGAAGTACTTTTTAGACAATACGATGAAATGCCAGAATTGGAGAAATTGGCACTAAGTTTGGCTAAAGGAGACATATTGGATGTCGGCGCTGGTGCAGGATTTCATGCAAAATATTTGCAAGACCAAGGATTCAATGTTCAAACCATCGATATTTCTGAAGGTGCAGTACAATTCATGAATTCTAATGGTTTAAAAGCCAATAAAATTGATTTTTTTGATTTAAAAGGTGAACAATTTGATACCATTTTGATGTTGATGAATGGAATCGGAATTGCAGGAACACTTTCCAATTTGGAAAAAACTTTGGCGCACGCAAAAACTTTGTTGAAACCTGGCGGAAAATTGTATTGTGATTCTTCTGATATCAAATATTTGTATGAAGATGAAGACGGATCGATGTGGGTAGATTTAAACACAGAATATTACGGCAATTTCCGTTTTCAAATGAAGTACAAAAAAGAAGTTGGTCCATGGTTTGATTGGTTGTATGTCGATTTTGACAATCTATTTCAATTGGCCAAAAACGCTGGTTTGAAAGCTGCAAGAATATACAATGTCGATGATAATTATTTGGCTGAAATCGTCAATTAACCACTTGTCCTCAAAATATTTTAATTGATACTTAATTTATAATTTGAGCAGATTGGAGCCTTAATTTTGTCTCAAATTGAAAAAAAATACCACATGAAAAATAGAAAATGGTACTATTCCTTTGGGATTTTAAGTTTGTTTGTCACCTTATCTTCATTCCTTTGGAAAAGCAATCAAACCGCTACAGAACAAACTTCTTTGCTTTGGAAAATTGAAGGAAATGGAATCAAACAGCCTTCATATCTATTCGGAACAATGCATTTGATTGAAAAACAATATTTCTATTTTCCTGAAAGTTTAGAAAAATTGGTCAAAAAATCGGATTTATTGGTAATGGAAATCGCTGGAATTCCAGATCAAGCTGAAGCGATGAAATATGTGGTTTTGAAAGAAGGTACTTTTTATGATTTTTTCACGCCTCAACAAATGGACACCATTTTAGCTTGGACTAAATCCAAAATGATGATGGACGAGAAAGCTTTCAAAACGACTTTTTCGAAATTTAAACCATTTGTATTGGTTCAAACTGCTACACAAATGCAATTCATGGGAAAAACAGAATCGTACGAATTGACTTTCCAAAATATTGCTAATAAGAACAAAATCAAGATGGAAGGATTGGAAACAATCGCCGATCAAATGAAAATATTTGATGATTTGACCAAAGAACAACAAGCTGAAATGGTGATGGCTGGAATTAGAGACGAAGATAAATCGAATAAAATGAGCACGCAAATGCAGCAGATCTACCGACGTCAGCGCATTGATTCTTTGTATAATATGATTCACGCTGAAGGAGGAGTTTTGGCGGAAGAGCAAAATGCATTTTTAGACAATCGCAATAAAAATTGGATTCCCAAAATCAAGAACTATGTTTCGCAAGGAAAAGCGTTTATTGCTGTCGGCGCTGGACATTTGGGCGGAGAAAACGGTGTAATTCGTTTGTTGGAAAAAGAAGGATTTACTGTAACTCCTGTCAAATTATAAGTTTTGCAAATTACAATTTAGAAAAAAATGAAATATTTTACATTCGCAATAATTACCTTATTTTTAATTGGTTGCAAAACGTACTCTGAAGAAGATAAATCGAAATTTGACCAAAAAATAGAGAAATTTATTGCGAAATCAGATGTCAAATATGAGCGCTCTGAATCGGGGTTATATTATTTCATCGAAAATGTTGGAGAAGGTGAGTTTATCAAATTCAACGACGAAGTAAGTTTCACATACACAGGAAAATTATTGAGTGGTAAAACATTTGATGGGATGCACAAACGTACACCAATTACCTTTGAAGTTTCCAAATTGATTGAAGGTTGGAAAGAAGCTTTTATGTACCTCAAAAAAGGTGGAAAAGCCAAATTGATCATTCCTCCAACATTGGGATATGGCGACAATGATTTACCAGATATTCCACCACATTCAATTTTGGTTTTCGATATCGAAATTACTGATGTGCATTGATGCTAATTGAAAGGCATGGGAAGTCAATCATTAATAAGACCATACGTAACTCAAGATAAATCGATTTTGATTGATTTATTGCGATTAAACACTCCCAAATATTTTGGTATTGAGGAAGAAAATGATTTCATTCTGTATTTAGAAAATGAAATTGAATCTTATTTTGTGGTTGAAGAAAATCAGCAAATCGTTGGTTGTGGGGGGATTAATCTCAATCTCGAAAAAAGATTTGGTATCATCAGTTGGGGAATAATCCATCCAGACTTTCAAGGTCAAAAAATAGGCAGTGAATTGTTAAAATATAGAATTGAATTTCTTAAGAGAGCTTATGATCTAGAAAAGATAATAGTTCGTACTTCACAACTTGTATTTCGATTTTATGAAAAACATGGTTTTGAATTGAAAGAAATTCACCGCGATTATTGGGCAAAAGATTTAGATATGTATTTGATGGAAATAGAGTTAGCTAAATAATTTGTACTTTGGGAGTGTTCAATAAACTGTGTCAAGTTCCTATTTAATTCTTTCACTAAAGTAGCTATTTAAATCATTTCTAATACTTGCCCAAGCGAAGATTTGTCCATTCCATCTTGTATGAGCGTTTTGTATTGCGAGGTAAACTTGTTTAAGA
>CANFUT010000041.1 GCA_947450325.1 Flavobacteriia bacterium
AGACTCCTTGTCAAATGCACAACCAAAATAAAATCAAAATAAAAACCTATAAAAACAAATATCCCAGTAAACACGTGTTTACTGGGATATAATTTATTAATTTAGTCTTTAATAATCTGTATCGCTTATTTAGGACTAGTCAAGATTTTTTAGCACACAAAAAAACCACGCACTTTTCCGAACGTGGTTTTCATTTTAATTTCAGTACAACTACATCTTCAAAAATCCTTTTTGGATCAATAAATGTGCAATTTGAACAGCGTTCGTTGCTGCACCTTTTCTTAAGTTATCAGCGACAACCCACATATTCAAAGTATTTTCTTGACTTTCATCTCTGCGGATTCTTCCAACAAAGACATCATCTTTGCCTTCAGCATATTTTGCCATTGGATAAGTGTTTGTCGTTGGATCATCTTTTAACGTAACGCCAGGAGAATCGTGCAATAGTTTTCTTACATCTTGCAGTTCGAAATCTTTTTCAAACTCAACATTCAACGCTTCAGAATGTCCGCCAACAACAGGAACACGAACAGCAGTCGCAGTAACGCGTATCGAAGGATCAAGAATCTTTTTCGTTTCTTGCGTCAATTTCATTTCTTCTTTTGTGTAACCATTGTCCATGAACGAATCACAATGTGGAATACAATTTTTGTCAATCGGATAAGCATACGCCATTTCACCTTCGATTCCGGCGCGCTCATTTTCCATTTGCTGTACCGCTTTCATTCCAGTTCCAGTGATAGATTGATAAGTTGAAACAACGACTCTTTTCACCGTGTAAGCCTTGTGCAAGGGAGCCAACGCAAGCATCATTTGAATGGTACTGCAATTTGGATTGGCGATGATTTTATCATCAACGGTCAATAAGTCACCATTAATTTCAGGAACGATCAACTTTTTAGATGGGTCCATTCTCCAAGCTGAACTGTTGTCAATAACAAAAGTACCAACTTCAGCAAATTTTGGTGCCCATTGAAGCGATGTTTCTCCACCTGCTGAAAAAATTGCCAAGTCTGGTTTCATTTCTACTGCAGTTTGTAGACCGACAATAGTGTAAGTTGAACCTCCAAAATCAATTTTTTGACCAACAGATTTTTCAGAAGCAACAGGAATTAATTCTGTCACTGGAAAATTTTGTTCTCTCAGCACTTTGAGCATTACATTTCCTACCATTCCAGTAGCACCAACTACAGCTATTCTCATTTTCTTGCTTTTTGAATATCGAAAAAATTGTTGAATTCAGATTCTAAATAATTTTAAAATGATGATTTTCAACAAAGAATAATTCCGAATAAATTTATAAATTCAAAATCAAAATTACTATATTTAAAGTCTTATTGTGAACTATCTATGAAACACTTTCTCAACATTTCATTTTTAATACTTCCTTTGCTCGCTTTTTCGCAGGTTCAGGAAGATTTCACTGACGGAGATTTTACAACAAATCCAGCTTGGACAGGAACAGCTTCTACCTTTAATATAAACGGAAGTAACCAATTGCAATTGAATGACATTGCAACCAGTTCATCGTATTTAGTTACCCCACATAATTTATCTTCCATTGCGAATAAAGAATGGCGATTTTATGGCAAGCAAAGTTTTGCAGGTTCTTCAAGTAATTTCTCTAAAATCTATCTAACAGCAGCAAGCTCAGATTTAAGCACCAATCCTGATGGATATTACATCCTTTTGGGAGAGAGTTTGACGACAGACGCGGTGCGACTTTTCAAAAGTGTTGGTGGAACAAGCACTGAAATTTGCGCAGGGACAGCCGGAGCAATTGCAAGTTCTGCAAATTTGGGAATCAGGGTGGTGAGAGACAATGCAGGAAATTGGGATTTATATGTCGATTATTCAGGTGGGACGAATTATGTTTTTCAATCCACAGGAACAGATGCAAGCAATTTAGTCGGAACACATGCAGGTTTTATGTGTGTTTACACTTCTAGCAATGCGACTAAATTTTATTATGACGATATTTATATTGGAGATGAAATCGTAGATACACAAGCTCCTACTGTGAGTTCAACTTCCGTAATCAACGCAACCAATGTGGATTTGCTTTTCAACGAAGCGATTGATCAAACGACAGGAGAAACGATTTCAAATTATGTCATCAATCCAGCAAACACTATTGTTTCTGCCACGAGAGACGCAAGTAATTTTGCGTTGATTCACCTTTCTTTGCAAACGCAATTGGTAAATGGTGCATCGAACGAGGTGACGATTTCAAATGTCGAGGATATTGCAGGAAACTCAGTTGTTCACAATGCCATTTTTACTTTTTTACAAGCACAAACGCCAGTAAAAGGGGATGTAATTATCAATGAGTTTATGAGTGATCCTTCACCAGTATTGGGATTGCCGGAATATGAATTTGTTGAAATTTACAATCGTAGCAACAAAATTTTCAACTTAAATGGCTGGAAAATTGGCGATAATGCATCTGATGGAACCATAGGAAATGCATGGTTGTTGCCTGGTGAATACAAGATTTTATGCGGCTCAACTGTGGTTGATTCTTTCTTAAATTCTGTTACAGTTATAAGTTTTCCAAGTTTGAACAATGCTGGTGATGACATTGTACTAAAAGACAATAGCTTATTGGTTTTAGATAAGATTTCCTACACTGATGCTTGGTTTCAGGACGACGTTAAGAAAGATGGAGGTTATTCGATTGAATTAATCAACCCAAACGATCCTTGTTCTGACGAAACGAATTGGAGCGCAAGCAATGCAGTTTTAGGAGGAACACCAAGTTTGCAAAATTCGATTTATGACATAACTCCAGATACTCAAGCACCTGCATTCAAAACATTATTAGCAACTGCCCCGAATTTATTGGAACTTACCTTTTCTGAAGGTTTAGATTCTTTGAGTTTGGTAAATTCATTGATCGATTTTAATCCAAATTTGACAATTACAAACACAGCGTTGACTGAAAGTTTTCCTAAATCGGTAATTTATACTTTCCAAGAAAATTTGGTTGGATCTCAAATTTATCAGATCACCATGAGCAATGTTGCTGATTGTTGGATAAATACAATCAATCTTTCAGGTACTTTCGTTTTGCCTGAAACGTCGATGGTTGGTGATTTGGTCATAAATGAAATTCTCTTTAATCCAATTACATCGGGATACGATTTTATTGAAATCAGAAATAATTCTGCGAAATGGATTGATTTATATAATTTGCAAATCGGAAATTTTGACAATGATACTATTTCGAATTTGAAAACTATCACTGAGCATTTTATCTTAAAACAAGGTGAATATGCAGTTTTGACTTCAGATTCATTGTCGCAGTTGCAAGTTTATCCTTTTGCAATTCCGGGACGTTTTGTTCAAATGAGTTTGCCTACGCTAAATAATGATTCTGGCACTGTTTATTTGATTAACAATCAGAACGTTTTGGATAAAGTGAGTTATTTAGAAGATTGGCATTTTCAATTACTTGATAATTTTGATGGAAAATCACTTGAAAAAATTGACCCAAATGGAATTTCAAATGATGCAAACAATTGGCATACTGCAGCAGAAGCGGTTAGTTTTGCTACACCTGGACTTCAAAATTCGCAATATTCTGTGGGGCAAGAGAGTGGTAAAGTCACTTTGACTTCCGAAACTTTTTCACCGGATAATGATGGCTTAGAAGATGTGATTCAATTTAATTATGAAATGCAAGAAGCGGGTATGATTGGGACAATTCATATTTATGATGATAGAGGAAGAATCATCAAAGATTTGGTTAAAAGTGAACTTTTGGGGGTAAAGGGAAGTTTTAATTGGGATGGATTAACCGAGAAAAATCAAAAAGCAAGTATTGGTACTTATATTTTGTACTTCGAAGCATTCAATAGTGCAGGTGAAATTTTCACAACAAGAAAAACTTTTGTGCTTGCGGGGAAATTATAAGTTGTAATAAAAACATTAATATATTCATATTAAGCATGTTATAAAAAAATCAAAAAATCAATTAAAATGGACTAAAAAAATCATTTTTTTGAGTAAAGATTCGATGAATGATACTTTTTTTTTCATATAAATTACAATTTAATCGATTAAAAATTGTTCAACATCTAAATTTTTACATACCTTTGTGGTTGTCAAAAATTTAGTTGACTAATTGGGTTTTTTAAAAGCCTAATAAAATCAGTTGTTTTAGAGACAAAATATTACTTAATGGTATTAAATTAGACCATCAAAAAAAATAGAAATGAAGAAACTGTTACTTAGTTTTACTGCATTTGTTTTAGGAATGAATGTATTAAATGCTCAAACACAAGATCAAAAACTCAGTGTTGGACTTCACGCTGGTGTTGTAAATTACAATGGGGAATTGAATTATCTTTGGTTGAATACAGATAAAGCTTTTAGAGCTCAATTTGGTGTTTCTGCTGCTTATAATTTAAATGCATTTTTTAATCTTGGTCTTGATGTATCAAAAGGTAGCATCGGATATCATGTTCCAGAAATGGGTGGTTTTCGTGCCGATTTAACTCAAGGTAATTTACAATTGAGATTCAAAATCAACAACGGAAGAATGTTGAAAGAAGATTGTCGTTTCCAACCTTATGTATTTGGAGGTTTCGGTTTCGCAATGTTTAAAGCGAAAGATGACGATAGCTCTAAGTTAGTTGTTGAAGGAACAGATTTCACAAAAAATATTGGTTTAGGTTTTACAGTTAAGTTAACTCAAAACATCGGTGTGAATTTCAACACTTTATACTCAATCTTGTCAAGTGATAGACGTGATCACCAATCTTTGGCATTCAATGACCAATATTTGATTAACAGTGTTGGTGTTGTTTACAACTTTGGTAAACCAAAAGATACTGATGGTGATGGTGTAACTGACGCTAATGACAAATGTCCTGAAACACCAGCTGGTGTTCAAGTTGACAAAAATGGTTGTCCATTGGATTCTGACAAAGATGGTGTTGCTGACTTCCAGGACGAATGTCCTGAAGTTGCTGGAACTAAAGAAACAAAAGGTTGTCCAGATGCTGACAAAGACGGAATCGCTGACAAAGATGATCAATGTCCTGAAGAAGCTGGAACTGCTGCAACAAACGGATGTCCTGATAAAGATGGTGACGGCGTTGCTGACAAAGATGACAAATGTCCAAATGTAAAAGGTACGAAAGCAATGAAAGGTTGTCCAGATGCTGATGGCGATGGCGTAGCTGAATTCGAAGATGGTTGTCCAGATGTTGCTGGGACTAAAGCTAACAAAGGTTGTCCTGAATCAGCTCCAGCTCCTACAATTTCTGCAAACTTGGAAAAATTAGGAAGAATCGATGCTCAATTCCAATCTGCTGAGTACGCTTTGAGAAAAAAATACAAAGAGCATTTAGATCAAATTGCTGTTGAATTATTGGCGGATCCTGCTGTGAAAGTTACACTCTCTGGTTATGCTGATTCTCGAGGAGATAAAGCGTTCAACATGCCATTGTCTCAAAAAAGAGCTGAAGCTGTTAAAGCATACTTAGTGAAAAAAGGAGTTGACAAAGAAAGAATCTCAGTATTGTTCTTTGGTGAAGATTTCCCTAAAGCACCAAGTAATACAGCTGAAGGTTTAGCAATAAACAGACGTGTAGAGTTTAAATTCACGAAATAATCTTCATAGATATTTGAAAGGGGCTAAGTTTTTACTTAGCCCCTTTTTTATTGGAATAATGTCTAGTCCTAAAATAGCGATACACAATTTTTATCGTTATGGAAAAAGAGAAAAGCTTTTATGAAAAGCGCAGTCAAAAGGATTATTCAATGTCCTTTAAATTAGCTGTTGTTAGTGAAGTTGAATCAGGAATTATTTCAGTAACA
>CANFUT010000042.1 GCA_947450325.1 Flavobacteriia bacterium
AAAACATGAAAAAAATTGTAGTTTTTGGGTGGTCAATTTGAACCGAAACTAGGTGGTCAATTTGAACTGGAAAGTGGTGGTCAGTTTGCTCCGAAATGGGTGGTCAATTTAGTCTGGAATTGGGTGGTCAATTTGACCGTTTTTTCCATAAAATAGCCCTTTACTGTTTTATTGAACACCGATTTTTCACCACGATACAAGCCAACAATAGATTGAATGTTATTCAATTGTTCAGGTGTAAAATCGTGTAGGTTAGAAGAGACCTTGCGGAATACATCACGCAAATCAAGCATCAGTGTTTTATCAGCTCTTTGAGCGTCTTTTTCCTTTTCACGATCATAGAACCAAAGTGTACAAGGTAAAGAGCGTGTATAGAAGAATTTTGTTCCAATTGAAACCATAACATCAACAGCACCTGTTTCTACTAATTTTTGGCGAATTTCTTTTTCTGAATGTCCTGCATCAGAAGCGGAAGAAGCCATTACAAATCCTGCCCGTCCGTTTTCATTGAGGCAAGAGTAGAAATACTGCATCCAAAGGTAATTTCCGTTATCGTTTTTTGGCAAACCAAAAGGCAGGCGGGGGTCTTTCTTGACGCTATCCTTACTTTTATCTATTCCGTCCACATTAAATGGAGGGTTTGCCATTATGAAGTCACACTTTCCAAGTAATTCGTGTTTGTCCTCGTAGAATGTGTTCCCTTGTAAAATACTTCCTTCCAAACCGTGAACAGCCATATTCATTTTGGCTAAGCGGGTATTGGTATCTGCTTTTTCTTGACCGTAAAAAGTAACTTTTTGAGATGCGTCAGCACCTTCGTCTTCTATAAAATGTGCTGTTTGAACAAACATACCCGCAGAACCAACGGCTAAATCCGCTACAATTCCGTGATTTGGTTGGATTATTTTCACAATTGTATTTACCAACGAAGGAGGGGTAAAAAACTCACCACCTTCCTGTGCACCACTCATAGCAAATTTATTGAGGAAGAACTCGTAAATGCGTCCAAAAACGTCACCACGGACGTCATTTAATGCTTCATCATTAAAAACACGAATGGCACGTTGCAAGAGGTCTTTATCGAAAAGGTTGTAGTCCTTTGGTAAAACCCCAACAAGCCCTTCATATTCTGATTCTATACTTCGCATTGCTTCGTTGATGTATTCACCAACATCAGCACTCTCAGGCAAATTTGAAATGGTATCCCAACGGGCATTTTCAGGCAAGTAAATTGCTTTTGCAGTTAAGAAGTCATTCTTTTCAATCGGGCGTACTCCGCGAACAGGGTGAACGGGAAGTGATTGCTCAATTTCTATTTTTGCTATTACAAATCGGTTGTGTGCGTGTCGGAGAAAAATCAGTCCCAAAATCGGGAAACTGTATTCGGTTGCTGTTAGTTTACTATTGGCACGCAGGTCGTCTGCTGTTTTCCAAAGTCGTGCTTCTAATTGTTTAAGTTGTTCTCCGTTCATTTTAAATTACATATAGAAAGCAAAGATAACATTCCGAGTGGAAAATTGCCGAAATGAACTGAATTTTAAATCATCAATTGCTTGTACTGCATTGCGAATAACTTAGCATTATCGTCCTTGTCCACTTGTTTGTTGATATATTTCAAAAAATCAGATTCTCGAGAGTGTCCCGTTATTCCCATTAGAACAGGAGTAGAAATCCTTTTGTAATAGTTGGAAGCGAACGACCTACGAAGCGAATGTGAAGCCATTAGTTCCCATTTAGGGTACTTTCCAAATACTTTTCGTCTGTTACCTTCATTGTCAGTAGCCACTTTGTATCCGTCAGTCAAGGTATTTAAACCTGCAAGTTCACATACTTCTTTAATGTATTTATTGAACTTTTGAAGTGAGATTTTATGAGGAATACTGTTTTCGAGCATTTCAATTATCTCGGGCTTCATTATTACTACAGAGACATCTTTTTTGGTTTTCTTTTGATGAACATCGACAGTTAAAAGTCCTTCTATGTATCTGATGCTATTTTGAGTAACATTTAGCAAATCTTCTCCACGTTGTCCTAATTCAAATCCGAAAAGCATCCATTTTTTAGCATTTTCTAAATAATTTGTAGGCATTGGCGTATCGTAAATTAATTTTATTTCTTCAAACGATAGAGTCACGATAAAACGCTCTTCGTCAGATTCTGTGAAACTTTCGATATTCTTGGCATTAGAGTGTGTCGGTATACCTAATCGCTCGGCGTCATTACAAACAGCTTTTAAATTGTCAATTTGCTTTCCTGCATAGGCTACTGAATATTGTTTACTTTTTAATAACCAATTCTTAAAGTCTTCTGCAAAAAGATTAGTAATCTCAGTTAAACGTATGGTTTTTCCTTTCACTTGCTGATATTCTTCGATAATTCCTAAAAAAGTTTTGTAGCCTTTTATTCTGCTTTCCGAAAGTCCTACTGAATTTTTCCCCCTAATCTTTTTATTGTGTGCATTATCGATGATGTATTGTAAATGATTAGTAAATACTTCTAAATCTGTTTTTTCTACACGATTGAAACATTCCTTAATCTTAAGCTCAAGCCAATGTTTGTCAATCAATTCTCCTTTTGAATTAGAACTATTTAATGAATCGTGAATAAAAGACTCTAATGATTTCAAATTTGAAAGTAGGTATTTACTCTCTGCATTATTTTGCTTTGGAAACCCTAACTTTAATTGCCAATCTTTTGGGTCAATCGAAAATCCTGTTTTTACCTCAAACATATTTCCTCTACCATATGACAAGTATACATAGATAGTGCTTTTGTCTTTGTTTACATTTCTTTTAAGACGATATTTAACTGTAGCCATTTTAATTTTTTTTTAATCAAAGGTACTTCGAGTTATTCAATCAGTCAACTTTTTTCCAAACATTTTCCAAACATTCTTTCATTTTCATTCATTTTCATTCTGTTTTTTAAAATTACTAAAAAGTATATAAATGTTTAAAGTCTTTATTATCATAGTTTTTATATGAGAATTAAGCTGAATTAAGCTGAGTTAAGCCGAAAAGGTTCAAGTCCCGCTCCGAGTACAAAAACAGAATGAGAAACAGAATGAAAATGACGTTTCGCATTCTGTTTTTTTTTATTCAGTTTTTCAGGATCATGTCAAAATCAGGATCATGTCAAAATTCTGTGGACTTCACAGAAAATCAAGCATAAATTTGGGTTAATCTAAATAAAAAGAATCCAACATTTCTGACTCCTCTAAATTGAGCTCTGAAAGCTTTTATTTTTGCATTAAATGATTCCGCCGAAGCGTTT